>CAUPOP010000005.1:0-90937 GCA_963512955.1 uncultured Flavobacterium sp. | reverse complement strand
TGTGCATTGTGATCACTTGATTTTAGCTAAAAATGGGGCTGAATTTGATTTAGCAGCAGCAAACACACAATCAAAAGAAGTTTTTGATTTCCTTTCGTCAGTATCTAATAAATATGGAATTGGTTTCTGGAAACCAGGTTCGGGAATTATTCACCAAATCGTTTTGGAAAACTATGCTTTTCCAGGAGGTTTAATGATTGGTACGGATTCCCATACTGTAAATGCAGGTGGATTGGGAATGTTGGCTATCGGTGTTGGTGGTGCTGACGCAGTAGATGTAATGTCAGGGATGTCTTGGGAGTTGAAATTTCCAAAATTAATAGGAGTAAAATTAACTGGAAAATTATCGGGTTGGACTGCGCCAAAAGACGTAATTCTTAAAGTAGCCGATATTCTTACCGTGAAAGGAGGAACTGGAGCTATTGTTGAATATTTTGGCGAAGGAGCCACTTCAATGTCTTGTACTGGAAAAGGAACTATATGTAATATGGGAGCCGAAATTGGAGCAACTACTTCTACATTTGGTTATGATGAGTCCATGAGAAGATATCTTTCCGCAACAGGACGTCAAGATGTGGTTGATGCTGCCGATAAAGTAGCTTCTTATTTAACCGCCGATCCAGAAGTTTATGCTAATCCAGAAACGTATTTCGATCAACTAATCGAAATCAACCTTTCGGAATTAGAACCACATATCAATGGTCCTTTTACTCCAGACCGCGGAACACCAGTTTCTAAAATGAAAGAAGAAGCTGCCGCAAACGGTTGGCCCATTAAAGTAGAATGGGGATTAATAGGTTCTTGTACCAACTCATCTTACGAAGATATGGCTCGTGCTGCGTCTATCGTAAACCAAGCTGTTGAAATGGGAATTAGTCCAAAAGCGGAGTTTGGGATCAACCCAGGTTCCGAACAAATTAGATACACTATCGAAAGAGATGGAATTATTGCTACTTTCGAAAAAATGGGAACCAAAGTATTTACCAATGCTTGTGGACCTTGTATCGGACAATGGGATAGAGCGGGAGCAGACAAGCAAGAAAAAAATACAATTGTTCACTCTTTTAACCGTAACTTTTCTAAACGTGCCGATGGTAATCCAAATACGCACGCTTTTGTAACTTCGCCAGAAATGGTTGCTGCTTTAGCAATTGCAGGTCGTTTGGATTTCAACCCTTTAACAGATACATTAATCAATGATAATGGCGAAGAGGTGAAATTGACTGCGCCATATGGTGATGAATTACCGAAAAAAGGTTTTGCCGTGGAAGATAACGGCTTTCAAGCGCCAGCTGTCGATGGATCGGGAGTTCAAATTGTAGTTAGTGAAAGCTCTGATCGTTTGCAATTATTAGCGCCATTTCCAGCCTGGGACGGTAAAAATATTACAGGAGCTAAATTATTAATTAAGGCTTTTGGAAAATGTACAACAGACCATATTTCTATGGCTGGTCCGTGGTTGCGTTTCCGCGGTCACTTAGATAATATTTCGAATAATATGTTGATTGGAGCAGTAAATGCTTTTACTGAAAAAACAAATTCAGTTAAAAACCAATTGACGGGTGTATATGATGCGGTTCCTGCAGTTGCTCGCGCCTACAAAGCGGCTGGAGTACCATCAATTGTTGTGGGTGACCATAACTATGGCGAAGGATCTTCTCGTGAGCATGCGGCTATGGAACCTCGTTTCTTAGGTGTTCAAGCGGTATTAGTAAAATCATTTGCTCGTATCCATGAAACAAACCTTAAAAAACAAGGGCTTTTAGGATTGACATTTGCTAATGAAGCAGATTATGATAAAATCCAAGAAGATGATGTGATTAACTTCACAGATTTAGTTGATTTTGCTCCTGGAAAACCATTGACGATAGAATTTGTTCATGCTGATGGAACTAAAGATATTATCTTGGCAAATCATACGTACAATGAAGGACAAATTGGTTGGTTTGTAGCTGGTTCAGCATTAAACTTGATTGCTGCTGGAAAAGCGTAAGGAATAGATATTTTATATTTAAGCTCCTCTTTTTAAGAGGAGCTTTTTTTGGAATAAAACTTCTCTGGAGATTTTTTATAGTATTTACTTTCTGGCAGTTAGTAACAATAGAAGTTAAATCATAATTTAATTTTAAAGTTTTCTTAAAAGCATTGTGGTTGTGCTTCAAATATGAGATTTTTGCAAAACGAATAAAATTAATGACGTGATTTTCAAAAACGCATTTATATATTTTTACTAGAAAAAAGTAGTTTTATATGTGAATTTTTGAAAATTGGAAATAGGAAAATATGTTTTTTTGTTTTTTATGCTTAAATTAGCCTTTTGTAGCAATTAGCCTATTTTAGGGGAAAGTTTCGGGATTAACTTCAATCCCAAATTTTGTAAATTTTTTCCCGTTTTATTTCTGTATAGAAGAATGTTGCAATACAAATATTCGTCTCGTCATTTGAGAGAATAATAGTTTGATTCAATAATTATGTCCTAAAACCGTTAGCAAGGTAAAAAGGAATAATATTTTAAAAATAGAATGAGGTATTTTAAATTAATTTTAGTGTTGATATTCCTGAGTAGTGTCAGTGTTTTTTCGCAGGAAAAGTACACAAAACATACCATTACAAAAGGAGAAACAATATCTAGCATTGCAGAAAAATATAAAGTAAATCCAAGTGTTATTTATGAATTAAATCCAGACTGTAGAGGTGTTCTAAAACTCAAGTCAGTTTTGTTAATTCCTAGCCATAATTCTAAAAAAACAAACTCAGTTGCTGAAAAAGTAACAAATAGTTCTGAAAAAATTCACGAAGTACTTCCTAAAGAAACTCTTTTTGGTATTGCTAAACAATACGGAATTACAGTTGAAGACTTAAATAAAGCCAATCCAAAATTAGAATCTTCGGGATTAAAAAAAGGACAAAAAATAACGATTCCTGAAAATGGATTGTTAGTTTCAGAAACAGTTGTTGCAAACTCAAATAGAGAGGTAGATTTAGCAAAAAAGGAAACAATTATCCACGAAGTTTTGCCTAAACAAACCAAGTATTCCATTGCAAAACAATACGGAATGACTGTAGCAGACTTAGAAAAAGCCAATCCTAAATTAGAAAAAAAAGCACTTCAAACAGGGGATAAAATTACGGTTCTTGTAAATGAAGGATACCAACCTAATCCAGTTTTAGAAAAACAAGAAGTTGAAATAGTTTCCAAAACAGTTGTTCCTGAAAAAGAAATTGTTAAACAAGATCAGGTGGTTTCGGCTCCCGCTAATGACGTTGTGGTGGATAAAGCTAAAGAAGAAACCGAAATGGTTGTTTACGAAGTTTTGCAGAATGAAACGAAATATGCAATTGCTAAAAAGTACCAAATTACGGTTTCAGATATAGATAAAGCGAATCCTATATTGGAAAAGCAGTCTCTTAGGGCTGGCCAAAAAATTAATGTTCCTGTAAAAGTAGGATTTCAACCTAATGTAGTAGTAGTTGATAAAGAAATTGTCAAAACGACTACTGAACCTTCTACTTCTCAAAAAGAAATTGTAAAAAACGAAACTGAAATAGTTGAAACGACTAAACAACTTGAAGAGTCAAATAACAACACTAAAATTATACGTGAAGTTCTACCTAAAGAAACGAAATTTGGGATTGCTAAACAATATGGGATCACAGTGCAGGAATTAGAAAAACAAAATCCTGGAATTGTAAAAAAATTACTTGTTGGTTATAAACTAACCATTCAAAGTACAAATTCAGTTCCCGAAAATAGTGTAGTTGAACATCCTGCTGATGAAAAAATAAAACCTGCTGAATCTAATGGTTTTATTAGACCTTCAAATAATTTTGAATTAGTTGATCAGTTAATACAAACAGCTTCTGATAACATAGGAACTCGATATAGAACAGGAGGAACTTCTAAGGATGGATTTGATTGTTCTGGTTTGATGTGCAGCACGTTTGGTGCTTTTGATATTAAGTTGCCGAGGTCTTCTTTTGAACAAGCTAATATTGGTACCAGAATTAATACGGAGGAAGCTCAAAAAGGAGATTTGATTTTCTTTAAAACAAATGGTAGAAGGCAAATAAACCATGTAGGAATGGTTGTTGAAGTGTGTGATGGCGAAATAAAATTTATTCATTCTTCAGTGAGTAGTGGTGTGATTATCTCGTCTACCAAAGAAAAATATTATGAGAAAAACTTCACTCAAATCAATAGAGTTTTACAATAAATGCTGATGATTTGGTTTGTGATATAAAAAAAAACTCCTCAGTTAATGAGGAGTTTTTTTATGGTATTTGGTCAGAAGTATTACTTCACACTATTTATTTCTATCCAATAACCATCAGGATCTTGAATGTAAATTTGTTTGACTCCATCTGCGCGAACACTAATATTGTGCTTAGTTCCAGCCCAATCCCAATACATAATATTTTGGTCCTCTAAAGCTTTTACAAGAACATCAAAATTAGCTGACATGAAAGCAAAATGAACCGCTCTATTAGTTATTACAGGCTCTTTCATGGTAGATATTAAGTGCATTTCTTTGCCGTCACCTAACGAAATCCAACGAATACCTTCTTTTTTAGTTTTATTGGTTATTTCTTGAAGTTTCAAAACAGTAGTGTAAAATGTCACAGAATTATTTACATCTTTCACGGAAAGTGCAATATGATCCATTTTCAAAGCAAAAGTATTGTTGTCTTGGGCCCAAATGCATCCTGTAAAGGCTAAGCTTAATAGTAAAAAAGTTATTTTCTTCATTGATTAAATGTTTTTTGGTAATGGTTTAGTTTTTTCTGAAGCTAAAAGTAATTAAAAAAAGGATTTGTTTTTCAGTTTATTATAAAACAAAGAAGTAAGGATACACCTGTAAACTGATTTCTAAAAAAAGTTTATCTTTAGCCTACCAAAAACCAAAACCAATAATTATGCAAGACAATAAACCAGAAGATTTTAAGCGAGAACTCGGATTGCTCGATGGAACCATGCTCGTGGTGGGTTCTATGATAGGTTCAGGAATATTTATAGTGAGTGCGGATATTGCCCGACAAGTTGGATCAGCTGGATGGCTGACTTTAATTTGGCTTATATCAGGATTAATTACGATGATTGCTGCGGTGAGTTATGGAGAATTAAGCGCTATGTTCCCTAAAGCAGGTGGTCAATATGTATATCTTAAAGAAGCCTATAATAAACTAATTGCATTTTTGTACGGATGGAGTTTCTTTGCCGTAATCCAGACCGGAACAATAGCTGCAGTAGGTGTTGGGTTTTCAAAATTTGCAGCTTATTTATATCCACCTTTGAGTGATGAAAATATTCTTTATGAATTAGGTTCTTTTAAACTCAATGCGGCGCAAATAGTATCTATTGTTACAATTGTTTTACTGACATATGTGAATAGTCGCGGTGTTAAAAACAGTAAAATCCTGCAAACGGTTTTGACTGTAATCAAAATTTTGTCTTTGTTTGGCTTGATTATTTTTGGGTTTTTATTGGCAGCCAAAGCCGATGTTTGGAACGCAAACTGGGCTGATGCTTGGAGTACACGTTCTTTTAATACGGAAACCGGTTCTTGGTTACCAATAGGAGGAACTGCATTGATTACGGGAATTTCAGCAGCAATGGTGGGTTCTTTATTTTCTAGTGATGCTTGGGTTGGAGTAACTTTTATTGCTGGTGAAATCAAAAACCCAAAACGCAATGTGGGTTTGAGTTTGTTTTTGGGAACATTTATCGTAACAATTATTTATGTTTTGACAAATTTGATGTATCTCGCAGTTATCCCTTTGGATGAAATTGCCACTGCAAAATCAGATAGAGTAGCAGTAGTCGCTTCGCAATATACTTTTGGTGATATGGGAACAATTATAATTGCATTAATGATTATGATTTCAACTTTTGCTTGTAATAATGGCCTAATAATGGCAGGAGCTAGAGTTTATTATACAATGGCAAAAGATGGCTTGTTCCTTAAAAAAGCAGCAAACTTGAATGATGCGAGTGTTCCAGCTTGGGCACTTTGGGTACAATGTATTTGGGCTTCGGTGTTGTGTTTGACAGGAAAATACGGGGATTTATTGGATTTTGTAATTATTATTGTATTGATTTTTTACATTCTGACTATTTACGGAATTTTTATTTTACGTAAAAAAATGCCTGATGCCGAAAGACCATACAAAGCTTTTGGTTATCCTTTCTTGCCTTTCTTGTATATTATTATAGCTTCGGCTGTATGTGTTTCACTTTTGTTTACAAAGTTTTCTACTTGCGGTTGGGGTGTTCTTATTATGTTGACAGGAATTCCAATTTATTATTTAACAAAACCAAAAGAATAATTTAAGTTTAAAAAGATTTTAAACTATCAAATAAAAAAATCCGCCTTTATCAAAGGCGGATTTTACATTTTGGGGGTATTTATTTTTTTTAGGAATTAAGCAGTTGCAAATTCTTCTAAAACAGATTCAACTTCATCAAAAGATAATCCCCAAGCTTCAGCTACTCCTTTATAAACTATTTTGCTTTCGGCTATGTTCAATCCTTTTTTCAATTCTTCATTTTCTTTACAAGCTTTTCTCCAGCCTTTATTTGCTAATTGTAATGCATAAGGTAAAGTTGCATTTGTCAAAGCCAAAGTTGAAGTATAAGGAACAGCACCAGGCATGTTTGCTACACAATAATGAACAATTTCATCAATGATAAAAGTTGGATTTTCGTGTGTGGTTGGCGTACAGGTTTCAATACAGCCACCTTGATCAACAGCTACATCCACTACTACTGTTCCTGGACTCATTAATTTCAACATTTCACGAGTTATTAAATGTGGCGCTTTGGCACCAGGTATTAAAACGGCCCCAATTACTAAATCTGCATCAGCTATTGCTTCGCAAATGTTATAATGGTTAGATATCAAAGTCGTTACATTAGCGGGCATTACATCTGATAGATAACGTAAACGAGCTAAACTTACATCCATCATTGTAACACGAGCACCAAATCCTGCAGCCATTTTAGCAGCTTGTGTTCCCACAATTCCACCACCTAAAACCACTACTTTTGCTGGAGTTACTCCCGGAACACCTCCTAAAAGGATTCCTTTTCCTTTCATTGGTTTTTCCAAGTATTTAGCGCCTTCTTGAATAGACATTCTACCTGCTACCTCAGACATTGGAACTAATAATGGTAAGCTACGATCTGTTTTTTCGACTGTTTCGTAAGCAAGACATACTGCGCCACGCTCAATCATAGCATGCGTTAATGGTTCAGATGATGCAAAGTGAAAATAGGTGAATAATAATTGATCTTTTTTGATTAGTGAATATTCAGAGGCAATAGGTTCTTTTACTTTAATAATCATTTCAGCAATGCTGTAAACATCTTCAATTGTAGGCAATAGTTTTGCACCTGCTTCGGCGTAAGCTTTATCGCTAAATCCACTGTTTTCTCCTGCTGTTTTTTGTACATAAACTTCATGACCGTATTTCTTGAATTCAGCAACACCTGCTGGAGTTAGGGCAACACGGTTTTCGTTGTTCTTGATTTCTTTTGGAATTCCGATTATCATAGTTGTGTGTTTAATGGGGTTAGAATAATTACATTACAAAAATATATATAAAGAAAATATTATTGTTATAAGGCTTTTAATTAAGAAAATATTTATTTTATTTAGTATTTTAGCATTAAATATTTCTAATAAATATTTTTTTGTACTTCTAAAAAGAAAAAAAAACTATTAGTTGCCGAATAGACTTAATAACAATCAATACTAAACTTATGATTTTAGACGAAACCGATAAAAAAATATTGCGTCTTTTGCAGGAAGATGCCCATTTGACTTTAAAAGATATTGCCAATCAAATCAATCTTTCGCTCACGCCAGTTCATGATAGAGTGAAACGATTAGAAAAAGAAGGCATAATTGAGAAGTATGTTTCTATTTTGAATAAAAAGAAACTAGGTAAAAATTTGACCGTTTATTGCCAAGTAACTCTCGTCAAACAAACCTACGATATTTCGGAAGCATTTAATCAGGCGATATTGAATTTACCTGAAGTAGTAGAATGTAATTTTGTGTCCGGAAGCTTTGATTATATGCTAAAAATTATTTTGCCTGACATGGAAAGTTATCATCATTTCCACCAAAAAAAATTATCAGTTTTGCCAGAGGTTTCTCTGATAAATAGTTTTTTTATTATTTCGGAAGTGAAGAGTACAACCGTTTTGCCTATTTAAAAAGTAACCGCAAATTCACAAATTTTAGATACAGATTAAATGTACTTATTTTGCGAATTTGCGGTTTATGTTTTTTACCTCGTTTGAGGAGTTTAAATAATGATTCTAAAAATTTCTCCGTTTTTGTTTATCATTTCAATTCGCATGCTTTGTTTCTCATCTCTGTTCTTGAAAATTTTAGAAACCGCTTCGATATTTGTTGCTTTTACGTTATCAATACTCAAGATAATATTTCCTTTAAGCTCTTCAGCATATTGTTCTAGATTTTCATTGTTGATTGATTTGATTTTTACACCATAATCTATTTTAAAAGCTTTCTTGTCAGCAGCGTCAATGTTTTCTAACTCAATTCCTTTAAATTCTGTTGTAAAAAATTCATTTTTACTTAAAGTAACAGGAGTTGTTTTGTTTTTGCCGTCACGAATAAAGGTTACCTGCACTTTGTCTTTTGGTCTTTTGGTATTTATATATCCAGAAAGATCAGCAAAAGTGGCTACTTTTTGTTCATCTAATTGTATAATAATATCTCCTTTTTGTAACCCTGCTTTTTCGGCACCTGAATTTTTAGAAACTTTATTAATGTAAAATCCTTGAGTTTGTGTAACGCCTAATTCTTTGGAAGCAATAGCATTTAATTCGCCACCTTCTACCCCTAAAACGCCTCTTTGAACATTGCCGAATTCCATTAAGTCTTCAATTATTTTTCGAGCATTATTAGACGGTATAGCAAATGAATAGCCAACATATGAACCTGTTGTTGACGAAATCATAGTGTTTATTCCAATTAATTCGCCGCGGGTGTTTACTAATGCGCCACCACTATTTCCTGGATTTACTGCGGCATCAGTTTGTATAAAAGATTGAATCCCGCTAGTGTCTAGGTTTCTAGCTTTTGCAGAAACAATTCCAGCGGTTACCGTTGAAGTTAAGTTATATGGATTTCCTACAGCAAGAACCCATTCGCCAACTTTTACAGAATCTGAATTGGCAAAAACTGTATAAGGAAGTTTTTCATCGGCATTGATTTTTAATAAAGCAATATCCATTTTTGAATCTGTTCCAATAAGTTTTGCAGTATATGATTTTTTATTGTTCAATGTAATTTCAATTTCTGTAGCATCTTTAACTACATGATTATTTGTTACGATATAGCCATCTTCAGAGATGATAACCCCAGAACCTGTGCCTATTTGTTCCTGTTGTTGTTGGCCGCCATAGCCATAGAAATATTCCAATATTGGATTACTGATTGATTTTCGAGAAACATTTTTTACGTGAACCACCGTATGAATTGTTTTGTCTGCGGCTTCAGTGAAATCAACTGTTTCAGCAGATAATCCAACCGTTCTTCCGTAGTTCTCGGATGCAACAGTAACTAGACCATTTTTGTTATTAGAAAAATACCCATTGCCATCAAATAATAGTTTGTATGCACCTAATGTAATAGCTCCGCTTAATAGCGATACTAAAAAAAAGCTTGAAAATTTTTTCATAATACAATTTAGTTTTATAGTTATTTCATTACAAATTTACCGGATAATTTTTTTGAGCAAAACAGTTTAACGCTCTTTAACAATGATTAACATTTCATTAATAGTTCGTACTTTTGTAGAACTCAATTTAGTAAAAATGCAATTAGAATTTTATAAATACCAAGGAACGGGAAATGATTTTGTAATGATTGATAATCGATCTGAAACTTTTCCTAAAGAGAATACGCAGTTAATAGAGCGCTTATGTGATCGACGTTTTGGGATTGGTGCAGACGGACTGATTTTGTTAGAAAATGATTCTGAAACTGATTTTAGAATGGTCTATTACAATTCAGATGGAAATCAAAGTTCTATGTGTGGTAATGGTGGACGCTGTTTAGTAGCTTTCGCCAAAAAACTAAATGTTATAGACAACAATACTACATTTATTGCAACAGATGGTTTGCATCATGCCAGTGTTGCTAATGATGGAATCGTTTCTTTGCAAATGATTGATGTTGCTACTATTAAAAAAGAAAGTGAATATGCTTTTATGAATACTGGTTCGCCACATCATGTACAATTAGTGGAGGATTTGGAAAATTATAATGTAAAAGAAAACGGAGCTGCACTTCGTTACGGTCCATTATACGGAAAAGAAGGCAGTAATATCAATTTCGTTAAAAAAATCAACGATGATACTTTTTCACTTCGCACATACGAAAGAGGCGTGGAGGATGAAACTTTAGCATGTGGAACTGGAGCTACGGCGGTTGCTATTGCAATGAATGCAACTGGACAAACGAATGCTTCTTCCATTAAATTGAATGTAGAAGGTGGAAAATTAGCTGTTTCTTTTGATAAAATTGGGGATCAGTTTACCAATGTTTTTCTAATTGGCCCAGCTGAATTTGTGTTTAAAGGAGTGATTGAAATTTAATTTAAAATGATAACACTAAAAGGCGAAAACATTTATCTCCGAGCACTCGAACCTAATGACTTGGAGTTTGTTTATGCTATGGAAAACGATCAAAGTATCTGGGAAGTAAGCAATACGCATACTCCTTACAGTCGGTTTCTGGTGAAGCAATATTTAGAGAATGCACATCAGGATATTTATGAAGCGAAACAATTGCGATTGGCTATTTGTAAAGACCAAGATTTTCCTGCAATAGGATTAATTGATTTGTTTGATTTTGATCCGAAAAATAACAGAGCTGGTATAGGTATTGTAATTCAGACAGTTGAAAACAGAAAATTAAATATTGGTTCCGAAGCACTAGAGCTGTTAATCCGTTATTCGTTTTATAATCTTGGTTTACACCAATTGTATGCAAATATTGCTACCGAAAATGAAGCTAGTATAGCTCTTTTTACTAAATTTGGGTTTCAGAAAATAGGAGTTAAAAAAGATTGGACTTTCATAAACGGAAAGTACAAAGACGAAGCCGTTTTTCAATTAATTAATCATTCATTTTAAAAATATTAGTTTTGAACATTAAAAAAATCATAACCATTGTAGCTGTTGTATTAATATCGGTATTAATGATCTACGGATTTATTTTGATACGACAAATATTCGCTGATAACACTAAATTCGAAGCGAATGAAGTGTATGTTTTTGTTCCAACAGATGCAAATTATGAAGATGTCAAGAAAATAGTCGCTCCATATGTTGAAGATATGAACCGATTTGATGTGGTAGCGAACAAAAAAAGCTATCCTACAAATGTAAAATCAGGTCGTTTTTTATTCAAAAAAGGAATGAATAGTAATGAATTGATTAATGCTTTAAGATTGAATCTTGCGGTAAATTTAGCCTTCAATAATCAAGAAAGATTAGAAGATTTTGCAGGAAGAATTGGTTCTCAAATTGAAGCTGATAGTTTATCATTGTTGACTTCGTTCAAAGATTCTACATTTTTAAAAGAAAACGGTTTTAACGAGGAAAATGTTTTGACAATGTTCATTCCTAATACTTACGAAATATTTTGGAACACATCGGCAGATAAATTTCGAGATAAAATGATTAAAGAATACAGAAATTTCTGGAATGAAGAACGAATTGAAAAAGCAAAAAAACAAGGACTTACTCCAATAGAAGCTACTATTTTAGCCTCAATAGTACATAAAGAATCTGTTAAAAAAGATGAAAGACCACGAATTGCAGGAGTTTATTTGAATCGTTTGCATAAAGGAATGCTTTTGCAGGCTGATCCAACGGTTATTTATGCCGTAAAGAAAAAATCTAATGATTTTAAGCAAGTCATCAAAAGAGTTTTGAATAAGGATTTGACTGTTGCTTCCCCTTACAATACGTATTATACTTTAGGGCTTCCTCCAGGACCTATTGCAATGCCTGATATTACGGCACTTGAGGCGGTATTAAATCCTGAAAAACACAATTATATTTATTTTTGTGCTAGTGTAGATCGTTTTGGATATCATGAATTTGCTGTTACACAAGCAGAACATGAACAAAATGCTAAAAAATATTACAATTGGATTAATAGTCAAGGTGTAAAAAGATAGTTTTGAAATCTCAAAAAATCTATCTTTTATTTCTTTTATCACTGATAGGATTTCCTTTGGCATTCGCCCAAAATTCGAATGTTAGTTTTTTGAAACCATATGATTCCATAAATAAATCAAGATTGAATACGGTTCTGATTACCGAATCAATTCTTGCTACCGGAACTTTAGTTGGTTTAAACCAAATTTGGTATGCTGATTATCCAAAATCTGATTTTCATTTTATAAATGATAATTCGGAATGGCTTCAAATGGATAAAGTAGGTCATTTTTATTCTTCCTATCATTTAGGACGTTTTGGTTCTGAAATGTTGGAATGGAGTGGTGCGAACAAACACAAACAATTAGTTTATGGTTCTGGATTAGGATTTGCATTTCTAACTGCTGTTGAGGTTATGGATGGCTACTCTTCGGAATGGGGTGCTTCCTCGGGCGATATTCTTGCAAATGCATCAGGAACTGCTTTATATGTTTCCCAAGAAATTTTTTGGAAAGAACAACGAATTACACCTAAATTTTCATTTCATACAACCCAATATTCTAATTATAGACCCGATGTTTTGGGACGTTCATTAATGGAGCAAATTTTAAAGGATTATAATGGTCAAACGTACTGGCTTTCTATTAATTTATTTTCTTTTTCTAAAGGGTCAAAAATTCCAAAATGGTTGAACCTTGCTTTGGGTTACGGAGGGGACAAAATGATCGCTGGAAATGTCGAAAAAAGCACTCCATTTGGAGCTCAAAAAACCGAAAGATACCGACAATTTTACCTCAGTTTAGATGTTGATTTAACTAAAATTGAAACAAAATCACATTTTTTGAAGACTTTTTTCTCTGTTTTTAACACTATTAAAATTCCTGCTCCAACGTTTGAATACTCGGCTAACGAGGGACTTAGAGGTCACATCTTGTATTTTTAGAAAAGATTAACGTGTTGATTTTGAGCATTCTATTTTTTATTGTATCTTTGCGCGTAGAAATTTCTTAACGGGACAGCGTTTTGAAGAAAAACAATTTATGATAAAAAAATGGTATTTTTATACAAGTTTGACAATTATTGTAGCTTTTTTAAGCTCCGGTTTTAAACCTTTTAATTTAGAAACCACCCCTTGGTTTTTAACAAATGAATCAGATGGATCCGACTACTTATTTCCATCTCAAAAACAACAAGATTACCCCAATTTGAACATCCCATTTACCGGAAATTTCTTTATTGGTTTCAAAGAGGCAATCGCTTACAAAGAGTCTCAAGGTAAATACAAAAAAATCAATTCTCTAGGTTATTTAGGCAAATATCAATTTGGTTCCGAAACATTAAAAGCTATCGGAGTTCATAATAGAGCTGCTTTTTTAAATAGCCCTGAATTACAAGAAAAAGCGTTTATTGCTCTTTTAACAAAAAATAAAGGAGAGTTAAAAGACGAGATTGAAAGATACGAAGGAACTGTTATGAACGGTATCCGCATAACAGAATCTGGTATTTTAGCAGCAGCACACCTTGGAGGTGTTGGTTCGGTTAGAAAATATTTAAGGAATAATGGAAAACGCTATTTAAGAGATGCTTACGGAACTTCATTAAGAAGTTATATGAAAGCATTTGGAGGATACGATACTTCATTCATTGCTGCCGATAGCGATGCAACAGTTAAAAACATATAATATTTTACTTAAAATATAAAAGACCGCTAATTAGCGGTCTTTTTTTATAATTACATGAGTTATTTAACTTTTAAAATTTCACCATTTGGTCTAACAACTAATTTGCGAGTTTCTTTTCCTTTTTTGATGGTAACATTGTATTCTTTTTTGGTTACATCGCCATCGCGTTGTGTATATAGAAATTTATCATTAACAATGGACCATTGAGGATAGTTTTTATAAATAGAGTAAATGACTTGGTGAGGAAGTCTTACTTTTTTGTAATTTTCTACAACACGAGTTAATTTACCTTTTTCATCATAAGTTGCTACCAAAGAACCTGCTTTTGATTTTGTGACCAATAAGTATTCTTCAAATCCTTCATTTTTTTTACCAAGATCATAAGCAATAAATTTTTCTTCAATTGCTCTAATTCTTTGGTCTGGATTATTGTCTGGTAAGTAAATAGAAAAATCGGAGCCTATTCTTTTAATTACAACTCCAGGTAATTCCTCGATTTTCATTTCTCCTTTCTCATTTTCAACTTGAGCATAGGAAACGCTTGTTAAGCCTAAAAACAGCAAAATAATAATAATTGATTTCATAATATTCAGATTTAAATTAATATTGATTATGTATAAAAAAATAATTAGTAAATAAATTTAAGGTTTTTAGTTTCTTCCCCTTCTTGTTATTATACCATCAATATGTAAGCGAATTATTATGATTTTTTTGAGGCTGTATTCTGTTTTTGTAAAAATTTCTAGTATAAATTTAGTTAAAATAATTGGTTATTTTTGTTAAGGATTCCTATGAGGAGTGTTAATAAAACGTGTTTTATGCTTTTTTATTTAGTAGTGATTTTTTTATAATTTATTGATAAATAAATAAATATTTATATGTAAAAAAAACACCAAAATTACTTTTGGTGTTTCTTCGTGATAGAATAGGATTTTGTATTTTTTAACTAATTAAAATTTCTAAAATACTAATCGCGGCATCGCTAATTTTTGTGCCTGGTCCAAAGACAGCTACAGCACCAGCATCAAATAAAAACTGATAATCTTGAGCAGGAATTACACCACCTACAACTACCATAATATCTTCTCTTCCGTATTTTTTAAGTTCAGCAATTATTTCTGGTACAAAGGTTTTGTGCCCTGCGGCTAATGATGAAAGACCAAGAACATGGACATCATTCTCTACCGCTTGTTTTGCTGCTTCGGATGGAGTTTGAAAAAGTGGGCCAATATCTACGTCAAAACCAATGTCTGCATAACCGGTAGCTACAACTTTAGCGCCACGATCGTGACCGTCTTGACCAATTTTTGCAATCATAATTCTTGGTCGACGCCCTTCTTTTTCGGCAAAAGCATCAGCCAATTCTTTTGCTTTTTCAAAACTTTTATCCTCTTTCATTTCCTTACTATACACGCCGCTAAATGATTTAATTTGTGCTTTATATCTCCCGAATACGGTTTCAAGCGCATCACTGATTTCGCCTAATGTTGTTCTGTTTCTAGCAGCTTCAACGGCGAGTTCTAATAAATTTCCTTCTCCAGTTTTAGCACAAAGGATTAATTTTTCAAGTGAAACTTTTACTTTTTCGCTGTCACGAGTTGATTTAATTCGATCTAATTGTTCCAATTGTTGCTTGCGCACCATTTGGTTATCAACATCAAGAATTTGTAACGGATCTTCTTTGTCTAAACGGTATTTATTGACACCAACAATAACATCTTGATTACTATCAATGCGGGCTTGTTTTCTAGCTGCTGCTTCTTCAATGCGAAGTTTAGGGATTCCTGACTCAATTGCTTTAGTCATTCCACCTAATTCTTCAACTTCTTCAATTAGTTTCCAAGCATTTTCTGCAATTTCATTTGTAAGGCTTTCGATATAATAACTTCCAGCCCAAGGATCAACTGTTTTAGTAATTTTAGTTTCCTCTTGTAAAAAAATCTGTGTGTTTCTAGCTATTCTGGCAGAAAAATCTGTTGGCAATGCAATTGCTTCATCTAAGGCATTTGTATGTAGTGATTGTGTTCCGCCAAATGCTGCTGCTGCTGCTTCAATACAAGTTCTAGCTACATTATTGAAAGGGTCTTGTTCTGTTAAACTCCAACCGCTTGTTTGACAATGGGTTCGTAAGGCTAATGATTTTTCGTCTTCTGGATTAAATTGTTTTAGGAGTTTTGCCCAAATCATACGACCAGCACGCATTTTGGCAATTTCCATAAAATGATTCATTCCTATTGCCCAGAAAAAAGATAGGCGAGGAGCAAATTCATCGATTTTCATTCCAGTTGCTAATCCAGTTCTAATATATTCTAATCCATCTGCTAAGGTGTATGCTAATTCAATATCAGCTGTGGCTCCTGCTTCTTGCATATGATAGCCAGAAATAGAGATAGAGTTGAATTTCGGCATTTTTTTGCTGGTATATTCAAATATGTCAGCAATGATTTTCATAGATGGAGTTGGTGGATAGATATAAGTATTTCGAACCATAAACTCTTTCAGAATATCATTTTGTATTGTCCCTGAAAGTTGTGCCGGTTTTACACCTTGTTCCTCCGCAGCTACAATATAAAAAGCCATTATAGGTAAAACAGCACCGTTCATAGTCATTGAAACAGACATTTCATCTAATGGGATTTCATTGAATAATACTTTCATATCCTCAACAGAATCAATAGCTACACCAGCTTTTCCCACATCACCTACCACGCGTTCATGGTCTGAGTCGTAACCGCGATGGGTAGGTAAATCAAATGCTATCGAAAGTCCTTTTTGTCCTGCAGCTAAATTTCTTCTGTAGAAAGCATTGCTTTCCTCTGCAGTCGAAAATCCAGCATATTGACGCACCGTCCATGGTCTGCGAACATACATGGTGGTATAAGGACCACGTAAATTTGGAGCAAAACCAGCGCCAAATTCTAGGTGCTCTAAATTTTCAATATCCTTCTTTGTGTAGGTGTTTTTCAATAAAATCCCCTCTGCAGTTAAGAATTCATTGCCTGACAGCTCCCGGTTTTCTGTTTTGGCAGTACCGTCTAAATTTATATGTTGAAGGTTTTTTCTTTTCATTTGTAAATCCAGAAATTTAAATCTTTGTTTTAATTTTTGATGATTTGAATGCTATTTATTCTTTAGCAAGTCGCTCTTGTTCTAGTTTTTCTGACAATCGCTTTTCAATGATTGGAGTGATTAATGTCTTTCGGGGTTTTACTTTTACAAAAGGGAATAGTTCTAAATCATTTTTCATTCTGTCTTCCTTGTTTGTGTATTTGTTTGTCCCGAGAAGAATTTCTTTACCCGTATCAAATAATTCTTGCTCGTAATCAGCGCTTTCTTGAATTTTTCTTTTGATGATTCCTTCGTTGAGTTGTTTCAGAAAACCTCCGTTTTCTTCTATATTCTTAAATAATGCCAAGGCTTTCTCGGCTAATTGATTTGTTAAGTTTTCTATGTAATAACTTCCATCGGCTGGGTTATTTACTTTGTCAAAATAGCTTTCATTTTTCAGAATCAATAATTGATTTCTAGCAATTCTATCACCAAACTCGTTGTCTTTATGGTATAAAGCATCGTATGGTAAATTTGCAATACTATCCGCTCCACCGAGAATAGCGCTCATGCATTCGGTTGTGGTGCGCAACATGTTTACATTGTAATCATATAAAGTTTTGTTTCTTTTTGTTGGTGAAACTAAGAAATGACAATCTAAATTAGGGTTGTATTCTTTTGCAATTAGCTTAAAAAGCAATCGTAAAGCACGAAGTTTTGCAATTTCAAAAAAGTAATTTGTGCCTACAGAGATTTCAAAAACTATGGGTCTATTTATGACTTCAATTCTATTGAAATATTCATTTGCATGCGCTAAACTATAGGCAATTTGTTGCACTATAGTAGCTCCTGCATTTTGATATAAAGCACTATTAATGCTTATTAATGAAACGGATTTTGCTTCTTTCGAAAGTAAATTTAAGCTGTCGAAGTTACTTTTTTCAGCGGTTGTAAACCAATTTCCTTCTTTTGCTAATTGACCTATTGGATCAATATTGCAGTATATTATAGCGTTTTTTTGTTTAGCAATGGCTTCTATTTTCTTCACGAAATCGATTGAAAAAAAACTCAAATGGAAATAAACGGGTGTGTTTTCCAAAGGTAATTTTTCTAATAAATGCTGCACGTTGATGGCTTCATTTTCAATAGTGAAACGAAGGCTTTCTGCGCCGCGATTCAATGATTCTAGTGCTCTTTCGATTGATTTTTCAATATCAAAGACAAAAATATTTTGACAAATTTTGAATTCAGATGCTTTTGTAGGTACTGAAAATGTCTTGCTGACATCGTCTTTATCATAAAAAGGTTTTACTTTAATATCTTCTGGAGAATTCCAAATGAGGGTTTCATTATAATCAGCTCCTTTGAGTTCAAATTGGATTTTTTGTTTCCATTGTTTGGAAGATATTGGATTGAATTCTTTGAAAAGGTTTTTCATTTGTTGGTGTTTTCAGTCACTGTTCAGTTTTTTGAAATCTATTTTTTAAAAGAAGTACTATCTCCTTCAAATTCGATGATGTAAATATCCTCACTATCTTTTTTCATGTAATATTTTTCGCGGGCATATTTTTCAACTTGTTCTGAATTTTTAAGTTGTTTGATTTGTTGCTGATCTTTTTTTATTTCTTCTTGATAGTAGGTTGCATTGTCTTCTAATTCGTCTATTTGTTTGTCAAGAAAGCGGTGATCGAAATAAGAATAATTATCTAAAAAAATCATCCATGTCGAAAAAAACAGTAATACCCAAATGTATTTGTTACTTAAAAATTTAAACCAAGCTTTGTCTTTGTACGGATTTGTCATGTAAAATATTTTTTAGCCCCGATTACAGTGAAAATCCTTATGGGCGTTTTTTAGCCCATAAGATTGAAACGGAAAGCGGGAAATAGCTCCAAATTATCCCTTATCTAGGAGTAATTATAAGAGTGATTTTGTATGTTAATGTTGCAATAAAATTACAATAATTTATAGAATCTTTTGGTTTATAACTGCTCTAACTACGTCAATTGCAACGGTATTATATTTGTCATTAGGAATTATAATATCAGCAAATGCTTTAGTAGGTTCGATGAATTGTTCATGCATGGGTTTTAAGGTGTTTTGATACCGGTTTAAAACTTCGCCCATGTCTCTTCCACGTTCTGCAATATCTCTTTTGAGGCGTCTTATCAAACGCTCGTCAGAATCCGCATGAACATATACTTTAATGTCAAAAAGATCACGTAATTCTGGATTTGCTAAAATCAGAATACCTTCTACAATCATTACTTTTCGAGGATGTGTAAATACGGTATCATTAGTTCTATTATGTGTCACAAATGAATACACAGGTTGATCAATGTTATTACCTGCTTTTAACTCTTTGAGATGAGCAACTAATAATTCAAAGTCAATTGCTCGTGGATGATCAAAATTAATCAAGGCTCTTTCGTCAAAAGAAAGTCCATTGTTTTCTTTATAATAGGAATCTTGAGAAATAATACCCACTTCTGTTTCTGGTAATTCATTCATAATCTGATGAACTACAGTTGTCTTTCCGCTTCCTGTTCCGCCTGCAATCCCGATAATGAGCATAGAAAATCTTTTTTTATTTGTTCAAACAAAAATAGCAATTTAATTTTGAGCGAATTTCGTTTTAGTAGAAATGTTTGCTAATTTAATATAGGTTTTGTCTTCCTTATTTGTTTTCAATTTTTTTCTATCTTTAGTTTCTAAAAATCAAAAACCTTGTATTTACAAATCAATAAAAATATCAGTCGCTACGTTACTTTTGAAAAGGAAGAATTAGACATTTTCAATTCTTTATTGGAATACAAACAGGTTCCTAAAAAGACAATAATGCTTCGGGAAGGAGAGATGTGTAATTTTGAAGCTTTTGTAATTAAAGGATGCTTTCGTAAATATTATATTGATGCCAATGGTTTAGAGGTTATTTTGCAATTTGCAATTGAGAATTCGTGGGTAAGTGATATTTCGTTTAGTATTTATGAAGAGGAGCCTAGTCGTGTTTTTATAGAATCACTTGAGGATTCTGAAATTTTTGTATTTTCTCCCGAAACAAAAGAAACCTTGTTAGCTAAAGCTCCTAAATTTGAAAGAGCTTTCCGGATTTTGATGCAACGCAATCTTGCTGTTACTCAAAACCGTCTTTTTAATACTATTTCTAAAACAGCTACAGAAAAGTATCTTGAATTTTTATCTCAATATCCTTCGCTTTCACAGCGAGTTGCGCAACATTATATAGCGTCTTATCTTGGCATTTCTGCAGAGTTTTTAAGTAAAATAAGAACTAAAATTGCAAAACACTAAAATTTCTTTATTTTTCATTTCTTGTCCTAGTTCAATGCAATAGCTTTTTTTTTGGCGCAACTTTGTACCATAATAGTAAAGCACAGAACAATGGAAAATAATAATGAACAAATTAACAAACATGTCTTGCACAAAGCAGCTACTCGTGGTCATGCTAATCATGGTTGGTTAGAATCCTACCATACTTTTAGTTTTGCAAATTACCACAATCCAGAGCGTATGAATTTTGGGGTTTTGCGGGTATTAAATGACGATAGAGTGAGTGAAGGAATGGGTTTTGGAAAACATCCACATGACAATATGGAAATTATTTCAATCCCACTTGATGGAGATTTGGAGCACCAAGATAGCATGGGAAATGTTACCGTAATCAAAAATGGCGACATTCAGGTTATGAGTGCTGGAACGGGAATATTTCATAGCGAATACAATAAAAACAAGGATCAATTGGTTAAGTTTTTGCAAATTTGGGTGTATCCAAATCAAAAAAATGTTACTCCTAGATACGATCAAATCACTTTAAATTTAGAAGATCGTCATAATAAATTGCAACAAATTTTATCTCCAAATTCAGAAGACGAAGGCGTTTGGATTTATCAAGATGCTTGGTTTCATATTGGGAAGTTTGACAAAGATTTTGCTACTTCTTATCAATTAAAAAAGAAAGGAAACGGAGTTTATGCATTTGTTTTGAATGGGGATTTCACCATTGGTGGAATTGAATTAAATCATCGCGATGGATTAGGAATTTGGGATACTAATTCTTTCTCTGTACAAGCAAATTCAGATGGCTCAGAAATTCTTTTGATGGAAGTTCCAATGCAATTATAAGAATACTAAGTTTTAAAATTAAATAACACAATAATTCAAATAAATAATAAATACAATGGCAATAACTAAATGGGCAATTGACCCAACACATTCAGAAATAGGATTCAAAGTTAAACACATGATGTTTACTAATGTTTCAGGTAGATTTTCAAAATTTAATGCTTCGATTGAATCAGATAATGATACTTTTGAAAACTCAAAAATTGAATTTACAGGTGAAATTAATTCATTATCAACAGGAAATTCGGACAGAGATGCCCACTTATTAAGCCCTGATTTTTTTGATGTAGCACAGTTTCCTGAAATTAAATTTAATGCAACATCATTCTCAAAAATAAATGAAGGTGAATATATTATGGGAGGTGATTTATCATTACGTGGAGTTTCAAAAACTGTAAAATTAGCTGCAGATTTTGGAGGCACTATGCACGATCCATGGGGTAATACTAAATTAGCTCTTTCATTAGAAGGTAAAATTAACAGAAAAGATTGGGGATTAAACTGGAATTCTGCGCTTGAAACTGGAGGTGTTTTAGTTGGTGAAGAAGTTCGATTGAATATTGAATTGCAATTTGTAAAACAATAATTGAATAGTTAATCTCAAACATTTTCTTTATGTAAGTAACGAATGAAAACCACTAAAATTCTTTATATAGGCAGGCACTCTGAAATTATGGAAATTGTTGTTAGGCTTATTAATGCCAATGAAAATTGGGAAGGAATAGGCGCGATGACAGATGAGGAAGCGATACAAATTTTTCAAAAAGAAAATTTTGATATTGTTTTGCTTGGCTCTGGAATTGATGAAGAAAGTGAAGTTATGCTAGATGCTTTTTTTAGAAAAGTAAATTCTAAAATAAAAATTATTCAGCATTATGGAGGAGGAAGTGGGCTACTTAAAAGCGAAATAGTACTTGCATTGAGCAATTTTAAATAAAAGAGAGAGTCAATTTGGCTCTCTCTTTTTTATGTTTTATTTGTTTTTCTTTGCTTTAATCATCATTTCTAATTGATCCCAAAGTTCTTCGGGAATTGCTTCTAGAATGTTAAATTGTCCAGCGCCTTTAAGCCATTCACCACCATCAATAACTACAACTTCACCATTTATATATGCTGAAAAATCAGAAACCAAATATGCGGCTAAATTTGCTAATTCTTGATGATCACCTACACGTTTAAGAGGCACTTTCTTTGACATATCAAATTTTTCCGCTAAGTCACCAGGCAATAATCTGTCCCATGCTCCTTTAGTAGGAAATGGCCCTGGAGCTATTGCATTGGAACGGATTCCGTATTTTGCCCATTCTACAGCTAAGCTTCTTGTCATGGCTAGAACTCCAGCTTTTGCAGTAGCACTTGGGACTACATATGCAGAACCTGTCCATGCATAAGTTGTTACGATATTTAAAATTACAGATGATTTTTGTTTGGTGTCAATCCAATATTTTCCAAAGGCTAGTGTGCAGTTTTTTGTTCCTTTCAAAACAATATCAATTACAGTATCAAATGCATTTGAAGATAATCTTTCTGTTGGTGAGATAAAATTCCCTGCGGCATTATTCAATAATACATCTGCTTTGCCAAAAGCTTTTAAGACTTCTTGAAGCATGTTTTCCACTTCTTCATAATTGCGTACATCACATTGCAAAGGCAAACATGTTCCACCAGTTTCGGTTTCAAGTTCAAGAGCTGTTTTTTTTAGTTTTTCAAGGTCTCTTGAAGTAATAGCTACTTGTGCTCCTAGTTCTAAAAAATATTTTGACATTGCTTTGCCTAAGCCGCTTCCGCCTCCAGTCACTACAATTACTTTACCTTTTAGCGCATCATCACGAAGCATTTTATCTGTATAACTCATTGGTTTTTATATTTTGAATTGTAAATATATGAAATTAAATAGTATGCGCGCATAATAAATTAGCTGTTTTAGATGGCGCACAATCGTTTTGCGGCTTCTTCTAAAGTAGCATTGTCTTTAGCGAAGCAAAAGCGAATAAGTTTATGGTCGGTTTTATCCGCATAAAAAGTGGAAATAGGAATTGCCGCAACGCCATGTTCTATAATTAATCGTTTGCAAAAATCAACATCGTTTTCCTCCGAAATGGAAGCGTACGATACCACTTGAAAATAAGTTCCTTCGCAAGGCATAAGTTTGAACCGACTGTTTTTGAGTAAGCTTCTAAAATAGTCTCGTTTTTCTTGGTACATTTTTCCGATATCTTCAACAGAAACTAAATCAAGATAGTGGCTAATTGCCATTTGGGAAATGCTAGTTATACTATAAACCAAGAATTGATGTACTTTTTTTATTTGATGCATTAAATGTTCGGGAGCAACAATATAGCCTACTTTCCAACCCGTAACATGAAATGATTTTCCAAACGAAGAAGCAATGATAGTGCGATTTAGCAATTTTTCTCTGGTATGTGCTGAAATGTGTTTTTTTTCAAAAGTGATGTATTCATATACTTCATCGGAAAGTAAGTTGATATCAGGATATTTTTCTAGTAAAATTTCTAAGCTTTCAAAATCTGATTCGGTTAGAATTTTCCCAGTAGGATTATGTGGATTATTTATAATAATCATTTTGGTTTTTGATGTGCATGCGTTTTCAATTCGTTCCCAATTTGGAGTATAGTCATCATTTAAAGCAACTCTAACTGGCTTTGCTTTGGATAATAAAACTGGGGCTTCGTAGGAATCATAACTAGGATCTAAAATTATAACTTCATCGTCTTTTTCTATCAAACCTAAAATCGAAGTAAAAATTCCCTGTGTAGCGCCAGCGGTTACAAGTATTTCTGTTTCATCTTGAAGTGTTCGCTTGTAAGCGTCTTTTACAAGTTTTCCAATTTTTGATAGCAGGGTTGGATAACCTGACATTGGGGCATATTGATGCACCTCTTCTTTGGCTAGTTTAGCTACAATATCAGTTAATCTTTCATCAACTGGAAAATTTGGGAATCCTTGAGAAAGATTGATGGCGTTGTATTCAGATGCCATTTTAGACATTACAGTAAAAATACTGCTGCCTATATGTGGAAGTTTATTCATAATTGAGTTGCATAAAATACTAAATATAAAAGTACATGATTTTGTATTACTTTCCATTTTTTATACAAATATGTCATGCGACTTTTCAGTTTATGCATTAAATAAAAAAAGCTATCGTTCGATAGCTTTAATTTTATAGTTTATCTAGGATTATCTAGAACTTACAATATCTCCATTTGGATGAACAACTAATTTGAGTATGTCTTGTTCTTTTTTGATTTTTAGATTGTATTCTTTTTTAAGTACATCCCCTTCTTTTTGGGTATAAAGAAATTTGTCGTTTACAATTTGCCATCCTGGATATTTTTTGTAAACGGAGTAGATTATACTTCCAGGAAGTTTAACATTTTGATAATTTTCAACAACACGTGTTAATTTGCCATTTTCATTATAAGTTGCAGTTAAAGAACCTTTTGGGGTTTCCATTACTACTAAATAGGATTCGTATCCCTCGTAATCTTTTCCTAAATCATAGGATATGAATTTATCTTGTAGTGCTCTAACATCTTGGTCTGGGTTTTTATCAGGTAAATACACTGAAAAATCTTTACCGACACTTTTGATTACCACTCCAGGTAACTCTTCCATTTTGATTATCCCTTCTTCTGAACTACTTTCTTTGTCTTGGGCAAAAGAAACTGTAGTTAAACTAAAAAAAATTAAAACAATTAGAAATGATTTCATGACATTAAGTTTTAAATTATTAATAAAATCAGGTTAATTTCAATGATTTAAATAGAATAAGGCTTGTGTTTTCTTCCCCTTTTTGTTGTTGTTAAATCATTGTAATTCAGGGCTTTAATTGTAATAATTGATTTGGTAAAAGTAGCTATATTATTAATGTACGAAGGTTAATTGTCTCTATAAATACTGTTAATTTTATAGGTTTTAATTGTAGTTTTTTGGCAAGAAAATCATTTAATATTCTTGTTTGTAGGAAAAATATATTTCTAGAGAAATGCTTCACACTTGCACTATTTTCTTTAAAAACAATATTTTTTAAAAATTTGAATAAAAATTCTAGAGGAGTTATTTCGTGTTAATTAAAACTCGAAATTTTGTTACATTTTGTGAATAATAAAAATAGTAGGGCGATTATGTAAATCTACTTTAACTTTTTTCCAATCAGCAGCTCTCAAGGTCTTGATGTATTCTGTTGGTAAAGTGATGTCAGTTGCAATACAAAGATAAGTTGAAGGATTTAGGGCTTGTAAAATATCTTCTAACATTTTGTTATTTCTATAAGGTGTTTCTATAAAAATCTGAGATTGATTTTTATCTTGAGATAATTTTTCTAGGTTTTTTAATGCTGATTTTTTTTCGCCTTTCTCTATAGGTAAATAGCCATTGAACGTAAAGCTTTGTCCATTCATTCCAGAAGCCATCATGGCCAATAGAATGGAAGATGGTCCCACTAGAGGAATAACTTGTATTCCTTTTTCATGTGCTAATTTTACAATTACAGCTCCGGGATCAGCAACTCCAGGACAACCAGCTTCACTCATTAAACCCATGTTTTTTCCTTCTAACAATGGTTTTATAAAGTCAAGATGTTCTTTAGTTTCGGTATGTTTATTGAGAGCAAACAACACTAATTCAGATTGTTTTTTTTCTGGATTGACTGATTTAATAGATTTTCTAGCTGTTTTTTCGTTTTCAACAATATAGTAATTAATTAAATCAATGCTTCTTTTTATGGTTTGCGGCAATACATCCATAGGATCGCAATCGCCCATTGTTGTAGGGATTAAATAAAGTTTTCCTAAAGTAGATGCTGCATTCATAAAGTTGATTTTATGTTTTGAAACTGATTTTAGTAATAAAAAAATAGTTTGGATTATTGATGTTTGGCAATCAATTTTGCTGAAATTATTTCGCAAGCCTCATCCAGCATTTCGTATACCATATTGAAACCGTTTGCTAAACCAAAATAGGGATCGGGAACATCAACATTTTCATTTGGAAATAATTCGTCGAGAATCATTTTTACTTTATCTTTCTGTTGCTGGTTTTTTGCTAATTCAATGACAGTGTCGTAATTTGAATTATCCATTACATAAATGTAATCAAAATAATCAAAGTCATCGGTAGAGAATTGTCTTCCTCTTTGGTTGGAAATGATTAATCCATTTTTTTTTGCAACAGCAATAGAACGTTTGTCTGGAGCGTGACCGATATGCCAAGAACCTGTGCCTGCTGAGTCAACAATGAAATTTTTCTTTGGTAATTTAGAAGCTAATATTCCTTCAGCCAAGGGTGACCTACAAATATTTCCCAAACAAACCATTAAAATTTTTACAGGCATGAAAAGGCATTAAAGCGTTAGTTTTTTATTAATGTCTTCAACAAATTTTTTGAATTGTTTATCAGTTGACACTAAATTATCTACAGTTTTACAAGCGTGTAATACCGTAGCATGGTCTCTGTCTCCAATTTGTGAACCAATATTTGCTAAGGAAGCCTTTGTGAATTTTTTTGCAAAAAACATTGCTAATTGTCTAGCTTGAACGACATGTCTTTTTCTAGTTTTGGATTGTAAGGTTTCTATATCCAATTGAAAATAGTCGGAAACAATTTTTTGAATGTAATCAATAGAGATTTCTCTTTTTACATTTTTAACGAATTTTTCAACAACACTTTTGGCAAGTTCTATTGTTACTTCTTTTTTGTTGAAAGAAGATTGTGCGATTAAAGAGATAATAGCACCTTCAAGTTCTCTTACATTTGATTTGATATTCCGAGCTACATATTCAATTATTTCTTCAGGAATCTCGACACCATCCCTATATAAAATATTTTTCAGGATAGAAATTCTAGTTTCATAATCTGGTTGATGCAACTCTGCAGATAATCCCCACTTGAAACGAGACAACAATCGTTGTTCGATATCTTGCATGTCAACAGGAGCTTTGTCAGAAGTTAGGATAACTTGTTTGCCGTTTTGGTGCAAATAATTAAAAATGTGGAAAAACACATCTTGAGTTCCTGATTTTCCGGATAAGAATTGAACATCATCAATAATTAATACGTCAATCAATTGATAAAAATGAATAAAGTCATTTCTATTATTTTTCTTTACAGAATCAATATATTGTTGTGTAAATATTTCTGCTGATATGTATAAGACAGTTTTCTCTGGATATTTGTCTTTTATTTCGACACCTATAGCATGAGCTAAATGTGTTTTACCAAGACCAACTCCACCAAAAATTAATAAAGGATTAAATGAAGTTCCGCCAGGTTTATTGGCTACAGCCATACCAGCAGATCGCGCCAGTCGATTTGAGTCACCTTCAAGGAAATTATCGAAACTGTAATTTGCATTTAATTGTGATTCAATTTTTAAATTTCTAATACCAGGAATTACAAACGGATTTTTTAATTCAGGATTTAGATTTTTAAAAGGAGCATCAACATCTTGTGGTTTCATAGGAACTCTATTCGCACTAGGTAATTGTTCCGTAAACGGTTGTTTATTACCATAAGTGTTCTCCATTTTAATTTTATAGAGTAACTTTGCGTTTTTTCCTAGTTCTTTGGTAAGGGCCACTTTTAATAATTTTACATAGTGTTCTTCTAACCATTCGTAGAAAAATTTACTAGGTACTTGAATATATAATGCGTTATCGGTAAGCTCAACAGATTTGATAGGTTCAAACCATGTTTTGTAGGCTTGATCTTGAATGTTGTCTTTTATAAAAGATAAACAGTTTTCCCATACTGATTGAGCAGTTTTGTTCATATATTCGGTTAAATTATTTTATTTTGTATTAGTTATTTTTTTACAAAAACGGGGCTCAATTTTTGCAATTTTTTGGGATAACAAATATGTGAACAAATTTCTATAAAAAAAAATAATTTAGTGGATAATTTTATAAAATATTGTTGTAAGGGGCTTTTTGAAATTTTAATTTTTTAATAAATAAATAATGAAGGATCATCAAATTCAAGTTAGGGTACGCTATTCAGAAACAGACCAAATGGGGGTTGTTTATCATGGTAATTATATACCTTATTTTGAAATAGGCAGGGTTGAATGGCTTAGAAACAAAGGGATTTCATATAAAAGCATGGAAGAAAGTGGTATTGCGTTGCCAATTGTTTCAATGAATATAAATTATAAAAAATCAGCTCGTTATGATGAGTTGCTTACGGTTCATACGGTTTTCAAAAGCCAGTCATCTGTGAAGATTGAATTTGACTGTGCTATTTATAATGAATCAAAAGAGTTATTAACAACTGCCCAATTTATTTTGGTTTTTGTGTCCCTAAAAACGGGTCGTCCAATAGCTCCTCCAGATTATATTTTAGCGCTTTTAAAGAATATGGAATAAAAGAGAATAAAAATTATTTTTTAATATTTTTTAGCACTTTTTTATATCAATTTCAAACATCGAATTAAAAATGTCAAATATAGTTTTGGCATTTTTTTTTCGGGTTTTAATCTCAATTTTTCCTGTTGGATTTCCTGAATCAGGATTTATTTCCATTTTTTGGGATACAATTTCCAGTTTGTTTTCCTTGATTCCTCTCATGACTTTATTCATGTTTTTATAATCAAAAGAGATTATATAATGGATGTCAATTGTTTTTTCAACAATTTCACATTCTTCAAGCGTCATTTGTGCAGTAGTTCGATATGCCGAAATTAATCCACCAACACCTAATTTTACACCGCCAAAAATCCGAACTACCACAACAAGTACATTGGTAAGACCAAAGGATTGTATTTGTCCATATATAGGCATGCCAGCGGTATTGCTTGGTTCGCCATCATCATTTGCTCTGTAGGCAACGGAATCTGTTCCTATTTGATACGCATAACAATAATGTACAGCATGCGGATGTTGTTTTCTAAAGCCGTCAATGATTGGTTTTACGGATGTTTCTGATTCGATAGGAAAAGCATAACCAAAGAATTTACTGTTTTTTTCTTTGTATAAAATTTCTTCGGAAGGAAATGCTATTGTATTATAGGTATCTTTCATTGTTCAATGACAATATCAATTTAAAAATTTGATTGCCAGCGGTATTACTATTGTTATTGAATTTTTTAAATTATTTTTTTGTCAAATAAATGAACTACATCTTCCTGGCCAACTTGTAGGTTCCAAACCTGAATGCCTATGCTTTGAGCAGCATCAGTATTTTCTTTTTTATCGTCAATAAACAAAGTTCTTTTGGCCGAAAGATCGTGTTTGTTTAAAACATAATTATAAATTTCAGGATTTGGTTTTCGCATACCAATTTCAAATGAAAAATAAACCTTTTCGAAACATTGGTAAAAATCACTATAAAAAGAAGCGCCTGTTCTTTGTTCAAATGTTTCAATATGAATAGAATCCGTATTGCTCAAAAGAAACAACCGGTATTTTTTGGATAACATTTGAAGAAATTCAAGTCTATACAAGGGAAAATCTAATAGAATAGCATTCCAAGCTGTCAAAATTTCTTCAATAGAAGCATTCGGAATTTCTTTTTGAAAACCTAAAAGAAATTCTTCTTGAGATATTAGTCCCATTTCAAACTGTTGGTTGAGTTGGTCTAAATCGGTATTCCATTTAGATAAACCTAACTTTTGCAATCCATCAATAGTAGCTTGTTTGTCTAGGTTTATAAAAATATCTCCAAAATCAAATATGATAGCATTAATCATGGTTTTTGCTTATTAGTAATTCATCAGTGTCAATAATGTATCTTTCAAAATCTTTTAGGAGCAATTTTGGGGCTTTAGTTCCTGTATTAAAATGTGAGTTGCCAATAAATATTCGAGCTTCATCCCATAGATTTGCGTCGATAAAAGTTTGCAACGTCTGTTTACCGCCTTCAATAATCACAGATTGAATCTGATATTTATAAAGTATAACGATTATTTGTTGGGCTATATTTTGTTCAAAATCAATTACCTCAAAGATAGTGTTTTCTTCTGCAATTTCGGTTTTGATTTTTGAAAAAATGATGGTTTTTGTCTGATTGTCAAATATATGACTGTTCTTTGTGATGCGATTATTTTGATCAATAACAAGGCGAATAGGATTGTTTCCAAACCAATCCCGAGCATCGAGTTTTGGATTGTCATCAATAACCGTTTGTGTCCCCACCAGAATGGCTTGTTCTTCGGTTCTCCATTTATGAACTAATTGTCTAGAATAAGGATTGGTAATCCAAACAGGTTTTTGCTCTAATTTTTCTATCGGAGCAATAAATCCATCTTTAGTTTCCGCCCATTTCAGAATAATACAAGGTCTTTTCTTTTGGTGAAAAGTGAAGAAACGTTTGTTTAAATCATAACATTCTGTTTCCAAAACACCTACAGTTACAGTTGCTCCAGCTTCAATTAATTTTTTGATGCCATTTCCAGCCACTTTTATGTTAGGATCAACGGAACCAATAATCACATTCGGAATTTTGTTCTTTATAATTAAATCACAACAAGGAGGTGTTTTTCCAAAATGACTACAAGGTTCTAAACTCACGTAAATAGTCGCTTTTTGTAATAACGATTTGTCTTTTACGGAATTTATGGCATTTACTTCGGCATGAGGTTCTCCCGCTTTTTTATGCCAGCCTTCGCCAATAATCATATCGTTATAAACAATTACGCTACCTACCATCGGGTTGGGGTAGGTGGTTCCTAATCCATTTTTGGCTAATTCAATGCAACGTTGTATGTATTTTTCATGTATTTTCACCATACAAAAGTAGTAATTTTGGGTTTAGCCCCGAAACTTCGGGATTAGTTTTAAAACTTTTGAAAATAACAATAAACAATGGCTATTTTTGTCAAAAAATAGCAGTCTCAAGAATCATGGAAAAGTTTATTATCAGAAAAATAGAAAAGAAAGACAATCAGTCTGTTGCCCAATTAATACGTTCTGTTTTTGACGAATTGAACATTCCAAAAGTAGGAACTGCTTATGAAGATCCCTATTTAGATTTAATGTTTGAAGAATATAACAAACCCAAGTCTGTTTATTATGTAGTCGAAAAAGAAGGTAGAATTATTGGCTGTGCCGGAATTGCTCCTTTAGAAAACGAAGCGGAGACTATTTGTGAACTTCAAAAAATGTATTTTCTGCCTGAAGCGCGTGGTTTAGGAATAGGAAGTGAAATGATGGCAATTTGTTTGCAAGCTGCCAAAGATTTTGGTTTTGAAAAATGCTATTTAGAGACGATGCCTTTTATGCATGCTGCCCAAAAATTATATAAAAAATCAGGTTTCGAGTACATTTGTTCTCCGATGGGAAGTACAGGTCATACCAGTTGTCCGGTTTGGATGATAAAAGAATTATAAGTTTTAAAATGAAAATAAAAGAATATAGAACCGAATTCCTTCAAGAACTGACGCCAATTTACGATGCTGGCGAAGCGGAGAGTTTTTTCTATTTGATTTTAGAAGAAAAAAATCAGTTGAAGAAAATCGATTTGGCTTTACATCCTGATTTGATTTTTTCTGCGGATGAAATTATGGTTTGGAATTCTCTTTTGGAGTCTTTAAAAAAAGAAATTCCAATTCAATACTTATTAGGAAAAACCAATTTTTATGGGTTGGATTTTGAGGTAAATGAAAATGTTTTGATTCCAAGACCAGAAACAGAAGAATTAGTCGAATGGATTTTAGAAAGTCAAAAGTCAAAAGTCAAAAGTCAAAAGCCAAAAATACTTGACATTGGAACTGGAAGTGGCTGTATCGCTATTTCATTAGCTAAAAATCTTTCTGAGGCATCTGTTTCTGCGATTGATGTTTCTGAAAAGGCTTTGGCCACAGCCAAAAAAAATGCAGCAATTAATGATGTGAATGTCACTTTTATCGAAAAAAACATTCTTGAAACGGAAAATTTAGAACAGCAATTTGACATTATTGTTTCTAATCCTCCGTATGTTCGAAATCTGGAAAAAGAAGAAATCAAGAAGAATGTTTTGGATTATGAACCACATTTAGCACTTTTTGTAGAAGATAATGATGCATTAATTTTTTATAGAAAAATAGCGGCATTGGCTCAAAAAAATCTTTCGCCAAACGGACAATTGTATTTTGAAATCAATCAGTATTTGGGTGTTGAAATGAAAGATTTACTCGAAAAAATGAACTTCAAAAACATTGAATTACGAAAAGATATTTACGGCAATGACAGAATGATAAAAGGAGATTTGAGATAAAACACTACAAAAAACGTCTTGAGAAATCAAGACGTTTTTTGTATAAAGAAATAATTATCTAATATTATTCATAGCGTAAAGCTTCAATTGGATCAAGTTTTGCAGCTTTGATAGCTGGATATAATCCAGAAACTATTGCCACAGCAAAACTGGTTATAAAAGCAGACATAATTGCTCCCCACGGAATTACAAATGCAAAACTCATGGCAGTTGCAATACCAAAACCAATTAAGATTCCGAAAATAATCCCAACTAAACCGCCTAATTGTCCTATCAACAAGGTTTCAATAAAAAACTGAAAAGCAATAGTTGTTTTTTTAGCTCCCAAAGCTTTTCGAACGCCAATTTCACGGGTACGTTCCGTTACGGAAACAATCATGATATTCATCAAAGCTATGGAAGAACCTAGAACGGTGATGATACCAATAAGCCAAGACGCAAGCCCAAGATATTTAGTAATACCTAGAATTCTATTGATAAGATCATCACTACGAACTACGCCAAAATTATTGTCTTTCACGGGACTCAGTTTGCGTACTCTTCGCATGGTACTAGTAGCATTGTCAATGGCTTGGTCTAACAATTCTTTTTTGCCAACCATAATACTCATCGTATAATTGATATTTGGTGCAGTAAATAAAGAACGCGCCACTTGAATAGGAATTAAAACTCTTAAATCTTGGCTGTTGCCAAAGGTTGAGCCTTTTTCTTTCAATACTCCAATAACTTTAAACTTTGCACCTCGTATGGAAATTATTTTGTCAATTGGGTTCATGTCTTTTAGTAGTCCTTTTTCAAAATCAGAACCTACAACGCAAACATACGTGTTGTTGTCAATATCAAATCCATTAAAATTTCGTCCTAAACTAGTTTCTAAACCAGAGTTAGTGATAAAATGTTCGTCAACTCCCACAACAGTTATTTCAGGATCCGTTTTTGTGGATTGGTATTTTACTTCGGCTGTAGAAGTAGCAGTAAATGAGAGGGAAGTTTCCGTAAATGGATATTTAAATTTGTTTTTAAAAGCTACTGCTTCTGGATACGAAATAATTGGATTTATAATTTCGCGTTCTTGTCGTCCACGATTTCGCGTTTCATTTTCGTATTGATTGATATTGAATGTATTAGCACCCATCGAAGCAAAATCAGATGAAATAGTGTTCTCAAGAGCCGCAACAACCGTAAGAATCCCTACCAAAGCAGTAATTCCAATAGCAATAATCAATACGGTAAGTATGGTGCGCAACAATTGTGTTCTAATAGAACCAAAAGCAATTCGGACGTTTTCGCGGAATAATTTAAACATAGTGCTTATTTGACACGAAAATACAATTTTTGTTACAAGTTTGTTTTAGAAGGAGTATTATTTATTTTAAAAATAAGATATTTGCAGTCTTATTCAAGAAGTATACAAAATGGCATCAAAACCGAGCATTCCAAAAGGAACCAGAGATTTTTCACCAGCTGAGGTGGCAAAACGTCAATATATTATTCAGATTATAAAAAGCAATTTCGAAAAATTTGGATTCCAACCTATAGAAACTCCTTCTTTTGAAAATTCTGAAACCTTAATGGGGAAATATGGAGAGGAAGGCGATCGTTTGATTTTTAAAATATTAAACTCTGGTGATTATTTGGCAAAAGCCAATGCAACACATTTGGAGAACAAAGACAGTACTAAATTAACGTCAAGCATTTCAGAAAAAGCGTTGCGTTATGATTTAACAGTTCCGTTTGCGCGTTATGTGGTGCAACATCAAAATGATATTGAATTTCCGTTCAAACGATACCAAATTCAACCCGTTTGGCGTGCGGATCGCCCACAAAAAGGACGTTTTAGAGAATTTTTTCAATGTGATGCGGATGTAGTAGGTTCTAAATCATTGTGGCAGGAAGTAGAATTAGTACAATTATATGATACTGTTTTTACTGCTTTGGGTTTAGAAGGTGTAACTATTAAAATCAATAACCGAAAAATATTATCTGGAATTGCCGAAGTAATTGGTGCTTCTGATAAATTAATAGATTTTACTGTAGCGCTTGATAAGCTTGATAAAATAGGAGAAGATGGTGTTAAAAAAGAAATGATTGAGAAAGGAATTTCGGAATCTGCGATCGAAAAAGTGCAGCCGTTATTCAATTTCACAGGAACCATTTCAGAGAAAATAAATCAACTTTCTGTTTTGCTTGCTGAGTCTGAAGAAGGAATGAAAGGAGTGGAGGAATTACGTTTCATTTGTGATAATGTTACGGCACTTGGATTGTCAACAGCAATTTTGGATTTAGATGTAACCTTAGCTAGAGGACTTAATTATTATACAGGGGCTATATTTGAAGTGGCTCCGCCAAAATCAGTTTCGATGGGTTCTATCGGTGGTGGCGGTAGATACGATGATTTAACTGGAATTTTTGGATTGAAAAATATGAGTGGCGTTGGAATTTCCTTTGGTTTAGACCGAATTTATTTGGTTGTTGAAGAACTGAATTTATTTCCAGACACGGTTACAGCTACATCAAAAGCCTTGTTCATCAATTATGGTGAGAAAGAAGCTTTTTATGCAATGAAAGCTATAAAAGAATTGAGGAATTCAGGTTTGAAAGTGGAACTTTATCCTGATAATGCTAAAGTAGCGAAACAATTTCAGCATGCTGATAAAAGAAATATTCCTTTTGCCGTTATTGTAGGCGATCAAGAAATGAATACAAATACTTTTTCATTAAAGAATTTAAATACTGGTGAGCAAGTTTCACTTGATTTTGAAGGATTGAAAAAGAGATTGGCTTAAAGAAATAAAAAAAGCTTCGTTTTCCAAAACGAAGCTTTTTTTAATATAAGGCAATGATGAATTAATAATTATTTAGATATGAACCTTAATTTCAATTAGGGACATCAATTCAAATTAATTTTTTTGATTTGAAGAACACAAACTTATCCAAACTAAATCGAAATAGTCTTAAAATTATATTAAATTTTTTTTGACATAAATTCAAAATGGTTTAATAGGATTTATTATTTCAATTCAAAAACAGGCATCTAAAAGGTGACAATTTGACATTTTATGAGATTTGGCAGTACTTTTGCAATTCAAAAAAAAGAATAAAAAATGAAGTTTAAGAATATTTTTAAAAATAAGGGTAATATGACTACTGAAAATACAGAAATCGATCAAGAAATAGATGATGCAACATTGGAAAAAAATGCAAATGGTGAACAAATCATTATTGATGAGGAATTAAGTGTTGAGGAGCAATTAACACAAGATTTGGCAAGAGAAAAAGACAAATTTTTACGATTATTTGCTGAATTTGAAAATTACAAAAGAAGAACTTCAAAAGAGCGTATTGAATTGTTTAAAACGGCAAATCAAGAAGTTTTGTTAGCGATGCTTCCTGTTTTGGATGATTTTGACAGAGCTTTAGTTGAAATCAGTAAATCAGAAGATGAATTACTATTGAAAGGGGTTGAACTTATTCATGAAAAACTAAAAAACACTTTAGTTTCAAAAGGATTGGAACAAGTTGATGTTAAAGCAGGTGATTCTTTTGATGCGGATTTCGCAGAAGCAATTACTCAAATTCCAGCTCCATCAGATAAGATGAAAGGGAAAATTGTTGATGTTCTTGAAAAAGGATACAAATTAGGAGATAAAATTATACGTTTTCCTAAAGTTGTTATTGGACAGTAGTTTAGACGCGACACATCGCATCTGGGCTTCATAAAAAAATAAAAATGAAAAAAGATTTTTACGAGATATTAGGCATTTCAAAAAATGCTGACGCTGCTGAAATTAAAAAGGCATACAGAAAAAGCGCAATTAAATTCCATCCAGACAAAAATCCAGGCGACAAAGAGGCAGAAGAAAAATTCAAATTAGCCGCTGAAGCATATGAAGTTTTGAGTGATCCTCAGAAAAAAGCTAAATATGATCAGTACGGACATCAAGCTTTTGATGGTTCAGGAGGTTTTGGCGGAGGCCATGGCGGAATGAATATGGATGATATTTTCAGCCAGTTTGGTGATATTTTTGGCGGTGGTTTTGGCGGTTTCAGTGGTAACGGTGGTGGAAGAGGCGGAGTACGTCGTGCAAAAGGAAGTAATCTTCGTATAAAAGTAAAATTGACATTGGAAGAAATAGCCAATGGAGTAGAGAAAAAAGTAAAGGTAAAACGTAAAGTTCAAGCACCTGGTGTTTCTTATAAAACGTGTTCGACTTGTAACGGTCAAGGACAAGTAATGCGAGTTACCAATACTATTTTAGGAAGAATGCAATCTGCTTCAACCTGTCCTACTTGTGGTGGTTCTGGTCAAATTTTAGACAAAAAACCAGCTGAAGCAGATTCACAAGGAATGATTCTTGAAGATGAAACGGTTTCTATAAAAATTCCTGCAGGAGTTGTTGACGGAATGCAATTGAAAGTTTCTAATAAAGGGAACGATGCTCCAGGTAATAGTATTCCAGGAGATTTAATTGTAGCAATTGAAGAGATTGAACATGAGTTCTTGAAACGCGAAGGAGAGAATTTGCATTATGATTTATATGTGAGTTTTTCGGAAGCAGTACTTGGAATTTCAAAAGATATTGAAGCTATAAATGGTAAAGTAAGAATTAAATTAGAAGAAGGAATTCAATCTGGTAAAATTCTTAGACTTAAAGGAAAAGGAATACCAAGTCTTAACGGATACGGAAATGGAGATTTATTAGTTCATGTTAATGTTTGGACACCAAAAACATTGAACAAAGAGCAAAAGCAGTTTTTTGAAAAAAATATTGCGGATGAGAATTTTATCCCTAATCCTGAAAAATCTGACAAATCATTTTTTGAGAAAGTTAAAGACATGTTCTCTTAACTAAATATAAATTGAATTTTTAGATTCAAAAAAATAATTCCCATCCTTAATCAATACAAGGGTGGGTTTTTTATGTAACAGAATAAAGTATTTCAGTACTAATTATTTACTTTTACAAACCCTTGGCTGATAAGGCTAAAGGAATAAAATTAATTAAAATCTAGCATGAGCAACCTTCTTGAAGTCAATAAAATTGTAAAGCGATATGGCGAATATGTCGCGCTTAATGAAGTTTCGTTGTCTGTTCCTCAAGGCAGTATTTATGGGCTTTTAGGTCCTAATGGTGCCGGTAAAACATCGCTTATCCGAATCATAAATCAGATTACTTTGCCTGATAGTGGAGAAATAATTCTTGATGGTGAAAAATTACAACCGAAACACGTTCAGTATATAGGCTATCTTCCTGAAGAAAGAGGTTTGTACAAGTCTATGAAAGTAGGGGAACAATGTTTGTATTTAGCTCAAATGAAAGGATTGTCAAAAGCGGAAGCTAAAAAACAATTAGAATATTGGTTTGAACGATTGGAAATTCAAGGATGGTGGAACAAGAAAATTCAAGAACTTTCAAAAGGAATGGCTCAAAAAATTCAGTTTGTGGTTTGTGTATTGCATAAACCCAAACTATTAATTTTTGATGAACCTTTTTCTGGTTTTGATCCAGTAAATGCAAATGTTATTAAAGAAGAAATTTTAGCATTGAAAGAGCAGGGTTCAACCATAATTTTTTCTACTCACCGAATGGAAAGTGTGGAGGAATTGTGTGATCATATCGCTTTGATTCATAAATCAAATAAATTAATTGAAGGAAAACTAAATGATGTCAGACGTCAATTTAAAACTAATAGTTTTGAAGTTGGTATTTTATCGGATAATGTAGAAGGATTGATGTTTGATATTTCTCAAAAATTCTCAGTTGCTCCAGCTCATTTTAAATCGCTTAGCAATGAGTTGAAATTAGAAATTCAATTAGGAAATGCAAAACCTAATGAGCTTTTAAATGTTTTAACACAACGAGGACAAGTGACTCATTTTGTTGAAAAAATCCCAAGTGTGAACGACATTTTTATTCAAACGGTTACTCAATAGATTTATAAATTTAAGTCTAAAAATAGACAACTCAAATCATAAAACCTCAAAATGAGCATCATATCACTAATTATCAAAAGAGAATTTATTGCCAAAGTGCGTAATAAGTCTTTTATAGTAATGACATTTTTAAGTCCACTACTTTTTGTAGCCATCGCACTTTTTGTGGGCTATTTAAGTAGTATGAAAGCAGATACAAAGCAAATTGCGGTACATGATGAATCTGGTTTGTTTGTCAACAGTTTTATTTCGCAAAACAGCAAAACGGCTGAATATAACTATGTTGATCTATCTTTGATTGATTTGAAATTTCTAAAAGACAGTTTAACCAAAGAAAAATTTGAAGGCGTTTTATACATTCCAAAAGTCAATGATACAAAGACTTTAGAGAATAAAATACAATACATTTCAAATGATAGCCCAAGTATTTCATTCATTGAAAATATTCAAGACGAAATAGCCAAAAAACTTACGACAGCTAATTTTGAAAAAGCACATTTAGACACTTTAGCCATCAAAAACGCTGAGGCCAAAGTAAATATCAATCTTACAAAAGCTTCTGGAGAGCAGAGTTTAAAAGGACTTAATGAAATTAAAGTAGCCATTGGCGGTGCCTTTGGTTATCTGATAATGATGTTTATTATTATTTATGGTAACATGGTTATGCGTAGTGTAATAGAGGAGAAAACCAGTCGTATTATTGAAATTATAATTTCTTCAATAAAACCATTTCAACTCATGATGGGAAAAATTATTGGGACCTCTTTAGCAGGAATTCTTCAGTTTTTTATATGGGCTGTTATTGGATTGGCATTATTGTTTTCAGCGACTATATTCTTTCATTTGAATGTTGGGGCAACTTCTCACATTCCCCCAGAAGTAATGAAAACCGCTCATCAGGAATTTGCGGCAACGGCTCAAATATATATTCAAGAGCTTTGGAATTTACCTATTGCGACTATTCTTATGAGTTTTGTGATTTATTTTATTGGAGGATATTTTTTATATAGTTCGTTTTATGCAGCAATTGGAGCTGCAGTTGATAATGAAACGGATTCTCAACAGTTTTTATTGCCTATTATTATGCCGCTGATTTTAGGAGTTTATATTGGTTTCTTTACCGTTATAAATGATCCAAATGGAACTATTGCTACCGTTTTTTCAATGATTCCGTTGACTTCTCCAATAGTTATGTTGATGCGAATTCCGTTTGGCGTACCTTTGTGGCAAATTATGATTTCGATAGCGATTCTCTTTTCGACTTTCTTTTTTGTAGTATGGTTTGCGGCAAAAATATATAGAGTAGGAATCCTTATGTATGGCAAAAAACCAACTTGGAAAGAATTGTATCGTTGGTTACAATATTAAAATACAGTTTGGTTCAGTTATTGTAAATCTTGATAATTTAGTAAGCAAAAATCCAAATCAAAATACCCAAAATATCCAAAGATTATGTCAAAAATATTAATCATAGAAGACGAACCAGCCATTCGAAGAGTGTTGACCAAAATACTTTCGGAAGAGAATACCACTTATATTGTAGAAGAAGCTGAGGATGGTATTTCAGGTTACGAAAAAATTAAAAATACCGACTATGATTTGGTTTTGTGTGATATCAAAATGCCAAAAATGGATGGTGTTGAACTCCTTGAAGCGGTCAAAAAGATAAAGCCAGAAATTCCGATGGTTATGATTTCAGGTCACGGCGATATGGAAACGGCAATAAATACAATGCGTTTAGGGGCTTTTGATTATATTTCAAAACCACCAGATTTAAACCGATTATTAAATACTGTCCGCAATGCTTTGGACAAAAAACAACTCGTAGTTGAGAATAAAATTCTGAAGAAAAAAGTTAGTAAAAACTACGAAATGATTGGCGAAAGTGAAGCAATCAATCACATCAAATTGATGATCGATAAGGTAGCTCAAACCGAAGCCAGAGTTTTAATAACTGGGCCAAATGGTACTGGAAAAGAGCTTGTAGCGCATCAATTGCATGAAAAAAGCGAAAGAGCTAATTTTCCTTTAATAGAAGTAAATTGTGCTGCGATTCCTTCTGAATTGATTGAAAGTGAGTTATTTGGTCACGTAAAAGGAGCTTTTACATCAGCAGTAAAAGACCGAGCAGGAAAATTTGAAGCTGCTGATAAAGGGACTATTTTTTTAGATGAAATTGGTGATATGAGTCTTTCGGCTCAAGCCAAAGTATTACGTGCATTACAGGAAAGTATGATTACCAGAGTGGGTGCCGATAAAGATATCAAAGTGGACGTGCGCGTTGTTGCGGCAACTAATAAAGATCTGAAAAAAGAAATTGCCGAAGGACGTTTCCGTGAAGATTTATACCATCGTTTGGCTGTGATTTTAATAAAAGTTCCAGCATTAAATGACAGAAGAGAAGATATTCCAATGTTGATTGCACATTTTGCAGATAAAATTGCTTTAGAACAAGGAACTGCTGTGAAAAAGTTTTCAGGTCAGGCAGTCGATTTATTACAAGAATACGATTGGACAGGAAATATTCGTGAATTACGTAATGTAGTGGAACGATTGATTATTCTTGGTGGAAATGAAATTTCTGAAAGTGATGTTAAGTTGTTTGCGTCAAAATAATTAAATAATTTAAAGATTGAATAATTCAAAAGTTAGAGAATATTTCTTTTAATTTTTGAGTAATTAAATCTTTCAATCTAAAATAAATGAAATTAAAAAAAATAAACGAAAATCTGCAACAGGCTTTAATTGAAAATGGCTTGGTGGAAGCAAATGCAATTCAAAAAGAAACATTTTCTACCATTAAAAGTGGGGCTGATTGTTTGATTGTAGCGCCAAAAGGCAGTGGAAAAACAACCACGATTGTCTTAAACGTGATTCAGCAATTAGCAGGAAAACAAGAAGAATCTCCACGTGCCTTAATTATTGTTGAAGATAAAGAGAAGGTGTTGGAAATGGAGGCTTTGTTTGAAAAATTTGGAAAATATGCTCCATTAGAGGTATATGGTGTTCATGACAAAGGCGATATGGATTATGACAAAAATTATATTTCTACAGGCATTGATGTTTTGATTGGTACGCCTAACAAATTAAGCGAAATGTTTTCTACGGCAGGCTATAATGTAAACAGATTGAAGATGTTTATTCTTGATGATGCAGATCCTATTTTGAGATTGCGTCACGAAACTAAAATCATGCGTATTTCAAATAGTATAGCTAAAACACAACGTATTATTTTTACAGAACAATACACGGAACGAATTGAAATTTTAGCGGATAAAATGTTATTGGAACCTTATGAATTTGACTTCGATGCGATAGAAGAGGATGAGGAAGAAGAAAATGAAGATTAATAAAAAATAAAAACAAAATGGGATTAATGAAAGTGTTTTCTGGAAGCGAAATCTTGGCTTTAGCTTTACAGGAGAAAATTGAAGCGGCTGGTGTAGATACAGTTTTAAAAAATAATATTCAGTCTGCTCGATTAGCAGGATTTGGAAATACTGGGTTAGCTGTTGAATTGTTTATTCAAGAAACTGAATTTGCGAAAGCAAATCCTGTTATCGAAGAATTCAGAATGAGTATTTAAAACCCATCAAAAAGAAATTACATGAAATATAAAATGTTAGTTTTGGACATGGACGACACCTTGTTGACGGATGACCATAAAATTTCAGACGAAAATAAAGAAATGTTGTCTAAAGCTAAAGAGTTGGGTGTGTATGTTGTGTTAGCTTCAGGTAGACCAACTCCAGCAATGACTGCTTATGCCAAAGAACTTCAGTTAGATAATTCCTTTATGATTTCATATAACGGAGCTGTTATCACGGATTTGAAGGAAGATAAAATTATTTTTGAGCAGACACTTTCTCAAGAACAAATCCATGAATTATATGATTATAGCTTAAAAAGCAAAACGCATATAATTACTTATGTAGACGGTAAAATTGTAAGCGAAACAGATTCGGAATATATTGAAATAGAGCGAACGATTACGGGATTAATTCATAACAAAGTTCCTAGTTTTAAAGAGGAGGTTAGATCTTCGGCTATAAAATGTATTTTATTAGAAGAACCAAATTATCTTAAACAAGTCGAAATTGATTTGAAAGCAGCAATGCCACATTTGAGCGTTTGTATGTCAAAACCTTTTTTTTTAGAAGTTGCTCAAAACGGAATTGATAAAGGAGCAAGCATTAAGTTTTTGGCAGAAAAATTAAATATTCTTCAAAGTGAAATCATCGCTGTTGGTAACGCTGGAAATGATTTGACTATGATTGAATATGCTGGATTAGGGGTTTGGGTTGATAATGTAGATCCTGAATTGAGAGATAAAGGCGATGTTATTGTGGCTTCTAATAATGATCATGGTGTGGCAGAAGTAGTTCGCAGATTTATTTTGAACTAATTTTACTAAATCAATATCTATGCGAAAGCCTATAGAAACCGAAAGATTAATTCTGAGGGAACTACTTCCAACAGATATTGATGGTATGTTTGAATTAGATTCTAATCCAGAAGTACATATTTATTTAGGGAATAAACCCGTAGCTCATATTGAAGAAAGTCGGGAATATATCAAAAATATAAGACAACAATATCTGGATAACGGAATTGGTCGTTGGGCAGTTATTCTGAAAGAAACGAACGAGTTTGTTGGTTGGTCTGGGTTGAAATTGAATAAAGATTTGCTTAATAAGCATCAGAATTTTTATGAGATTGGGTATCGATTTATTCAAAAACATTGGGGTAAAGGTTATGGAACAGAATCATCCAAAGCTTTTATCGAATATGGTTTTAAAGAAATGAAAATAGATACAATTTATGGCTATGTAGATTCAGGAAATCTGAGTTCTAGAAAAATACTTGAAAAAATAGGACTCCGATATGTTAATACTTTCGAGTATGAAGGTGAAGAAGAAGTCTGGTACGAAATGAAAAATCCCTATTAATATATTTTAATAGGGATTTTTTAATACATCATCGTTTTGTTTTTTAGCTAGTTGCACTACTTAACATTTGATAATAGAATCAAAATATAATTAATTTAGCGCTTTAAATTGTTGATTATTGTGTGTAAATTTGCAGGCTGTTGCGAAAGACATTCGCCAAAAAAGGAATTATGACAGAAAGAAAAAAAGTTGCGTTTTATACACTAGGTTGTAAACTGAATTTTTCGGAAACTTCTACAATTGCACGAAATTTACAAGACGAAGGTTTTGATCGCGTGGATTTTGAGGAAGTAGCGGATATGTATGTGATTAATACGTGTTCTGTGACTGAAAATGCAGATAAGCAGTTCAAGCAAGTGGTGCGTAAAGCAATGAAGTTGAATGATAAAGCCTTTGTTGCAGCAGTAGGGTGTTACGCTCAGTTGAAGCCTGAGGAATTAGCTAATGTTGATGGTGTTGATTTAGTTTTAGGTGCAACCGAAAAATTTAAATTGGCAGACTATATAAACGATTTGTCTAAAAATGATTTTGGAGAAGTGCATTCTTGCGAAATTGCTGAAGCTGATTTTTATGTAGGAAGTTATTCCATTGGCGATAGGACACGTGCTTTCTTAAAAGTACAAGATGGTTGTGATTATAAATGTACGTATTGTACAATTCCATTGGCAAGAGGAATTTCGAGAAGTGATGAACTTCAAAATGTTTTGAAAAATGCAAAGGAAATTTCACAGCAAAATATCAAAGAAATTGTTCTGACGGGTGTAAATATTGGAGATTACGGAAAAGGGGAATTCGGAAACAAAAAACACGAACATACTTTCTTAGAATTAGTTCAGGAATTAGATAAAGTGGAAGGCATTGAAAGATTAAGAATATCATCTATTGAGCCTAATTTATTGAAAAATGAAACTATAGATTTTGTTTCTAAAAGCAGAACGTTCGTGCCTCATTTTCATATTCCGTTGCAATCTGGAAGTAATGAAATCCTGAAGTTGATGAAACGCCGTTACTTACGTGAAGTATATACGGAAAGAGTAAATAAAATTCGTGAAGTGATGCCACATGCTTGTATTGGTGTGGATGTGATTGTTGGTTTTCCTGGCGAAACAGACGAGCATTTCTTAGAAACATACCATTTTTTAAATGAAATGGATATTTCGTATTTGCATGTTTTTACGTATTCTGAACGCGATAATACAGAAGCAGCTGAAATGTCAGGTGTTGTTCCTGCGAATGTTCGTGCTAAACGAAGTAAAATGCTTCGTGGATTGTCAGTTAAAAAGCGTCGTGCTTTTTATGAAAGTCAGTTGGGAACTAATAGAACGGTTTTGTTTGAAAGTGAAAATAAAGAAGGTTACATTCACGGTTTTACCGAAAACTATGTGAAAGTAAAAACACCTTGGAATCCAGAATTAGTCAATACATTACATGAAATTAATTTGACCAAAATTGATGAAGACGGAAGCGTGCGTATGGATTTTGTTACGGCTTTGGTTTAATTTTTAAAGTTTTTGTCTAAAGTCAATTTGTAAATCTGTGTTTTTAAAACATCGGAATCTGTGTCTTCACAGAGTAGAAATTCAATTTTTTCATTGGAATTCTTAAAGACTGTTAGTCCTTCAAACTTATGACTATCACTAATTACTTTGGTAAAATCAATTTTCATAGTTTCAATATCAATCCGTCCAATAATACTCCCAAATACTTCACCATCATCATAAGTAGACTCGGTGTTTTCGGCTGCAGCCAAAAAATAAATTTTAGAATCTACCAAAACAGCATCGGTAAAACTCGTAGGTACGCCATTTATTTTAGGTAATTTAAATGGATTAGAAAGGATTTGGAATTCGTTAGTGAGGTTTTTGCCTTCTATAGTAAAAAGGATATTTTTATTTGACTTTCCATTTCCACGATTCAATAAATACCAGCTTTCCCCATTGTAAATGGCTCCCTCAATATTGAAATCTTTAGGTTTTATTTCACCAAAACTTTGCATAACAGAATATAAATCAGATAAGTCCGTTGTGGTGGTTGTTTCATTTTTGGTGTTGAATTGCATCATTTTATTTCTTTTCTCGGTGGATCCGGAACCGAAAATATAAACTTCATCACCATATTGTGTGATTGCCTCAAAATCAGACTTGTCTTTTTTAGGGATATTTTCGGCAGTAGTTTCCAGTAATTGGTGTCTTTTTAATTGGCTGGAATCCATTTTGTATTCATATAGAAATCCGCTGTTATCACTTATGATTAATAAGGAATTGTCTTTGTAAATTAATCCTGATGCAGAACCAATTCCGATGATTTGAAATAATAATTCGAGAGTGAAATTTTCCATTAAAAGGGTTTTAAGAATAGATGACTTAGTTTAAATACGATAAAAATTAAGTTTCTAAATTATAAAAGACCAACAAATTAAGTTGCTAAAATAATGTAAAAGTAATTCTAATGTAGTTCTAAAAAGTCCTTCAAAAGTACGGCATTCCTCTGATATAAACGCTCTAATACAATCAGATTTATTAGTTAAAAATTAAATTTTTAAACTAGAAAATGCGCTATAATTTAGCGCATTTTCCGTCTAATATTTTGGGTTACAGTTTGAAGCCATATGCTAATCGAAGGCCTAATTGTCCAACGCCTTTTCCATAAGTTCCATCACTAATCAATCTAGGAAAATCAGAATATTGCTCGTATCGCAATGAAATATCAATATACTTTGTTGCATAACCAACACTTGGGGCTAAAATCAGAGATGTTTTATTGTAATTATTTGTCACGGGAAAAGCGGCTCCGCCTTCCGCCATTACATAAAATTCATCATTCCAAATGAACGCTTTAAATCCTGCTTTTGCTGGGATAAATCCTAAATCATCCCCTTCAGATTTACTCACAAATAAGTTTGAAAAGCCCGTAGTTAAAGTGAACGAGTATCTTTTTGAGAGATCGTATTGTAATCTTGCATCAGCTCCTAAAGTTAATTTATACGGATCGTTAGTTGCATATCCAGCATTCAAACCAAAGCCTAAACGAAATCCTTGATCGTATGCTGGCGTGTTTTTTTGTTGAGCTGAACTAGTATTGGCGTAAAATAGTGTTAGTACTGCTACCAATAGAATTTTGATTTTTGTTGTAGGTTTCATAATCTTAATTTTTGGGGGTTAAATGTTTTTTTTTTGCATCATACTTTAAATGGTGCTACAGAATATAACTGCATTTTTTAGGAGATGTTATGCCGTTAATTGTTTTTGTGATTTAATTAAGAAAATTTTTATTTGTGTAAATATCTTTATTGTTGAAATAGTATGATGGAATTGAATCCTTCTAATTACCTTTGCGAACTTAAAAATGACAACGTGAACCTATCTCAATATACAAAGGAGTTTTCTTATAATATACAATTGGCTTATCCAGTAATTCTAGGAATGTTGGGACATACGTTGATAGGAATTGTGGACAATTTTATGGTCGGAAACTTGGGATCTACTGAGTTAGCGGCTGTTTCTTTAGGGAACAGTTTTATTTTTATAGCCTTATCGCTAGGAATTGGTTTTTCGACAGCAATAACTCCATTGATAGCTGAAGCCAACGCAGAACAAGATGATAAAAAAATCCGTACCACTTTTCATCACGGATTGTTGTTGTGTACTGTTTTAGGAGTTGCTTTATTTATTGTAACGGTTCTGTCTAAACAGATTATGTATTTTATGCATCAACCCAAAGAGGTTGCTGATATGGCCGCACCTTATATTGACTGGGTTGCTTTTTCTTTGATACCTGTAATTATGTACCAAGGATATAAGCAGTTTGCAGATGGATTGTCTCAAACTAAATATTCTATGTATGCTATTTTTATGGCTAATGTGGTTCATATATTTTTTAATTATGTTTTGATTTATGGTTTTTGGTTTTTTCCAAAACTTGGTATTCTTGGCGCAGCCTTAGGAACTGTTATTTCAAGAATTATGATGGTAGTTTTTATGGATTTGCTTTTAAGGAGAAACGAAGCTTTTAAACATTATTTCAAGAATTTTACTTTTAAAGAAATTCGGAAGTCAATTCTGAAAAAAATCATCAATTTAGGGTTGCCATCGGCTATGCAAATGTTGTTTGAAGTAACCTTGTTTACAGCTGCCATTTGGCTATCAGGTTCATTAGGGAAAAATAGTCAGGCTGCTAATCAAATAGCGCTTACACTTGCATCATCAACCTTTATGGTGGCTATGGGATTAAGTGTTACTGCAATGATTAGGGTAAGTCATGCCAAAGGAATGAATGAATATAAAAACTTGATTATTGTAGCTCGATCAATATTTTTATTGGCAATCATTTTAGAAACATTTTTTGGAATTGTCTTCGTGATTTTTCACAATTATTTACCTCATTTGTTTTTGAATATGAGTGATTCATCTCAAATGTTAGACAATCAGGAAATTATTATTATAACCGCGAAGTTGCTTTTAATAGCTGCTATTTTCCAAATATCTGATGGAATTCAAGTGGTAGTTTTAGGCGCATTACGCGGATTGCAAGATGTAAAAATTCCTATGTATATCACCTTTGTTTCATATTGGCTAATTGGATTTCCAGTTTCTTATTATTTAGGAAAATATACTTCCTTACAAGCTGTAGGAATTTGGATAGGACTTTTAGCAGGATTATCAGCGGCCGCTTTATTTTTGTATATTCGCTTTGCGAGATTGACACGAAAGTTAGTGGCTATAAATCTGGAAAATTAAAAACATTCAGAAATAGCGATTTCAATTTGTTTATCCGTCAATAGTTAGATTGACTAAACTTCTAAAAACAAAAAAATGATAGTATTTATTATTCTCGGAATAATTTTATTGGTTCTTAGTTTTTCATTAAAAAACAATGTGAACCCTTTTTCTAAATTTTCTAATTTGCTGAAAATTATTGGAATTTTAGTAATTGTGCTAGGGCTTTTTTCTTCTATGTTTAAGCAAATTGACGCTGGTAAAGTAGGGGTTAAATCGCTTTACGGTAATGTAGATTCAGATGTATTGGAGAGTGGTTTGCATATTATAAACCCTCTTTTGGATGTCACTATTTTTGATGTTCAAACTCAAAATTATACGATGTCTGCAATTCATGGAGAAGGCGCTCAAGAAGGGGACGATGCTATTCGGGTTTTATCAAATGACGGACTTGAAGTGGTTATTGATTTAACGGTTTTGTTTCGAGTTTCTCCGCAAGATGCTCCTAAAATTTTCAAACAAATTGGGGTGGATTATTCCGATAAAATTGTACGTCCTGTAACCCGAACTCGTATTCGTGACAATGCTGTTTATTATGATGCAGTGGCTTTGTATTCAACTAAAAGAAACGAATTCCAACAGCGAATTTTCAAAACAATTGAAGCGGATTTTAAAAGCCGAGGCTTGATTCTAGAACAGTTATTAATCCGAAATATAAATCTTCCTATTTCTGTAAAGGCATCTATAGAAAGTAAAATTAATGCGGAACAGGATGCCCAAAAAATGACTTTTGTTTTGCAAAAAGAAAAACAAGAAGCAGAACGAAAACGAGTTGAAGCGCAAGGAATAGCAGATTATCAAAGGATTATTTCGACTGGATTATCTGATAAACAATTGCAATACGAACAAATTAAAGCGCAAAAAGAATTAGCAGCTTCTCCAAACACCAAAATCATTTTTATGAATAGTAAAGGATCGGCACCTATTATTCTTTCTGATAAATAAAACCAATTAACGATTAAACAACAATTATGGAATTACCAAAATTTTTACTAGGCGACAACACTGATTTTCCAGACGATATTTTTATCATTCATTTAGATTACCCACGATTTATAATCAATCTTAAAGATGATGAGGTGGAATTTATGGAAGAAGCTGAAGATCTTGATGAAGCAGAATTGAATGCTGAAATGGAAGGATTGATCGTTCTTGCTAATGAATTTTATGATAGAGAAATTGGTCGCTACGAAGAGTAGTCAATGAAATTATTTCTAATTCCCCCAAAAAACAGCTTTGGCGCATGTGATTATAGTGGGTAATTCGGATAAAGAAAATAAATATAAAAGTTGAGGAACTAAGAAAATTGATTTATTTTTTATTTTCTCGATAAAAATTTAATATTTTTTGAGCAGCCGCAAAAGGAGAAATTTCATCTTTTTGGACTGCTTTTTTATTTTCTTCTACTAATTTTTGAATTTCAAGTTGGTTGTAAAAATCCGATTTTAATTGTTCGTTTATGGTTTCCAGCATCCAATATTGATTTTGCTCTTTTCTTTTTTCAAAGAAATAGTGATTGGATTGGGTTAGATCAATAAATTTTTCAATTGTTTCCCAAATAGTAGAAATTCCCTCATGAGCAATTGCGCTGCAAGTGGCTGTTGTTGGTGTCCAACCAGATTTTTTGGCAGGAAAAAGATGAAGCGCTCGGTTAAATTCAAGTTTAGCTAAATTTGCTTTGTTAATATTGTCTCCATCAGCTTTGTTGATTACTATTGCATCAGCCATTTCCATAATGCCGCGTTTGATACCTTGTAATTCATCACCAGCTCCAGCAATTTTTAGTAGCAAAAAGAAATCTACCATGCTGTGAACGGCAGTTTCGCTTTGGCCAACACCAACTGTTTCTATAATTATAATGTCAAATCCACAAGCTTCACAAAGTGTTATGGTTTCACGTGTTTTTCTAGCGACTCCTCCAAGTGTTTCTCCTGATGGCGAAGGTCTGATGAAAGCATTTTTGTCCTTAACCAATTCTTCCATTCTAGTTTTGTCTCCCAGTATACTTCCATGAGAAATCGTGCTACTTGGATCAACCGCTAAAACTGCGACTTTTTTTCCGATACCAGTTAAATATTTACCAAAAGCTTCAATAAAAGTGCTTTTTCCAACACCAGGAACACCTGTAATTCCTATTCGGATGGATTTATTGGTATGAGGTAAGCACCCATTTATTACTTCGTTGGCTTTAGCCAAATGCTTGCTATTGGTACTTTCTATCAACGTTATAGAACGGCTCAAGGCAGTTATGTTCCCGGCTAAAATTCCCTCTATCAATTCTGCTGAACTTGGCTGGATTTTTCTAAATTGTTTGATGTGTTCAATAGATGCCATACTGATGCTTTCCGGTTGTGAAATGCCGGGTTTTTCATTTAAAGCGCTAGAGGAATTCTTTTTATTTGACAAAACTGTTTGTTTGAAAAGTAAAAGTAGTGAAAACAAAGACAGTTTCAAAAAACGATTGCCTTTTGAAACTGTTTTACGTGTTTGGTATTTAAAAAATTAATTTAAATGGTATTTTTGCATTCAATTAATAATTATGAGTAATCTTATTTTAATCTTCATATTCTTATTTCTAGGGATTATTTTGCAACAAGTAAAAGGATTTCCTTTGTCTATTTATAAAGTATTAAATAAGATAGTAATCTACATTTGCCTTCCTGCATTAGCGTTATATTATATTCCTAAAATTGAATGGGATAACAAACTCTTATTTCCTATAGCTGTTACTTGGATTGGTTTTGTGGTTTCTTATTTGTTTTTTAATTTCATAGGAAACCGATTCGGTTGGTCCAAAAAACTAAAAGGATGTTTAATAATTACAGCTGGTTTAGGGAACACGTCTTTTTTAGGGTTTCCAATTATTCAAGCTCTTTATGGGCAGGAGGGGTTGAAAACCGCTATTTTAGTAGATCAACCAGGAACGTTTGTGGTTCTTTCGACACTAGGAATACTAGTAGCGACAATATATTCAACAGGGAGTCCGAGTGGTCTTGATATTGCTAAAAAAATATTTTTTTTTCCACCCTTTATTACTTTTCTGCTAGCTTGTATTATGAATGTTTTCAATCTTGATTTTCATGAATACATCCAACTTTCTTTTCAAAAAATAGGATTGGCAATGACTCCATTAGCGATGCTTTCTGTTGGTTTGCAATTGCGGTTTGACAGAAAAAGCCAGCATTGGAAATTTTTAGGTTTAGGGCTTTTGTATAAATTAATACTAACACCAGCACTTATTTATCTGTTGTATGTTGTAGTTTTGAACCAAAATTCAAAAACAATTCAAATAGCAATATTGGAAGCTGCAATGGCTCCAATGATAACAGCAAGTATTTTGGCTAGTTCCCATGGTTTGAAACCAAGATTGAGTAGTATGATGATCGGTTTTGGGATTCCGATTTCATTTATCAGTTTGTTGTTTTGGTATTATGTTGTTCAGTTTATTTAAAATTTCTTTTTCGACTAAAAAATAGTCGTATTAATTATTGCTTATCTTGAAAATATGAATTCTTCTTCTGTCGCATCTAATATTGATTCAAATTCTTTAGTTCAAAAAACAGTTTATCCTATATTGTTTTCAATTGCTTTTGCCCATTTGTTGAATGATTTATTGCAAGCTGTTATTCCAGCTGCGTATCCTATTTTAAAAGAAAATTTTAATTTATCCTTTACGCAAATTGGTTTGATAACTCTTGCCTATCAATTAGCGGCTTCAATCTTGCAGCCATTAGTTGGTTTGTATACAGATAAAAAGCCAAAACCTTTTTCTCAGATTTTTGGAATGCTTTTTACGATGTCTGGAATCGTACTTTTATCTTATGCAGCTAATTTTTCGATGATAATAGTAGCAGTTGTTTTGGTTGGAATTGGTTCTTCTATTTTTCATCCTGAAGCATCCCGAATTTCGTTTTTGGCTTCTGGAGGAAAACGAGGTTTAGCCCAATCAATTTTTCAATTAGGTGGAAATGCAGGAACAGCAATTGGGCCCTTGTTAGTCGCTTTAATTGTAGTTCCAAATACACAATATTATATTATTTGGTTTGTTGTAGTGGCATTCATTGCATTGATGGTTTTAAGCCGAATTGCTTTTTGGTACCAAAGCCATTTAAGTTTGAAAGCAAATAAGAAAGCGGTCATAGATTTGCCGAATTTGTCTCAAACAAAAATTATTGCTTCGGTAGTTATATTGATGATTTTGATTTTCTCAAAATTCTTTTATATGGCAAGTATGTCAAGTTATTTTACTTTTTATTTAATGGATAAATTTCATTTATCTGTTCAGGATGCGCAGTTTCATTTGGTTTTATTTTTGGCATCTTGTGCAGTAGGAACTTTAATTGGAGGTCCTTTGGGAGATAAATTTGGAAGAAAATATGTGATTTGGTTTTCGGTTTTAGGAGCAGCGCCTTTTACATTATTATTGCCTTATGTTGATTTGTTTTGGACGGGTATTTTATACGTTATCATTGGAACAATTATATCTTCGGCTTTCCCTGCAATTTTAGTTTTTTCACAGGAATTATTGCCTAAAAAACTAGGAATGGTTTCCGGTCTTTTTTATGGATTTGCTTTTGGTATGGGAGGTTTAGGATCTGCTTTATTAGGAAACTTAGCAGATCATACAAGTATTGATTATGTGTATCATCTGTGTGCTTATTTACCTTTGATTGGTATCATTGCTTTCTTTTTGCCTAATTTGAAAAAGAAAAAAGCGATTAGCTAAATAAAAGAATTATTGTTTGTTTTTTAACGGTATTTGTTCTACCAAAATTTCGTTGCCAGCTTTGTCATAATAAGTGCAGGTCATTTTGTCCATACAAACTGCCCATTTTTCAATACCTGATTTTGCACAGTCGTTACAGAAAGTTGCATAATCTGTTTTGCCTTGTTGATGAGCCTTAATGTCTGCTTTAAACTGTTCAATGTTTGAAACTTGGGCTATCGTTAAAGTATTGTACATAGAAATTGACGAAGTCTTATAATCATTCACACCGTAATAGTCGGTATGACCATCAGTTACAAAAGTTTCATAAAAGGCAACACCTAATTTTTTAATATCCTGAATGTAGGCAGGAAAGTCTGCACCTGATTTTACTTTGCTGTGAGCCTCTTTGATTTGGTTTATTGTAAACATTTTTTTTGTTTTTAATTGTTAAACGATTAGTTGAATTGCATGCAACCATAATGTTTAAACCTTTTAAAATGATTGTTAATTTTAAAATTGTATTTTACTGCTAGTGCGAGCTTCAAACTCGTACCCACAACATAATTAATTTAAATCTATCTTGTAAATACGTCTATCCAATTTACAGTAGCGAAACTTAAGGTTGTTTTCTTGAACAATTTAGGCTACTCAACTTTCAGGAAACATTGGCAACTCGCTCGACTTTCTAGCAATTTTTTTAACGTGTCGCCGCTTCACGCAGTTGCGAAGTTCGGAACTGATTATTTTCTGTTAAAGATAAAAATTCTTGCAAAACGTAAACGTGAACTTATCACAAAATTCGCAATTGCGTGAAACGGCTCTTAGGTGCTGGCGCTTAAGTTATATATTAAATTTGAGTATCTAACTGTCCATTTTCCACTTCTCGATAAGAAAACATAAATCAGTTTATATTTTTTCTCTATCTGAATGTCAAAACATGTATTCTGAGTTTTCGACTTAATTTTCAAGATTGGCATTTCTGTATTTTCGGCATAACCAAATGCAAAATAATTTTCTAAACTGTCCGAACTATCACTAATCTTTAAATACTTTTCAAACTTTAATTTTCCGCCAACATAAGCTTCAATTTGGTCGTCATACTCATTTATGAAGTAAACTGTACAACCATTAATATTTTTATTTGCTTTCGGTTTATTTCTGTCTTCTCTTTTAATTCGGTCATATTGAACCGAAACTTTTCCATGACAAGAAATATTACTGATTGATTTTTCAGTTTTACAACTTATGAAAAAGGAAAAGATAAAGATTATGATAAACTTTTTCATTCGTGAAGTTTAAGTTTTGGTTCTAATTTGGCGAGCGCTTGCACCTAACTTATAGATATGTGTTACAAAATCACACAAAGCCACCTCTTTTTGGATAGATTTAGGTGATAAACGTTGCATAATATTTATATTCAAATATATAAATATTTATTTACAAATAATGATGACAAGTGTTTTTTTTAATAACTTTTCTTACTTTTTGTTAAGCTAAATAATCCTATTTATTACTGGTTTGCGTGAGGGATAGAAGCGGTATCCTCGTAGCGTAGTGAAGAGGTATAGCGTACAGCCCGACCATGCTGTAACGAAAGTGAAAGCTAGGTCACGCCCAAATTATTCGAATAGGGTTTCGGGTTTAAACCAAGTTGTTTATTTTGACATATTGTAATAGCATGATGGTTTTGGCATCTTTTATTTCACCACTGGCTATCATTGCGTAAGCTTCTTCAAAATTGAATTCTAGTACTTCAATGTTTTCTTGTTCATGGTCAAGTCCTCCGCCTTCGCTAACTTTCATGGATTCATCATATTCTCCCGTAAAGAAATATAAAATTTCGGTTACGGCGCCGGGTGACATATAGGATTCAAATACTTTTTGTACTTGTGTTAGGCGGTAACCTGTTTCTTCTTCTGTTTCGCGAATGATGCATTGTTCGGGATGATCTTCGTCGAGTAGGCCAGCGCAAGCTTCAATCATCATTCCAGTTTCATTTCCGTTAAGATAGGTAGGTAGTCTAAATTGTTTGGTTAAAATAACGGTTTTTTTGCTGGTATTATATAGTAATATTACGGCTCCATTTCCGCGATTATAAACTTCCCGTTTTTGTGTTCCCCATGTATTGTCTTTGTTTTGATAATCAAAAGTTACCTTATTTAAGATGTACCAATTGTCAGAAAGCAATTCTGTTTTTTGAATTTTAATATTTGGGTTATTCATGATTTGGTTAGGATTAACGTATTATAAAAAACGCCCTGAATTTCAGGGCGTCAATTGGTTTTATTTAAGAATTGTTTGCTTTCTGTCTGGACCTACAGAAACAATTTTGATAGGCACTTCGACTTCTTTTTCTATGAATTCAATATATTCTTTCAATTCAATTGGAAGTTCATCATAAGTGGTCATTCCAGTTAAATCTTGTTTCCATCCTTTGAAATCCTGATAAATAGGCGTTACATTTTCTGGTTCGATGTTGTATGGGAAGTGAGAAATTTTTTCTCCTTTATAATTGTATTCTGTACATACTTTTAATGTCTCAAATCCTGAAAGAACATCTCCTTTCATCATCATTAATTGCGTAACTCCATTTACTTGAACGGCATATTTCAAGGCAACTAAGTCTAACCAACCACAACGTCTTTGTCTTCCAGTTACTGATCCAAATTCATTTCCAACACGTGCCATTGTTGCACCATCTTCGTCAAAAAGTTCTGTTGGGAATGGTCCGCTACCTACACGAGTAACATATGCTTTGAAGATTCCGTATACTTCTTTGATTTTGTTAGGAGCAATTCCTAAACCTGTACAAGCTCCAGCTGCTGTTGTGTTAGATGAAGTTACAAATGGATATGTTCCAAAATCAACATCTAATAAAGAACCTTGCGCGCCTTCACATAAGATTGATTTTCCTGCTTTTTGTGCTTGGTACATGTATTCTTCACTATCAATGAAATCTAATTTTTTCAATTCTTCGATAGCTTCAAAAAATTCTTTTTCTAATTCTTCAAGATTGTAATCAATAGATACGTTATAAAAAGCAATCATTGCTTCGTGTTTGTCAGCCAAAGCTCTGTAACGATCTGCAAAATCTTCTAATTCAATATCACCTACACGAAGACCATTTCTTCCTGTTTTGTCCATATAAGTTGGACCAATACCTTTTAAAGTAGAACCAATTTTTGCTTTTCCTTTTGATGCTTCAGAAGCTGCGTCAAGCAAACGGTGTGTTGGTAAAATTAAATGTGCTTTTCTAGAAATGATTAATTTGCTTTTGATATCAATATTAAATTTTTCTAGACCTTCGATTTCTTTTTGAAAAACTACAGGATCAATTACAACTCCGTTTCCAATGATGTTAACAGCTGTTTTATGAAAAATCCCAGAAGGAATTGTTCTTAATACATGTTTTATTCCGTCAAATTCTAAAGTGTGTCCTGCATTTGGTCCACCTTGAAAACGAGCAATAATGTCGTATTTAGAGGTTAATACATCAACGATTTTTCCTTTTCCTTCATCTCCCCATTGTAATCCTAGTAATAAATCTATGGTCATTCTGTGTGTTATTTGTAGTTAATTATTGTATTGATGAGGTAACTTAATGCTACCGAATTATTTTGTTTTTAAACTGCTGTGTCCGGTTTTGGTGCTCTTTTGTTTCCGTATAAATATAAAGAGTGATTTGTGATTTCAATGTCAAATATCTCTTCAATAGTTTTTTTGATACTTTGAATTCTTGGATCACAAAACTCAATTACTTCGCCAGTATCGGTCATAATAATATGATCGTGCTGTTTGTCAAAATAGGATTTTTCATAGTGTGCCTGATTTTGTCCAAATTGATGTTTGCGAACTAAGGCACAATCCAAAAGTAATTCGATTGTATTGTACAAAGTTGCTCTACTCACACGGTAGTTTTTGTTTTTCATTTTGATATAAAGGTTTTCTATATCAAAATGCTCTTCACTATCGTAAATTTCCTGAAGTATAGCATAGCGTTCCGGAGTTTTGCGATGCCCTTTTTTTTCAAGATACATTGTAAAAACATTTTTTACAGTTTCTTGGTTTTGGTTGTTATCTGTGGAAATGAGTGTCATATCTGGCAAAGATAATTTTTTTTGTTTAAAGTTTAAAGTTCAGGGTTTAAAGTTTGAGCATAAGTGTTAAAAAACACATTCTTTCTATGTTTTGTAAACTCTTGTAACTTTATCGATTCCATCAATCTTTTTGATGTTGCTAATCATTTTTTTAAGAATGGTATTATTCTGTACAACCACAACAACTTGCCCGTGAAAAATTCCAGCATCAGTACTCAACGAAATGCTTTGAATATTCACATTCATATTGTTCGAAATCACTTTCGTTAATTGATTTGTAAGTCCTAGAACATCCATTCCGGTGATATTAATAATAGCTTTGAATTCCTCTTGCGATGAGTCTATCCATTTAGCCGTCATGATTCTATAAGCATAGTTAGATTGCATACCAATGGCGTTAGGGCAATCTTTTTTATGTACTTTGATGCCTTCATTGATGGTTACAAAACCAAAAACATCATCTCCGGGAATTGGGTTGCAACAAGGAGATAATTTGTAATCCAATTTGTCATGTTCTTTTCCAAAAACTAATAAATCATAATTGCTACTGATAATTTGTTTGTGGATATCTTCATCAGCAGTTCCTGTATTTCGTTTTATTTTATTTTTGAAGAAATTAATAAACGTATTGCTTTTTTGGGCTGCATAATCTTTGAGCTGTTGGTTTTCAATAGCACCAATTCCAACTCTATAAAACAAATCTAAACTTGTTTTTAATTTGAAAAAATTAACTAACTCGTTTATTACTTGTTCGTTAAGATTTATTTTTAAGTGTTTTAATTTTCGAGTAAGCAGTTCTTTTCCTTCTTCACCAATTTTTTTGGTGTTTTCGTTCAGAACATTTTTAATTTTTGTTTTTGCTCTCGAAGTAGTTACATAATCAAGCCAGTTGACTGTTGGTTTTTGATTCTGGGATGTAATTACTTCAATTTGGTCACCACTTTTTAATTCGTGATTCAAGGGAACTAATCTTCCGTTGACACGTGTTCCTCGGGTACGAATTCCTATTTCGGAGTGAATACTAAAAGCAAAATCTAATGAAGTGGCACCTTTTGGCAAAGATTTGATTTCTCCTTTTGGGGTAAACACGAAGATTTCTTTTGAATATAAATTCATTTTAAAATCTTCGACAAAATCAACGGCATTAGTTTCGGAATTTTCTAAGGCTTCTTTTAGTAAATTCAACCAAACATCTAATCCGCTTTCTTCAGTAGCACCATTTTTATATTTGTAATGCGCAGCATATCCTTTTTCGGCAATTTCATCCATGCGTTCACTACGAACTTGAATTTCTACCCATCGTCCTTTCGGACCCATAACGGTAATATGTAAGGCTTCGTAACCTGTAGATTTTGGGGATGAAATCCAATCTCTTAATCGGCTAGGGCTAGGTCTGTAATGGTCTGTTACGATTGAATAAATTTTCCAAGCTAGGAATTTTTCATCGTGTGCATTTGATTTGTATACAATTCGTAAAGCGAATTTATCATAAACCTCGTCAAAACCTACGTTTTGCGCCTTCATTTTTCTACGAATAGAATAAATAGATTTTGGTCGGCCTTTTATGATATATTCAAATCCTTCTTCATCTAATGATGCTTTAAGTACATCAGAAATGTCTTTTATATAAGCGTCTTGCTCTTCTTTAGTTTCTTTAATTTTACTTAAAATATCATTGTAAATGGCCGGTTCCGTATACTTAAGTCCTAAATCTTCAAGTTTTGTTTTGATGTTATACAAACCCAATCGGTGTGCTAGTGGGGCATAAATGTATAAGGTTTCCGAAGCGATTTTGGTTTGTTTGTCTTCTTGCATAGAATCCATAGTTTGCATATTGTGCAAACGGTCTGCAAGTTTTATCAGGATTACACGAACGTCATCATTAAGCGTCAGAATCATTTTTCGGAAATTCTCAGCTTGTAATGAGGCGTTTAAATCCTTTTGAACCATTGATATTTTAGTCAGTCCTTCCACTAGCTGTGCTACTTTTGGATTGAATAAACGTTCAATATCTTCAACTGTTATTGGCGTGTCTTCGACTACATCATGCAATAATGCAGCAGCGATAGAAGTAGCGCCCAAACCAATTTCGGAAGCTACTATTTTTGCTACAGCTATAGGGTGAAAAATATAAGCTTCTCCGGATTTTCTTCTTTGTTCTTTATGGGCATCAACAGCTACGTCAAATGCTTTACGAATCAGTTTTTTATCTTCGGGAGTTAAGGTTTGGTAACTTATCCGAAGTAATTCTTTATATTCTTGAGCAATTGCTTTGTTTTCTTTTTCTAAATCTATTTCTATCATAACGACATGGTTCAATTCCTAAAAATAACAATAAGTTAGGAGATGTGCAAGCAAATTTTTTGGTTTACAAGGGTAGATTTGGAATTTTGAAAACAAAAAATATTTTTTAAAGGCAATTAATTGTTCACTCTTTTAAAATCTAAATCTTGAAAATCATAACTGAAATCGGTTGCTTCTGAAATCGGTTTCATTTTTAAACCAATCGACTTCCCGTTTTTATCACATTCAAATAATAAGTGAGCATCAGCATGGAAATAAGCATTGTTCCATTTGACAACCAGATTATTTTCTTTGTAGAAAAAAACTTCTCCCGAGAGTTGCGGTGAACGTTTCGAGTTGAAAAATAATTTTCCTTTTTTCTCCGAAAGAACAATTTCTCCAAACCAATTGTCTCTGTAAGTTCCTGTGAAAGTCTCAAAATCTATTTTAAGTTTCTCTTTCTTATTTTTAGCTACAGTATTCCAGACTTCGGTCGTTACTTTATCATCAGTTTCTTCATTAGCTTTCATGCGGTTGCTATAAACAGTAACATAATCCTCGGATTGTATTCCTAAATAACTGTCTTTTATAGTGTTTGTAATAGCATTAAAAGCAGCTCCAGATTGTTGATTTGTCAACACAATAATTCCTAAATTTAATTCAGGCAATAAGGTAACTTGAGTAACTATGCCTTCTAATCCGCCAGTATGAGAAACTTGTTTGTATCCTTTGACATCGTTTAAAAACCAACCTAATCCGTATCCGCTAAAATGTGTAAAATAAGGTGCTTTTGTTTTTGCAGGAATTATGGTTTGCATCTGCCACATTTCATTGTGTTCTTTTTCTGAAAATAAGATTTTGTTTTCAGGACCATATTTTCCGTTATTCATTTGCATGATGATCCATTTGCTCAAATCATTTACGCTAGAATAAATTCCTGCTGCTCCGTCAAAAAGGTGGTTTTGATATCGTTTAATTATATGTAGTTTTTTGTCAACAGGAACATGCGGTGCAATTGTGTTTGTGGTGTCTTTTAATCGAAGGAATGACGCTACACTGTTGTCCATTTCCAAAGGTTTCATAATGCGTTCTTCTACAAAATCACACCAAGATTTTCCGCTGGCTACACGAATTACTTCTCCAGCTACAATATAGAGCAAGTTGTCATAATCAAATTGGGTTCTGAAGGCAGAAACGGGTTTTAAATACTGTAAATTTTGGACGATATCTTGGGCTGTGAAATCACTTCCGTCAGGCCAAATCATTAAATCGCCTGCACCAAGTCCTAATCCGCTGCGGTGTGTTAATAAATCACGAATTGTAAATTCATTGGTAACATATTCGTTGTACATTCTGAAATTAGGAAGGTATTGAATTACTTTATCATCCCATTTTACTTTTCCTTCGTCGACTAAAATTGCCAACGCAGCACTTGTAAATGCCTTACTGTTCGAAGCAATTCCAAATAATGTGTTCGCATCGACTTTTTCATTGGTCAAAATTGATTTTACACCATATCCTTTGGAATGAATTACTTTCCCGTCTTTGACGATAGCAACTGCAATTCCTGGTACATCAAATGTTTTTAAGGTTCGTTCTACTAATTCATCAACTTGTGGAGTGCTGATTTGAGCGAAAGTATTGCCAACAATTAACAGGGAAAATACAAGTATAAATTTTTTCATTTTGGTGTTTTTTATAAAATTTAAAAACCTCTTTGTCTTTTTGCTTCGAAAATTAAAATTGCTGCTGCAACAGAAACGTTCATAGAATCTATTTCGCCTTGCATCGGAATAATTATGTTTTGTGTAGCTGCATCTCGCCATTCTTGCGTTAATCCTGTAGCTTCAGTTCCTACAACTAAAGCAGTTGGTTTGGTATAATCCTCAACATGATAGGGATTTGAATTCTGTAAAGTGGCACAATAGAAGTTTATTTTTCTCTCTTTCAAAAAAGCAATAATTTCAGCAGTTGTTCCAGTAGCGATTTGATTGGTGAATAAACAACCTACGCTTGAGCGAACAATATTCGGATTGTACAAATCACTTTTTGGATTGGCTATAATAACAGCATCTAAATTTGCGGCATCAGCGGTTCTTAATAAAGCGCCTATGTTTCCTGGTTTTTCAGGAGCTTCTGCAACAAGGATTAATGGATTATTGGATAATTTTAAATCAGATAATTGTGTTGATTTTGTTTTGGCCACAGCCAAAACTCCTTCGGTAGTATCTCGGTAAGCTAACTTTTGATAGATTTCTTTATTAATTTCAATCAAATCAGCTGATTTTGATAATTTTCTTGCTTCAGTTTCAGAACAAATTTCAGGCAAAAACAATAAAGTTTCAATTTCATAACCTCCTTTTATGGCTATAGAAATTTCGCGTTGGCCTTCAATCAAAAATGTTCCTGATTGTTTTCGTGCTTTTGCCTTTTCCTGTAATAACACTAAAGATTTTATGAATGGATTTTGTATCGAAGTAATTTGTTTCAATGGAAAAGTCGCTTGGTTACTAAGGTGCTAAGTTACTATCTTTTTTTAAATTCTAAAATGGAATAACTACTGTATTAGAAAACGCTGTAATTGCCGTTAATCAGGAGTATTTTCTTTAAATTTGTAAAAATACTAAATCTTAAATTATACGTGTTTCATCTATTAGACATCATTGGGACTTTGGCTTTTGCCATGTCCGGCGCAGTAACCGCAATGAATAAAAAACTTGATCCTTTTGGTGTTTTTATCATTGCTTTTGTAACTGCTGTTGGAGGAGGAACCTTGCGGGATATCATGATTGGTAGTACTCCGGTTGGGTGGATGCTTGATTTGAATTATGTTTATGTAATTATTGTTGGATATATTTTAGCAATTATTTTTAGAAAAAAATTCGATCACTTACGAAAATCCTTGTTTTTATTTGACACAATTGGATTAGGTGTTTTTACATTAATTGGACTTGAAAAAGGAATAAATATTGGACTTCATCCGGTTATATGCATCGCATTAGGCACTATGACAGCTTGTTTTGGAGGCGTGATTCGGGATATTTTATGTACGGAAATCCCTATTATTTTTAGAAGAGAAATTTATGCTACGATTTGTATTTTAGGCGGAATTGTCTTTTTTGTTCTTCGAAAATTGAATTTAGAGAGCGATGTTTTATACTTGACGACTTCTTTAGTAATTATTTCGGTTCGCCTGATGGCAGTGAAATTCAAATGGTATTTGCCCACTTTAGAACATAAATAAAAAATGCTTAATTTCACGAAGTCTAAAACCCAATGGTGAAAAATCTCTCGATAAAACAATACCAAGAAAACGATTATGAAATTTGGAATACCTTTATCGGTCAAGCCAAAAATGCTACTTTCTTGTTTCATCGAGATTTTATGGAATATCATAAAGATTGTTTTCAAGACAATTCATTACTGATTTTTGATGGCAAACAACTACTTGCAGTTTTGCCTGCTAATAAGGTTGGGACCACTCTATATTCACATCAGGGATTGACATATGGAGGTTTGTTTTATAACGAACAAACAAAATTAGCCACTATTATTATGGTTTTCAAATTGCTCTTGTCATTTTTGAAAGAACATAAAATAGAAAAATTATATCTGAAAACGATACCTTCTATTTATCATAAAAAACCCGCAGAAGAAATTTTATATGCATTGTTTTTGGCCGAAGCTCAATTAGTGCGACGAGATAGTTTATCGGTTATTGATTTGTTACAAGAAAATCCAATTTCTAAAATCCGAAAAAGGGGAATTCAAAAAGGGATTCAAAACGGTTTAGTAATCAAAGAGGAAACTAATTTTGATTCATTTTGGAATGAAATTTTAATTCCAAATTTATTAGATAAACACAATGCGAAGCCGGTTCATTCTTTAGCTGAGATTACAAGATTAAAATTATTTTTTCCGGAAAATATCCGCCAATTTAATGTGTATTATGAAGGGAAAATTGTGGCAGGAACTACTGTTTTCGAAAGTGAAAACGTAGCCCATTGTCAGTATATTTCGAAATTCGAACAAGAGGAAGCTTTAGGAAGTTTAGATTTTTTATTCCATTTTTTAATCCAAGAAGTATTTGTGCAGAAAAGGTTTTTTGATTTTGGAATTTCGAATGAATCAAATGGAAGTAAATTAAACGAAGGGCTGTCTTATTGGAAAGAAAGTTTTGGAGCAAGTACTGTTATTCATGATTTTTATGAAGTAGAAACGGCTAATTATAAGCTATTAGAACAGGTTTTGGTATGATACAATTCTTAGACTTAAAAAAAATAAACGAACCTTATGAAAGTGCTTTTAAAGAAAAATTAGATGCGGTTTTAAATAGCGGTTGGTATGTTTTAGGGGATGAAGTCAAAGAGTTTGAAGCTAACTTTGCCAAGTACTGTGAAGCAGAATATTGTGTAGGTGTTGGTAATGGATTGGACGCTTTAACTCTCATTTTTAAAGGGTATATTCAGCTTGGAAAACTGAAAAAAGGGGATGAGGTTATTGTTCCTGCCAATACATATATCGCTACTATTTTAGCAATTTTACAGGCAGATTTAGTGCCGGTTTTAGTCGAGCCAAAGCTTGAAACTTATACAATCAATCCTGTTTTGATTGAGGCGAAAATCACATCGAAAACCAAAGCAATTTTGGTTGTTCATCTATATGGACAATTAGCAGAAATGGCTGCTATTAATGCTATTGCGAATCAAAATAATCTTCTAATTGTAGAAGATGCTGCCCAAGCTCACGGTGCAATCAAGAACCATAATTCCAGTGTAGCTTATAGTTTTTATCCAAGCAAAAATTTAGGAGCTTTAGGTGATGGAGGCGCTGTAACTACAAATGATTCTGAATTAGCAAATGCTATTCGGTTAATGCGAAATTACGGTTCGGATACCAAATATTATAATGAATGTATCGGTCTAAACTCAAGATTAGACGAACTGCAAGCAGCTTTTTTGAATGTTAAATTACCAAATTTAGATATTGAAAATGAGCAACGAAGAGTAATTGCTAAACGCTATTTGAATGAGATTATAAACGACAAAATAGTACTTCCAAATTGGGGTTTTTCTAATAATCATGTCTTTCATTTGTTTGTTATTCGGACTCAGGACAGAGCTGATTTGCAAAACTATTTGTATCAAAAAGGCATTCAAACGGCCATTCATTATCCAGTTCCTCCACACAAACAAAAAGCATTATCTGAGTGGAGTAAACTTAGTTTCCCCATTACCGAAAAAATTCATAATGAGGTGTTGAGTTTGCCTTTAAATCCTGTTTTGACAGAGGATGAAGTCGATTATATAATAGCAACTTTAAATACCTATTAAGTTGGATTTTATAAAAAAAATAACGCAGACTAATTTATTTAAAATTACTTCTCTGAATAGTTTGAGCATCGTTTTGAAACTAGGAATTGGATTAATTACCTCCAAAGTAATTGCCGTTTTTGTAGGCCCAAGTGGCTTAGCACTTGTTGGAAATTTTAGAAATTTTGTTGGTTCGTTTGAAACCATTTCTACCTTAGGTTTTCAAAACGGAATTATAAAGTATGTATCCGAAAGTAGAGAAGAAGAGTCGGACTTCAACAAGTTTGTCTCAACTGTATTTATAAGCGTTTTATCCGTTTCGGTTTGCTTAAGTGGAATCCTTTTTTCTGGAGCAGATTATTGGAATACACTAATTTTCGGTTCTCAATTCCAGTTTAGTTTTGTATTCAAAGCCTTTGCTTTTGCGCTGCCTTGGTATGCTTTATCGCTGATTTTAGTTTCAGTTATTAATGGTTTTGGGAAGTTCAAAAACGTAGTTTATATTGCTGTTATTGGGAATTTAATTGGCCTCATAGTGTCGGTTTTGTTTATTTCACAATATCAAACAATTGGCGCTTTGTTGGCTATTATACTAACGCCTTCTGTATTGTTTTTGGTTTCTTTTTACTTTGTTTCTAAAGAAATTTCCATTTTTAATTCCGTCCGACTTCGTTTTTTCGACTTCAAAATAATAAGTAATTTATCGCATTATTTTTTGATGGCATTAGTTCCTGGCATTATTGGATCGATTGTTTTTCTTTCGATACGAAAAAATATTATTACTATTGTTGGGATTCAGGAAGCAGGATATTGGGAAGCTATTAGCCGAATTTCATCATATTATTTGCTGTTTATATCTTCCATTTTGACGCTTTATTTTTTACCAAATTTGGCTGTTGCCAAAAACAATCAAGAAACCAAAATTGTATTTTGGAAATACTATAAAGCTATTTTTCCTTTCATTGTTATTGGGCTTTTGCTTATTTATTTCACCCGATTTTGGATTATTAAACTTCTTTTTACAGAGGCATTTCTTCCTGTAACAAGCTTGTTTTTTTGGCAATTAGTCGGTGATATGTTGAAGATGGCTTCCTGGATTTTGGGATACCAGTTTTTTGCCAAAAAACTTACTGTTGCTTTTATTGTCTCAGAACTGTTTTCGCTTTCAATAACTTATCTTTCAAGTGTTTTTCTAGTTAAAACATTTGGAATCGAAGGAGTTGTAATGGCTCACGCATTAACATATTCGATTTATTTATTGGTTTTGAGCCTATATTTCAGGAGAAGTTTATTTTGAATTCCAAAGCGTTAAATAGGAATTGCTGATTTTGATATAATCGTGCTCTTTTTCGATAAAAGCTCTAGCTTGTTTTCTAATCGCTATTATTTTTTCTGGATTTTCAATCAAAAACGATAATTCCGTTACTATAGAATCTACCTTAGGTTTGGCATTAATAGCTACTTTTTCGATAAGATTATAGTGGTTTTCAAATACTTTTTCGGCTCCTGTAAAGACAACTTTTCCTTTGGCCATAGCCTCAAGAGCATTATAGCCTTGATCAAATGAATATACTTGATCTAATATAATAGTGGCTTTTTCGGTTAGTTTGATATAGGTTTTATAAGGAATATTTTCGGTTGTGATAATCTCAACTTTTGGGTATTTTTTTTCAATTATGGCTAAAGCTTTTTCGAAAAAAACAATTCCTTTTTTTATATAACTCAAACGGTTTATTCCTAGGAAAATAATGATTTTATCTTCCATTTTTGGAACTTGAAATGCTAATTTCTCAGTATTTATTGGGTTTGGAATAAAGGCAACTGAATATCCCATTTTTTCCATCGGAATTTTATAATCTAAATCAGAAACAATTAAATTTTGGCAGTTTTGGCTTAGCCAATCAAATGTTTTTCGGTAGCTTTTGGTGCTGTATTTTAAAGAATACTCAAAATGTTTTTTCAAAGAATGTGATTCGAAATAAGGTGTCAAAGTAGAATAATCAAACTCTTTTTTTAATAAAAAATCAATCACAGGAGTTTCATCACCACAAATTAACAAACTACGACTTTTAATTTTTTTGAAAATTCTATTCAGCAGTATTCTCGTAAGCCATGGAAAAGTTTCAATAGCATCAGAATTGATGAGTTGCACATGGTCAAAAGCATATAGTTTGGGTAATAAAAGATAAAATCGAAATCCTCTTTCTGCTTTTTCTATATCAATTCCTGAAAGTTTATGAATTGCGTTTTTGACTTTTGTGAGAAACCAATACTTACTTATTGTTGAAGCTTCAAAAGAGAAATCTGAATCATACTTTTTGAAATGATCACCAGAAGAAACCAATGTGACAGTATGTCCGTTGCTTATTAATCCTTCTTTTAGGGAGTTGTGTAAGCGACTGTATTCACCTATCAAAAGTATTTTCATTTACAAAGCGTAATTTTTTATATTTGTGTAAATATAATGACAAATTGGATACAGCATTCAAAAAAGAAGATCTGGAAATAGTATTGGCTACAATGAACAGGAATTCTCTAGATTTTTTGATTCCAATGTTTCCCTTTTCTGATTTTTCTAATTTTTCGATACTAATTGTTAATCAAACTCAGGAAAACAATCTTTTAATTTCAGAATTTCCTTCTGTTCGAGTGATAAATTCATTTGAAAAAGGGTTGTCAAAAAGTAGAAATTTAGGATTAAAAAATGCTCAGGGAAAAATCCTTTTGATTGCAGATGATGATGTTGTTTTTAAAAATGATTTTGATTCAATTATAATTGATGCATACAATAAATTTCCCTCCGCAACTGGCATTAGTTTTTATGCTGAAAAACCAGATGGAACATTATTTAAAAGAAGTTTATCTAAGACAAATGAGAAGATAAGTCAACTAGAACTTTTTAATATTTTGTCAATTGAAATGACTTTTAATAGCGAGATGTTAGCAAAATTAGAACTTCAGTTTGATGAAAATTTCGGATTAGGAAGTCGGTTTAAAATGGGTGAAGAAGCTATTTTCTTGTCCGATGTCCAAAGTAAAAACCAACAATTAATTATTGAACCACAGGTTGTAGTAATCCATCCTACTGAGTCAACAGACGATATCATAAGTTTTGAAGAAAGATATTATATTCAGGGAGCATTTTTTAAAAGAGTTACGAACATGAATTATTATTTCGGACTATTTTTGAAAGTGTTTTTTGATCTTAAACAAAATAAGATTAAAAGGAGTCAGGTTTTTGGTGCAATTAAAAATGCGAATAGAGGCAAAAATGATTTTTTAAATTATTAAATGAAAACAACACTTAGTGATATTCAATTGATAAAAATTCCTGTTGTGGAAGACTTTAGAGGTAATTTAGGGTTTGTCCAAAATGGGTTTTTGCCATTTGATTTTAAACGGGTATATTACCTTTTTGATGTGCCAAGCAATTCCTTTAGAGGCGGGCATTCTCATATTAATCAACAAGAAATTTTGATTGCTTTAAGTGGGAGTTTTGAAGTTGTGCTTCAGGATGGATTCGAAAAAAAATCATTTCTTTTGAATAAACCAAATGTCGGATTGTATATTCCAACAGGGATTTGGCGAGAACTCCAAAATTTTTCTTCGGGTTCTGTTTGTTTGGTTTTGGCTCAAGATGTTTTTGATGAAGCTGATTATATCAGGGATTTTGATGAATTTTTGAAATCGAAAAAGTGAAATTACTCTATATAGTTCCCAGTATAAATGATGAAGGCGGAGTGGCGAGAGTTCTTTCTGCTAAAACTAATTATCTTATTGAAAAATGGGGTTATGAGATTCATATTTTAACTCAAAACAAAGGAAACTCATCCTTGTTTTATTTCTTCAATCCTAAAATTGTATTGCACGATATGATTTTGGAAGGGAATAAAATGAGCTATCTTTTGAATTATAAAAACGAACTTCAAAAGTATTGTAAGCAAATAAATCCGGATGTAATTATTGTTGCCGATAATGGGTTAAAAGCATATTTAGTTCCCTTTTTTTTAGATAAAAAAACACCACTTGTTTTTGAAAGTCATGGTTCGAAATTTATAGTAGAGCAAAAGCAAAGCGAGAATGTTTGGTCTAAATTAAAAATGCAGTTCAAACTATTTATAAAAGAATTTGGAGCCAAAAAATATACTCATTTTGTAGCCTTGTCTGATGAAAGTTTAAAGGAGTGGCATATAACTAATGGAGTAGTAATTACAAATCCGTTATGTGATTCTCCACAGAAATTAAGTAATCAATCCAGCAAAAAAGTCATAGCTGTTGGTCGTCATGCTTATGAAAAGGGATTTGATAATTTACTTAAAATTTGGAAAAAAGTAGTGGGGGATTATCCGGATTGGGTATTAGAAATCTATGGCAAATCCGATGAAAAATTCGAGTTGCAAGAATTTGCTGAAAATCTAAATCTGAGTGAAAATATTGTTTTCCATGAGCCCGTACAGAATATTAATGAGAAATATTCAGAAGCTTCTTTTTATTTAATGACATCTAGATTTGAAGGTTTTGGTATGGTGTTAATTGAAGCAATGGCTGCTGGTTTACCCTGTGTGGCTTATGATTGTCCGTGTGGTCCAAGGAATATTATTGACAATGGAAAGAATGGATTTTTGATTCAAAACAATAATGAGAAGGATTACATAAATGCTGTCAAAACTTTAATTGAAGATAAAGAACTGAGAATTCGTATGGGGGAAACTGCAAAATCAGTCGTGAAAAAATATGATATAGATGAAATTATGCAAAAGTGGAATCAGTTTTTTATGGAAATAAAAAAATAGTTAGATTATACTTTTTCTGATTTTAAAGAACACAAATATCCGATTCTAAAAAAATTGAAGAATATTAAATTAGGATTTTTACCAGTTAGATTTTTATATAGAAATTCTTGAAAAAAAGAATATAATTTTGCGATAATTAGCCTTGATTTGGTTTGCTTAAAAAAATGATATAAGCTAATCAAACGTATATATTCCGTGCTTATTTTTTGTTCTTCATACAACGAAATTAAATTCCCAAGCGATTCTTTGGTCTTGTTTAAATAAGCTGAATTAGAATCAATATCTCCATGCTCTACAGGGTTGTCTATATGGAGTAACTTAATGGGTGACAGGCTTAATTCATAGGAAAGTTGAGTGTCATCATGACCATATTTTTTGGTAGTCTTATCAAATTTTACTTTGTCAAAACAAACTTTTCTAATCAGAGTATTGTTAAAAAGAAGCGATTTGAACGGAGCTTTTTTTCTAAGTTTAGCAGATTTATCTTCAATGAATTTGCCATATTTCCATCTTAGTTTTTGTTGTGAAGAAGGGCATTTTTCAGGATGTTTTCTGCCGCCGTAAACTACATCAAAATGAGGAATGGTGTTGATGTATTTTTGAATATAATTGTTATCAATTATAATAGAGTCACCATCTATAAAAAGCAAATAATCGTATATTGCTTTTTCGGCAAGAGCGTTTCTGTTTTCACGATGAGCTAGGTTTTCATTTAAAGAAATAAAACTGCAATTTGGGAGTGCATTTATAGCCTCATTAAATTTATTTAAAGGGGATTTTGAAGCATCATCCTGACATAAAATCTCAAAATTTATCTTGCATTCAGTACATTGTTTCTGCAATTCAAATGCAAGCGGATAGGCATTGTAATTGAAAATTGGAACAAGTATTGAAATCATTAGGCTGTTTTCTGAACTACTTCAAAAATTCGTTCATCCTCACATTTCAATGTTTTAGAAGGGAATTTCATCAATAGTGCGTAGTCATGTGTAGCCATAAGAATTGTTTTTCCATTGGCATTAATTTTTCGCAATACATCAAGAACTTCGGTGCTGGTTTGTGGGTCAAGATTTCCAGTAGGCTCATCAGCAAGAATGAGTTCAGGATCATTTAATAGAGCTCTTGCAATAGCAACACGTTGTTGTTCTCCACCTGAGAGTTGGTGCGGCATTTTATTTGCAAATTCCTTCATACCAACTTTGTCTAAAACTTCTTCTATTTTTCGTTCCATTTCATTGTTGTCAATCCAGCCTGTAGCCTTCAAAACAAATAACATATTGTCTTTTATAGAACGATCTGGAAGTAATTTGAAATCTTGAAAAACAATCCCAATTTTTCGTCTTAAAAACGGAATGTCATCTTCTTTTAAGGTGGCTAAATCAAAGTCAACTACATGTCCTTCGCCTTCAGTTAATGGTAAATCTGCATATAAAGTTTTCATTAAACTACTTTTACCAGAGCCTGTTTTTCCAATGATGTAAATAAACTCACCACGATGTACATCTAAGTTTACACTAGATAAAATGGTTTTTCCTTCTTGATAAATAGCAACGTTTTTTAAAGACAATACAGGTTGTGACATAATAGGTATTTGTTTATGTTGTAAAAGTAATTATCAATTATCAATTATCAATTATCAATCTTCAATTATTTTAATTTTTTTGTTAAAACATTTGTTCATAATAAATACAGAAAGCATTCCGTTATAGACCTTATAATATAATACATTTGAATATTAAACAAAAATCACAATGCATAAATTTTCAGGGTTTTTATTTTTCCTATTTTTTATTGTAATTGCTCCTATATCGGCGCAAAAATCAACCATTTACACCCACGATTTAAAAGACTTTGATAACGGGCTTTCTTTATACAATGCGGCGCAATATGCGTCTGCCAAAACTATTTTTGACGATGTAAAAGCAATAGCTACAACCGAAGATTTAAAATCAGATTGTGCTTATTATGCCGCTAGTTGCGCTATTTTTATGAACCAATCAAATGGTAATGAATTGATGGAAAGGTTTGTTTCGGATTATCCTACGAGCGTAAAACGAAATCAAGCCTACATTGCAGTTGCTCATTATTATTTTAATCAAGGCAGCTATCCTCAGTCTTTAGAATGGTTTGATAAAGTTGACGAAAGTAATTTGAGTAGAAGCGATCGCGATACGTTTAATTTCCAAAAAGGCTATAGTTTTTTTAATTCTAAAAACAAAAAAGAAGCTACAACCTACTTTAATAAAGTAATCGATTCAGAACCATATGGTTCTCAAGCTAAATATTACCTCGGTTTTATAGCTTATGAAGGAGATGATTACAAAGCAGCAACCAAGTATTTTGATGCTGTTTCAGGAGAAGAAAAATACAAAGAGAAACTTTCATATTATCAAGCGGATATGAATTTTAAGCTTGGAAATTTCCAAAAGGCAATTGATTTAGGTAAAAAAGCGATGGCTAAATCAACTCCTGCTGAAATATCTGAATTGAATAAAATCATTGGCGAAAGCTATTTTAATTTAAAAGCATATTCCGAAGCAATTCCTTATCTAGTAGCCTATAATGGTAAAAATGGAAAATGGAATAATACGGATTTTTACCAATTGGGATACGCTTATTATGAGCAAAATGATTATGAAAATGCAATTTCGCAATTCAATAAAATCATTGGAGGAAAAGATTTTGTAGCGCAAAATGGATATTATCATTTAGGCCAAAGCTATTTGAAATTAAATAAAAAACAAGAAGCTTTGAATGCGTTCAAAAATGCATCTGAAATGAGTTTTGATGCTTCTTTAGAAGAAGAAGCGAGTTTGAATTATGCTAAATTGAGTTATGAAATTGGAAATTCGTATCAAAGTGTCCCTGTTGTTTTAATGAATTTTATTGAAAAATATCCTAAAAATTCAAACAATTCTGAATTAGAAAGGCTTCTGATTGATTCTTATATTTCATCAAAAAACTATAAGGAAGCTTTGATTTTATTAGAGAAAAACAGAAAGCCTGAGAATAAATTAGCATATCAAAAAGTGTTGTTTTATACCGGATTAGAGTTGTATACGGATAATGATTACCAAGAAGCTTTAAAAATGTTTGCCAAGTCAATTGCAGAGCAACAAGATAACGGTATTACGGCAAGAGCAACTTTCTGGAAGGCAGAAACCGAATATGTTTTGGATGATTTCAAAAGCGCTTTATCAAGCTACAAACAGTTTATGGCTCTAGGAAATGCAGCCTCAACTCCTGAATTTAAAAACAGTAATTACAATATTGCATACGCTTATTTTAAACTGAAAGACTACAATCAAGCGGGCAATTATTTTCAAGCACAGATTGAAAAAGGGAGTTCGGAAAAAGTTCGGTTGAATGATGCCTATTTGCGTTTGGCAGATTGTCGTTTCGTAACATCAAAATATTGGCCTGCAATGGATGCGTATAGTAAGGTAATTGAATTGAAGAGTGTTGATTCAGATTACGCGTATTATCAAAAAGCGATTTGCTATGGTTTTGTTTCTAAAAATGATAAAAAAATTGAAGAGCTTAATTCGTTTTTGCAAGTATATCCAAAATCAGAATACCGTGATGACGCACTTTACGAACTAGGAAATACCTATGTTGCTACAGGTAAATCAGATCTTGCTACAAAAACATATGACCGATTAAATACGGAGTTTAAAAATGGATCTTTTACATCCAAAGCAATTTTAAGACAAGGCTTGATTTATTATAATTCAGATAGAGATGAATTGGCTTTGCAAAAATTTAAGAAGGTTGCTGCTGATTTTCCTAAAACTGAAGAAGCTCTTGAAGCTGTTGCAACTGCTAGATTAATCTATGTTGATAATGGGAAAGTTGATGAATATGCATCTTGGGTTAGAACATTAGATTTTGTTGCCGTTACGGATGCAGAATTGGATAATGATACGTATGAAGCAGCTGAAAAACAATTTCAACAAAGCAATTCTAAACAAGCAATAGTTGGTTTTAGAGGATATGTCGCAGCTTTTCCTAAAGGAATTCACGCATTACAAGCTAATTTTTATTTGGCACAATTGTATTTTTCTGAAGGATCAGAAGACAAATCAATTCCTAATTACGAATATGTAATTGCCGAGCCGCGTTCTAAATTTACAGAACAATCACTATCTAGATTGGCTCAGATTTTCCTGAAAGCGAATGAATATGACAAAGCTATTCCAGTATTATCTCGTTTAGAGAATGAAGCTGATTTGCCACAAAACAAAACTTTTGCACAATCTAATTTGATGAAATGTTATTATGAAAAAAAGGATTATTCAAATTCGGTGATCTATGCTGATAAGGTTCTAGAAAATCCTAAAATTGATAATACGGTTAAAAGTGATGCACAAATTATTGTAGCAAGAGCAGCAATACAAACGGGTGACGAAAGCAAAGCTAGAACTGCTTACGCAAAATTACTTGGGATTGCCAAAGGCGAGCTAGCAGCAGAAACATTATATTATGATGCGTATTTCAAAAACAAAGATTCAAAATTTGAAGAATCAAATGGTACAGTTCAAAAATTAGCAAAGGATTATTCAGGATATAAATATTTTGGAGCCAAAGGGTTAATTCTTATGGCGAAAAACTTTTATGGATTGAAAGACAGTTACCAAGCCACCTATATATTAGATAATGTAATACAAAATTTCAAAGATTTTCCAGAGGTTGTTACTGAAGCTCAAAAAGAATTAGACGCTATTAAAGCTGAAGAGTCCAAAACAAATTCTTCAATTGATAATTAGTTGAAATTAATAACGCAGGCGGTGAAATTTTCACATAATTGAAAATAAAAAAATAAGCAGAATGAATATACCTTTTTACATAGTTGATGTTTTTTCCGAAAAAAAATATGCAGGCAATCAACTGGCTGTTTTCTTAGATGCAGATGTCTTAAGTACTGAACAAATGCAGAAAATAGCAGCTGAAATCAACTTTGCAGAAAGCACTTTTATAACTAATTACAATACGGAAACTAAAGAAGCGGATATTAGAATTTTTACACCTGAATTTGAAATGCAGTTTGCAGGACATCCTATTATAGGTACTTCTTGGGTTTTGATGAATAAAATATTTCAAGATCAGCCACAAAATATTGTTCTGACCGTTCCAATTGGACAAATTCCAATTAATCAATCGGGAGGTTTAGTTTGGTTGCAAGCAGCCCAACCTCAGTTTTTCGATGTTTTTTCAGCAGAAGACTTTCTGTCTTTTACTAACTTGAGTGTTTCAGATTTCGATCGTCAATTTCCGATTCAAGAAGTGAGTACGGGAAGTGCCTTTGTAATCGTTCCTCTTCAAAATATAAAAGCATTGGAACACTTAATTCTGGATCATGTTAAAATGAATGAATGGTTGTCTAGTCATTGTAAAACAAAATTTAGAGCTATTTATTTTTATTGTTTAGAAGAAGGAAAACTGCATAGCAGAATGTTGTATCTTGAGAATAATCAACTTAAAGAAGATGCTGCAACTGGAAGCGCAAGTACCTGTTTACAGGCTTTTCTTTTAAAATATTATTCAAGTGAAATCCAAATGGTAAATCATCAAGGGGATTTTATCGGGAGACCTTCTCAGATTTATTTTGAAGGTAAATTAGTTGAAAACCATTTTGATATAAAAATTGGAGGAGAAACGCAATTCGTTGCAAAAGGCGAATGGGAAATATAAAGAAGAGGTTTAGCATTCGTAATTAAATAATAAGAATAAAAAAATATGAAAATCAATTTCCAAAATAGAATAGCTATTTCAGTATTATTAATCGTTTTCCAATTTTCTTTGGCTCAAAAAAAACAAGAAAATATAGGAACCGAAGTAGTGAATGTGGTAAAGCCTTATACGCCGACTATTTCGGATGCGTTTAAAGTAAAAGAAACGCCATCACTTGATGATGAAGAAACTTCAAAGAAAGAAATTATAAAATACTCGATTTTTCCATTTCCAGTAGCCTCAACTTTTACGCCATCAAAAGGCAATGCAGAAGGTGTTGATAAAGAAGAACAAGGGCATTTGTTTAAGAATTATGCAACATTTGGAGGGGGAAATTATGGAACTTTGAATGCAGAATTATTTGTTACCGAGGATTTAAATAGTACTGAATATGTTGCAGGGAAGTTTCGTCATTTATCTTCACAAGGCGGAATTAAAGATGTTGAATTAGAAGATGCTTTTTTTGACACTTCAATCGATTTGGCTTATGGTTCCAATGATAAGGATATGTCGTGGAGTTTTGATGTAGGTTATCAAAACCAAATTTATAATTGGTATGGCTTACCTACGGATTTTGCAAGTGGATTGTCAACAGGGGATAGAGCTGTTTTGATGGCTGGAATTAAGCCGCAGCAATCGTATAATACGATTTCTGTTGGAGGAAAAATTGGTTTTGACGAGAGTCTTTTCAACGACGCAAGCATAAAATTCAATCACTTCTCTGATGCTTATGGTTCTTCAGAAAACAGGTTTTATGTAAAACCCTCTTTTCAATTGGATGTAATGGATCAAAAAGTATTTGTGAAAGCAGTTGTAGATTATTTAGGAGGAAGTTTCAAAAAAGATTATTGGAATACCAATACGGAACCTATAAAATATGGATTTACTAATTTTGGAATTGTACCAAGCTTTATAATCACAGAAAATGATTGGACTTTGAACATTGGTGCAGGGGTGTTTTATAGTATGGATTCGAAAAATAATGACAGTAAGTTTCTGATTTATCCACAAATTAATGCTTCTTATAAAGTAGTTAGTGATTTGATGATTTTTTATGCTGGTGCCGAAGGAGATTTAAAGCAAAATACCTACTTAGATTTTGTTGCTGAAAATCCGTTTGTTTCACCAACTTTATACATCACTCCTACAGATAAACAATATGATGTTTTTGCAGGTTTAAAAGGAAAGTTAGCGGATAATGTGAGTTACAATATGAGAGCATCATATATCAATGAAAGAAATAAAGCTTTGTTTAAAAGCAATGATTATACGGTAAATGCGGCCAATGAAGATTATGCTTTTGGGAACTCTTTACAAGTGGTTTATGATGATATGAAAACGCTTAGTTTTTTTGGAGAATTAAAAGCAGATGTGTCTGAAAATGTGACTTTTGGAATTAACGGAACTTTTAATAATTATACCAATAAGGTGCAAAGTGAAGCATGGAATTTGCCTAAAATCAAATTGAGTTCAACTCTTAATTATACGATAAGCCCAAAATGGTATGTGGGAACAGATGTGTTTTATGTTGGTGATCGAAAAGATCAAAAAATAAACATGGATATTATCAATATAATGGCGTCAAATTACGTTCCTGTTACTTTAAAATCTTATTTTGATGTTAATGCGCATGTTGGATTCAAATATAGTGACCGACTAACGACTTATTTAAGAGCAAATAATATAACAAATCAAGCCTATGAAAGAACTTTGAATTATCCGGTTCAGGGATTTCAAATAGTTATAGGTGCGAATTATAAATTTGATTTTTAATTATTTGTAAACTTTTGGTTTATACAACAACATGACTTTTAAACAAAAAACACATAATTATTACTTGCAATTGGTTCAAGATCGAATCGATATTTTTAGAGATATGATTGAGGCTTTAACCGAAGATTCTAAGAATGATGCCAAAGGTTCTGCTGGTGATAAGCACGAAACAGCTTTGTCGATGATGCACATCGAGCAGGAAAAACTCAATCATAAATTAAGAGAAGTAATTGCTCAAAAAGCCATTTTGGATAAAATTGATTCCACCACAATTGCCAAAACTATTATTGTGGGAAGTTTGGTCAAGGCCAATGGGATTTATCTTTATTTGAGTGCAGCACTTCCTAAAATTGCTATTGAAGGAATCAATGTTATTGCACTTTCTCCACAATCACCGTTAGGAAATAAATTGATGGGAAATGAAGTGGGGTTCGCTTTTGAGATTAATGGTACGAAGTATGTGATTGAAACTATTCAGTAAATCCATTAAAATCTGTCATACTTGCATTCGTTTTATCTGTTTTCTCTTCATCTTAGTATGGCTGCTATTTCACAACAAGGCTACGTATTATAACAAAATTAAACATAATGTTAAATTAGTGTCTTCTTTGGTTGAAAACCATCTAAATCATTAAAAAAATGATATTCCCTAATAAAACTTTTGTAAATTCGCCACCTTAAAAGTTTGACTTTAAAACGAATTAAAATTATGAGTAAAATAATGACAGTCGACATTTTGTCGAGTATTAAAGGAGCACAGCCTTCTGAAAGCGTGAACAAATTATTTGATGTAATTAAAAATGCAATCCCATCAAATAATAATAATGCTGCAAATAATGTCAATCATAATTGTGTGTCAGTAAATGATTTAAGAGAAGATGTTGTGATAGAGAGTTCGGCTATGGAGAAACAACTTATTTTAGAAAATTTCCCGAACAAAAAAAATGGTTTTTTAGTAGTTGCTAAAGTTATAGAAGGATAAAATGGATTCTCAGATAAAAAAAATACACCAACAACTGGTGTCAAAACAAATAACTTGTACAGCTTTGGTACAAGAAAAATTAGACTTACTTAAACAAAACACTTATAATTCAGTAAATTCTTTGTTAGATACTTTGGCACTAGATTTAGCTGCAAAAGTGGATGCTAAAATTGCAAACGGAGAAACAATAGGTTTGCTGGAAGGAATTCCTTTTGGAATCAAAGATGTGTATATGGTACAAGGAACTTACACTACTGCAAGTTCTGAATTGTTGAAAAATTATAAATCGCCTTACACGGCTACTGCGATTCAAAAATTATTGGATGCGGGTGCTATTCCTTTAGTAAAAGAAAACTGTGATAGTTTTGGTCATGGATCTTCTAGTGAAAACACTATTTTTGGAGCGGTAAAAAATGCAATTAATCCAGAATTAGTTGCTGGAGGTTCAAGTGGTGGATCTGCGGTTAATGTTGCCAAAGATTATACCGTTTTTTCTATTGGTGGTGATACAGGAGGTTCGATTCGTCAGCCTGCTGGTTACAATCATATTTATGGTTTTAAACCAACTTACGGAAGAATTTCTCGATTTGGTCTTATGGCTTATGCATCTTCTACGGATTGTGTTGGTCCATTGGCTAAATCAATTGAAGATATTCGAATTGTGTTGAATGTAATGAGTGGAAAAGATCCAAAAGATCAAACTTCAATCGCTTCAACAGAAATTAGTGAAGATGCGATTGCAAATTCTGCTGTAAAAACAATAGGATATTTTAAAAATTTTATCGAAAGCGATGCTATCGATGCTCAAATAAAAGCTGATTTTTTAGCTAGTATTGAAAAAATAAAAGCCAAAGGAATTGAAGTAAAAGAATTGGATTTTTTCAAATCTGATATTTTAGTTTCGACTTATTATACGCTAGCAATGGCAGAAACGGCTTCTAATTTATCTCGTTTGGATGGAACAAATTACGGAAACCGAATTGAAGCGGAGAACTTAATTGAAACCTATGCTGTAACACGTTCTGAAAACTTTTCAGAAGAAACAAAACGCAGAATTGTTGGTGGAAACCAAGTCTTGTCACAAGGTTTTTCTGATGAAATATATTTAAAAGGACTGGCCTTAAGAGATCAGATATCGGAGAATTTTAGTAAAGATTTTCAAGAAGTTGATATTATTCTATCGCCAGTTACACCGAGTACTCCTCCTAAAATTGGAGACAGTTTAAAAGATCCGTTGGCGATGTATTTATCCGATGCTTATACAGTTGGTTTTAGTTTAGGACAATTACCAACTTTAACCGTGCCGCAAGGAACAAGCACTGGACTGCAAATTACGGCAGCAAAAAATAATGATGAATTAGTATTGAAGTTTGCTAACTTCTTAAAAGAATTGATATAATGGAATTGGAGCAATTAACTGCGGCTATAAAAGCCCACGATTTAGAATTGGTAATTGGACTGGAAACTCACGTTCGATTGAATACCAAAACCAAGTTGTTTTGTTCTTGTCCAAATCAAGAAATAGAAACACCTAACCAAAACATATGTTCGGTTTGTACGGGACAAATGGGCGTTTTGCCTGCCTTAAATAAAGAAGCGATTACAAAAGCGATTTATTTTGGAAAAGCAGTGGATTCGTCATTTAGTAATGAAGTAATATCTTGGGATAGAAAACATTATGAATATCCTGATAACCCAAAAAATATTCAAATAACGCAATATCACAATCCAATCATTCCTGACGGACACGTATCTTGTTACCGAAATGATGGTTCTCAATTTACAGTGAATTTAACTCAGGTTCATATTGAGGAAGATGCTGCAAAATTGATGCACGAAAAGAAGATTTCGTTAGTTGATTTTAATAAAGCGGGTGTTCCGTTGATTGAAATTGTTACGGAACCTTGTATTCGTAATATTGAAGATGCTTCGACCTACGCACAATACATTCAACGTATTGTTCAAAACTTAGGAATCTCTGAAGCGAATTTGGAGAAAGGAGAATTCAAATCGGATGTTTCGGTGTCTTTGCGTAAAAAACATAGTTACGAATTAAATCCAAGAACGGAAATCAAAAACTTGAACTCGTTTAAGTTTATGGTGGAAGCTTTGAAAGAAGAGGTTGAAAAACAATTCAATTATTTTATTGAACATAAAGAGTTTAGACCGGATCAAACGACTGTGTTATGGGATGCTGATTTGAAGCAAACTAAAGTGATGCGTAAAAAAGAATTTGAAGCGGATTATCGATTTATTTCTGAGCCAGATTTACCTTTCGTAAATATTAAAGCGGAGATTGAAGCGATAAAAGTAGACACAAGCGCATTGCCTTATGCAGTAGAATCTATTTTAATTAACGGTGGTGTTTTGCCTCAGGATGCTAAATTTTTCACAGCAGATAAGTTGCGTTCGCAAACATTTGTAGAAATAAATAACGAAATTAAAGATCCTTCGTTTGTTGCTAAAACTTTGGCAAATAATATAAAAGCTGAAGAATACACCGAAATTCATAGTGTTGCCCATTTAACGGATATTTTCAAATTATTTAAAGCCGAAAAAATTACGGCAGTTTTAGTTCAAAATGCGATTACAGGTTATTTAAAAGATAGAACTTTTGATTACAATAAGTATTTTGAAGATAACACCATTTCGGAAGATAAAATTCAAGAAGTTATAGCTACTGTACTTTTAGAAAATGAGGCTGTTGCCAATGATATAAAAGCAGGTGACCAAGGAAAAGCAGGTATTTTAGTTGGTAAGGTTTTAGGTGTTATCGGAAAAGGAGCGAACGGTAAAGTAATTCGTCAAATTATTTTAGACAAATTAGGTGCTGACGCTGTTTTGGAAAAAGAGCAAGCCTCTGAAAAAGTTTCAGCTGCAACAGTTGTTGAAAATAAAGAAAGTCAAGAAGAATCCCTTCCTGAAATTCCGATTATTATAAAAGATACCTATAGAACGCATAAAATTTCACAATTATCCGAGTCAACTATCCAAGAAGAAGTGGTGTTGTCGGGTTGGGTGGCTAGTGTTCGTGACCACGGGGAATTGATGTTTATTGATTTGCGTGATTCAAGTTATGAGATTTTTCAAATTCGTATCAGTAGAGAATCATTTCCAAATATCGATGAGTTAGTGAAACTGAAACCGGAATCGGTAATTTCGGTAACTGGTAAGGTGGTAGGTCGTAATGAAGATGATTATAATGCAGGTTTACGTACCGGTAAAATTGAATTGGAAACTTCTGTATTAGAAATTTTAAACTTATCGAAAACATTGCCTTTTGAGATTAAAAGAGCAGCAAAAACGAACGAAGCCATTCGTTTTCAATACAAGTTCTTGGATCACAGAAATGAAGAGGTAAGAAGAGCTATTGTAAACCGTCATAAGGTAATTAAGTTGTTGCGTGACATTTTGGATGAAGAAGAATTTTTAGAAATTGAAACGCCAATTTTAAGCGCAGGAACTGATGAAGGAGCGCGCGAATTTATTGTTCCTACACGTAAAGGATCAGGTTTGTTTTATACGTTGCCTCAAGCGCCACAGCAGTTCAAACAAATGTTGATGGTGAGTGGTTATGAAAAATATTTCCAAATTGCACGTTGTTTTAGGGATGAAGATTCTCGTGGAGATCGTCAGCCGGAATTTACGCAATTGGATTTGGAAATGGCCTACGCAAGTATGCAGCAAATTATAGATTTAAACACAAAAATGTTTAATGAAGTAGTGAAGAAAATATATGGCAACAAATGGATTTTACGTCCGTTTGAAGTTATTACCTATAAAGATGCGATGGATTTTTATGGTTGTGACAGACCTGATTTGCGTTACGGATTGAAAATGCAAGATATTACTAATATTGTAAAAGAGACCACTTTTCAAGTGTTTAGCAAGCCTATTGAAGATGGAGGAATCGTAAAATGCATCAAGGTTTCGGCTAAGGAGCAAGGAAACAAACGTATGTCCAAAGGGCAAATCGAAAACCTTACTGCTATTGCGCAACAGCACGGTTTAGGTGGATTGGCTTATATTATTGTAAATGAAGAGGAGTTGCAATCGCCAATTATTAAGTTTTTAGGAGAAGAAATTGCTGCTGGAATTATTAAAGCGACGGATGCACAAGTGGGTGATATTGTATTCTTTTCGGCGGCAGATTATGCTACTGCTAATAAAGCTTTAGATGCTGTTCGTCAGGAATTGGGTAGAATGCTGCACTTGATTAATCCAAAAGAATTATGTCCGGCTTGGGTTGTTGATTTTCCAATGTTTGAAAGAACAGACGAAGGAAGATGGACCTTTACACACAATCCGTTCTCGATGCCTGCGATTTATGATTTGGAAAAACATATGAAAGGGGATGATAATGAAATAGGAACTATCATCGCACAACAATACGACATAATCTTAAACGGTTATGAAATAGGAGGAGGATCTGTTCGTGCGCATAAATCGGAAATCTTAGAAGCAACTTATAGAAATATGGGTTACAATAAAGAAGAAATGATTAAGAGTGTTGGAACGATGCACAAAGCTTTTCAATACGGGGCACCACCACACGGAGGAATTGCTTGGGGAATTGATCGTTTGATGATGATTCTAGAGAAAAAAGCATCTATTAGAGAAGTAATGGCTTTTCCAAAAACTGGAAGTAGTGAAGATTTATTATTTGGAGCACCGTCGCTTTTATCAGATAAAAAGGTAGAAGAAATGAATGTTCGAATTATGAAATAATCTATTCAATAGCAATTTCAATATCAAATTAAAGAATAATTGAAATTGTTTAATTATTTAAATTTCCAAAACAGCATTTTAAATGTTTGTTTTGGAAATTTCTTTTTTAGGCTATTGTCATTGATGTTTTTACGTTTGTTTTTTATTACCGTTGAAATTGTTTTTTTACTATTGAAATTGACATTTTTTGTTAATAACTTAACTACTTAAAACAGTATTTTAAACTGTAAATACTTTGCGTTTTTATATATTTGCGTGTTAGACAAAAAATACATTTTTTAGATTAAAAAATATGAGCGAAGAAATCAATAAGAACAATTATTCAGCAGATAGTATTCAGGCATTAGAAGGAATGGAGCATGTAAGAATGCGTCCCTCAATGTATATTGGAGATGTAGGTGTACGAGGATTACATCACTTGGTTTATGAAGTGGTAGATAACTCTATCGATGAAGCCATGGGAGGTCATTGTGATACTATTGGTGTTGCTATAAATGAAGATGGATCTATTACCGTTGAAGATAATGGTCGTGGTATTCCTGTTGGTATCCATAAAAAAGAAGGAGTTTCTGCGCTTGAGGTTGTAATGACTAAAATTGGTGCTGGAGGTAAATTTGATAAAGACTCATATAAAGTCTCTGGAGGTCTGCATGGTGTTGGGGTTTCTTGTGTGAATGCCTTGTCGTCGCATTTGACAGCTACAGTTCACAGTAGTGACGGTAAAGTGTATGAGCAAGAATATGAAAGAGGAAAAGCGTTGTATCCAGTTAAGCAAATTGGTGAAACTACTAAAAGAGGAACAATTGTTACTTTCTATCCAGATCCAACAATTTTTACTCAGACTACAGAGTATTCATATGATACGCTTTCTGCGCGTATGCGTGAATTGTCTTTTTTGAATAAAGGAATCACAATTACTTTTACGGATAAAAGAGAACTAGACAAAGACGGAAATTTTGTTTCAGAAATTTTCCATTCTACAGAAGGTTTGAAAGAATATATTCGTTATTTAGATGGGAACCGTGAGCCAATTATTACGCATGTAATTTCTATGGATCATGAAAAAGGAGAAATCCCTGTTGAGGTCGCCTTGATCTATAATACGAGTTATACAGAGAATATTTTTTCTTATGTAAATAATATCAATACACATGAAGGGGGAACGCACCTGCAAGGTTTCAGAACAGGTCTTACAAGATCTTTAAAGAAATATGCAGATACTTCTGGAATGTTAGATAAACTGAAATTTGATATTTCAGGAGATGATTTCCGTGAAGGATTAACAGCAATTATTTCTGTAAAAGTTGCTGAACCTCAATTCGAAGGTCAAACAAAAACTAAATTAGGGAATAGAGAAGTTGTTTCGCCAGTGAGCCAAGCGGTAAGCGAAATGATTGAGAATTATTTGGAAGAAAATCCAAACGATGCTCGAATTATTGTTCAAAAAGTTATTCTTGCTGCTCAAGCGCGTCATGCTGCTAAAAAAGCACGTGAAATGGTGCAACGTAAAACCGTAATGGGTGGCGGTGGATTACCAGGAAAACTTTCAGATTGTTCAGAACAAGATCCTGAAAAATGTGAAGTATATCTTGTCGAGGGAGACTCTGCGGGAGGAACTGCAAAACAAGGTCGTGATCGTGCATTTCAAGCTATTTTGCCATTACGTGGTAAGATTTTGAACGTTGAAAAAGCGATGCATCACAAGGTTTTTGAAAACGAAGAGATACGAAATATTTTCACGGCACTTGGAGTTACAATTGGTACTGCTGAAGATAGTAAAGCATTGAATATTGAAAAATTACGTTACCATAAAGTAATTATTATGTGTGATGCCGATGTCGATGGTAGCCATATCGCAACACTTATTTTGACATTCTTTTTCCGATTTATGAAAGAATTAATCGAGCAAGGTCATGTTTACATTGCGGCCCCTCCATTATACTTAGTTAAAAAAGGAAATAAGAAAGAGTATGCTTGGACGGAAGATCAACGTGATATTGCCAATGAAAGAATGGGTGGTAGTGCAGCGATTCAACGTTATAAAGGTCTTGGTGAGATGAACGCTGAACAATTATGGGAAACTACAATGGATCCAAGCTTCAGAACATTGCGTCAAGTGACTATTGATAGTTTAGTTGAGGCAGATAGAGTATTTTCGATGTTAATGGGAGATGAAGTACCTCCTAGAAGAGAATTTATTGAGAAAAATGCAGTTTATGCCAATATTGATGCGTAAATTAGTGGCTTAATCATAATTCTATACTAAAGGAATTAATTAATATATAAATATCATGAAAGTTACCATCGTAGGAGCAGGAAATGTGGGAGCAACCTGTGCAGATGTAATTTCTTATAGAGGAATTGCAAGTGAAGTAGTATTATTGGATATTAGAGAAGGTTTTGCCGAAGGTAAAGCTATGGATATTATGCAATGTGCTACAAATACTGGTTTTAACACACAAGTATCTGGTGTTACAAATGATTATTCTAAAACGGCTAATAGTGATGTAGTAGTAATTACATCAGGAATTCCAAGAAAACCAGGAATGACTCGTGAAGAATTAATTGGTATCAATGCTGGAATTGTAAAAACTGTTGCTGAAAATGTATTGGTACATTCTCCAAATACAATTGTAGTTGTAGTGTCAAATCCGATGGATACAATGACTTATTTAGCATTGAAATCTACTGGATTGCCTAAAAACAGAATTATTGGTATGGGAGGAGCTTTAGATAGTTCTCGTTTTAGATATTATTTATCAAAAGCTTTAGATAAACCATCAAATGATGTTTCAGCTATGGTTATTGGAGGACATGGAGATACTACGATGATTCCGTTAACTAGATTAGCCTCTTATAATGGTATTCCTGTTTCTAAATTTCTTTCAGAAGAGGAATTAGCTAAAGTTGCCGCTTCAACTATGGTTGGAGGAGCTACTTTAACGGGGCTTTTAGGTACGTCTGCTTGGTATGCTCCAGGAGCTTCTGTAGCGTATTTAGTTGATAGTATTTTGAATGATCAAAAGAAAATGATTGCTTGTTCAGTATTCTTAGAAGGAGAATATGGCCAAAGTGATATCTGTATTGGAGTGCCATGTATTATTGGTAAAAATGGAGTAGAACAAATTCTTGACATTGAGTTGAATGATGCTGAAAAAGCATTATTTGCTAAAAGTGCAGATGCTGTTAGAAACATGAATGCAGACTTAAAATCGGTTTTAGCATAATTTTTTATGCCATATATAAGGAAGACTGCATTTTTGCAGTCTTTTTTTTGAGATTAATCAATAAATAAATTGGTTAATCTTTTCCTTAATTATATATTTGCTCGATTTAAAAAAAATGGGATAGAGATTAGTGTTCTTTTTTTGAAATAAAAAATAACGTTACGCCATATTTCATAGGGTTTAAAGCAAAAAATAAATGAATAAAATAATTAATTTTTAGTAATAATGCAGAATAAAGGACTTATTAAATTTTTCGCAATTCTATTTGCATTGGTAAGTATTTACCAACTTTCTTTCACTTTTGTTTCTAATAAGGTAGCAAGTGATGCAAAATCTTTTGCTGGTGGGAATCCTGAGAAAGAAGTAAAATATTTAGATTCTATTGGTAAAGAAAAAGTATTTAATCTTGGATTTACTGATTTTACTTTCAATGAAGTAAAAGACAAGCAAATCAACAAAGGTCTTGACTTAGAAGGAGGTATTAATGTTATACTTCAAGTTTCAGTTAAAGACATCTTAAAAGGATTATCTAATAATTCAAAAAATCCAGTTTTTAATAAATCTTTGGCTGATGCAACTGCAAACATGGAGGGGAATAAAACGTATATCGATAAGTTTTTCGAAGCGTTTGAAGCAAATTCAAAAGGTAGTGTGAAATTAGCTTCTCCTGATATTTTTGCAAACAGAAGTTTACAAGGTGAAGGTGGAATTGATTTCCAAATGACAGATGCTCAAGTTCAAAAAGTAATCAAAAGAAAAGTTAACGAGTCTGTTGAAAGTGCTTTTGGAGTACTAAGAAAGCGTATCGATAAATTTGGTGTAACACAACCTAATATCCAAAAATTAGGAGAGTCAGGAAGAATTCTTGTTGAACTTCCAGGTGCTAAAGATGTGGACAGAATTAAAAAATTATTGCAAAGTACTGCGCAATTAGAATTTTGGGAAACATACAAAATTGACGAAATAGGTAATTTTTTAATGGCTGCTAATGAGGCATTGAAAAAGACTGAAATTAATAAAGTTGCTGCAAAAACAGTTGCTAAAGATTCTTTGAGTGCTTTATTGACTGACGGTAAAGATTCAGCTGAAACTAAAAAAGGAAATAATCCTTTATTAGATAAAATCATTGGTCAAGGTGGTGGTCCAGTTTTAGGACTTTTCGCTCCAAAAGATACAGCAGTTGTAAACAGTTATTTCAAAAGAGCTGATATTAGAATTTTATTAGCTGCAGATCAACGTTACGCAAAATTTGTTTGGGGAAAACCAACAACTGTAAAAGATGCTAAAGCTAAAGATGTTGAAGCAGTAGAATTATATGCATTAAAAGGAAACCGTGATAATGTTGCTGCAATGAGCGGTGGTGTTGTTACTGATGCAAGTGATACATTTGATCAATTAGGAAAACCAGCTGTTTCTATGCAAATGAACGGACAAGGTGCTAAAGCTTGGGAAGAATTAACAGGAAGAGCATACACTCAAAAAAGCAATATTGCTATTGTTTTGGATGATGTTGTTTATTCTGCTCCAGGAGTTTCTAGTGGTCCAATTTCAGGTGGTAGATCTGAAATCTCTGGTGTTTTTGATGTAACAGAAACTAAAGATTTAGCTAACGTTTTGAAAGCAGGTAAATTGCCAGCTTCTGCAGATATTATCCAATCAGAAGTAGTAGGTCCATCCTTAGGACAAGCTGCAATTGATGCAGGAACAACATCTTCAATTGTTGGATTTTTATTAGTTTGTCTATGGATGATATTCTATTATGGTAGAGCAGGTTGGTATGCAAATCTTGCTTTGTTATTAAACTTACTTTTCTTATTTGGTATTATGGCAAGTTTTGGTTTTGTATTAACATTACCAGGTATTGCAGGTATCGTACTGACATTAGGAACTGCTGTTGATGCGAATATCATTATTTACGAAAGAGCAAAAGAGGAATTACGTGAAGGTAAAACATTGGCAGAAGCTGTAGCAGCATCTTATGGATGGCATGGTGCGATGCGTTCTATCATTGATGCAAACGTAACTCACATACTTACAGGTGCAATTTTGTTTACTTTTGGAACAGGATTAATTAAAGGTTTTGCTTTAACGTTATTAATTGGTATTGTAACATCATTGTTTACTTCTATATTTATAGCTAGAATCTTTATTGATAAAAATATTGCTTCAAACAGTAATTTAACATTCTCTACTGCTACTACTAAAAACTGGTTTACTAACTTCCATTTTGATTTTATTGGAATGAAGAAAGTGACTTATGTATTCTCTTCTATAGTTGTTCTAGTAAGTTTAATCTCTATATTCTTTGTAAATGGATTAGATGAAGGTGTAGATTTTGTTGGAGGTAGAACTTTCCAAGTAAAGTTTGACAAGCCAGTTGATGCAACAAAAATTTCAGAAGAATTATCTGCTGCATTTGGTACTACTGTTGAAGCTAAAGTTTTTGGTGATGATAATCAATTAAAAATCACAACTAAATACAAGATAAAAGAAGAAGGTGTTAATGTTGATAAAGAAGTAAATGAGAAATTATTTGCTGCTTTACAAAAACATTATTCAAGTATGACTTATGATAAATTCATCAATTCTTATGATGGTAAAAAAATAGGTGTATTACAAGCTTCTAAAGTTGGTGCTTCTATTTCTGAGGATATTAAAACCAATTCATATTGGGCTGTTCTTGGTGCTATGGCTGTTATTTTCTTATACTTAATGATTTCTTTCCGTAAATGGCAATATTCATTAGGAGCGATTGCAGCTGTTGCGCATGACGTAATATTTGTATTAGGAATTTACTCTTTATGTTATAAATTCATGCCTTTCCACATGGAAATGGATCAGCATTTTATCGCTGCGATTTTAACAGTAATTGGATATTCTATGAATGATACCGTTATTGTATTCGATAGAATTAGAGAGTTTATCATGGGTAAACGTAAAGGTACTTTTGAAGAAATTGTGAATGCTTCTATTAATACAACTTTGTCAAGAACATTAAATACATCATTGATGATGATTATCGTATTGTTGACTATGTTTGTTTTTGGAGGTGAGTCTATCAGAGGATTTATTTTTGCAATGTTAGTAGGTATTGTTGTAGGAACGTATTCTTCTTTATTTATAGCTACTCCGGTATTAGTAGATAGTATTTCTAAAGCGGATAAAGCCTTGATTGAAAAGAAACATCAAGAAGCATAAAATTATTTTATTATGATATGAAAAGGATTCAACGAAAGTTGAATCCTTTTTTTTTAACAATTATCTAAGTAATATTTGTCTATTTTTGTTCTATCTCAAACTATTTCATAATGAAAAAAATAATATTAACAATGCTTGTGTCTTCAACAATAGCTTCATTTGGTCAACAGTCCAACGGTTTAATTTATCCAAAAACAGATAAAATACCCCATACTGATAATTATTTTGGTGTCGATGTAGATGACCCATATCGCTGGCTTGAAGATGATAAATCAGCAGAAACTGGAGCTTGGGTAAAAACAGAGAATAAAGTAACTTTTGATTATTTGTCAAAAATCCCTTTTCGAAATGCCATAAAAGAGCGAATGGAGAAATTATGGAATTATGAAAAAATTTCCGCACCTTTTAAAGAAGGAGATTTTACCTATTATTATAAAAATAATGGCTTGCAAAACCAATCAATTTTATACAGAAAAGATACGTCAGGAAAAGAAGAAATATTTCTGGATCCCAATACTTTTTCAAAGGATGCGACAACTTCCTTAGATGCGGTTAGTTTTTCAAAAGATGGCTCTTTGGTTGCTTATTCTATTTCTGAAGCGGGTAGTGATTGGAGAAAAGTAATCTTTATCGATGCAAAGACTAAACAAAATATCGACCAGAATTTGATTGATGTAAAATTTAGCGGTCTTTCTTGGAAAGGGAATGAAGGGATTTTTTATTCCAGTTATGAAAAGCCAATAGGGAGTGAGCTTTCTGCCAAAACAGATGAGCACAAATTGTATTTTCATAAATTAAGGACTAATCAAAGTGCAGACGTAGTTGTGTTTGGGGATAAAGAAAAACGCCGATATGTGGGTGGAAGTGTTTCCGAGGACAATCAGTATTTGTTTATTTCTGCTGCAAATTCCACTTCAGGAAATGAATTATATATCAAAGACCTGACAAAAACCAATAGTGATATTATTACGATCAGTAAAGGTTTCGAGAATGATGTGGATGTTATAGATAATATTGGTTCAAAACTATATATTGTCACTAATTTAGGTGCCCCAAACAAACGTATTGTTACCGTTGATGCCAGCAATCCATCAGCTGAAAATTGGAAAGATTTAATACCGGAAACCGAAAATGTATTGTTTCCTTCAACAGGTGCAGGTTTTATTTTTGCCAATTATATGAAAGATGCCGTTTCTGTTGTAAAACAGTTTGACTATAATGGTAAATTAATTCGCGAAATTAATTTGCCGGGTATTGGTACTGCATCAGGTTTTGGTGGAAAAATGAAAGATAAGGAGTTGTATTTCTCTTTCACAAATTATACTACACCGGGAACTACGTATCGTTTTATGCCAAAGGAAGGAAATTCAACAGTATATGTTCAGCCAAAAGTAGATTTCAAAAGTGATGATTATGTTTCAAAACAAGTCTTTTACACGTCCAAAGACGGAACAAAAGTCCCGATGATTATCACGCACAAAAAAGGAATTATTTTAGATGGGAACAATCCAACAATCCTTTATGGTTATGGTGGATTTAATGTGAGCCTGACACCAAGTTTTAGTATTGCAAATGCAGTTTGGTTAGAAATGGGAGGTATTTATGTAGTAGCTAATCTTCGTGGTGGAGGCGAATATGGAAAAAAATGGCATGATGCAGGTACAAAAATGCAAAAACAAAATGTATTTGACGATTTTATTGCCGCAGCTGAATATTTGATTGCCCAAAAATACACCTCTTCTGATTTCTTAGCGATAAAAGGAGGTTCTAACGGCGGATTGTTAGTAGGAGCAACAATGACGCAAAGACCCGATTTGATGAAAGTAGCGCTTCCCGCAGTAGGCGTTATGGATATGTTGCGTTATCATACATTTACCGCAGGAGCAGGTTGGGCTTATGATTACGGTACGGCTAATGATTCAAAAGAAATGTTTGAATATTTAAAGGGATATTCACCAGTTCAGAATGTAAAGTCTGGAGTAAAATATCCTGCAACTCTGGTAACGACAGGCGATCATGATGACAGGGTAGTGCCTGCGCATAGTTTTAAGTTTGCTGCAGAATTACAAGATAAGCAATCTGGAGAGAATCCGGTTTTAATACGTATTGAAACGAATGCTGGTCATGGTGCCGGAAAACCGGTTTCAAAAACGATTGAAGAAGC
>CAUPOP010000004.1:0-96819 GCA_963512955.1 uncultured Flavobacterium sp. | reverse complement strand
TAAATTTTTGGAAGTTCAACATCTTTACCGTTGAAAACAACGTCAACTACTGGGCCAATGATTTGGGCAACTTTTCCTATTACTTTAGACATTACTTATGTATTTATTAAATAGCTATTTAGGTTTATGAAATGCAACCAACCGAAACATCTCGATTAAATGCGTTTTTCAGAGTGCAAAGATAATTTTTAAAATATAAAATCAATAATTTTTTTTATAAAAAATTGCATGAATTTGTTGGATTGTTTATAAACGGGATTGAAACAGATTAAGATGACATTATTTGCACAAAATAAAAAAACCACCACATACTAAAATGGGTGGTTTTTTGAATAAATATACTTTTCAATTATAACGAAGCAGGATATAAAATTGGATAAAGACCTAGGTCAACCTTTTTTAAAGTTGCTGTGTATTTTGTATTAATAGCTGTAATAAATGCATTTGCAATTAATCCATATCCTCTTGGACTTGGATGCACTCCATCAAGAGAAAAAGCTCCTCCAGTTACATAAGTAGTTGTTAAGGTAAAGCTATTACTTACTACTCCTGTAGTAGACAACTGAGTCATTATTGCTTTAGTATCTACAAAAGCCAAACCTTTAGCATCAGCAAGAGCTTTGATAGTCACATTATAAGCGTCTGTAGCTGTTTTAACTTCGGCAATTTCAGTAGGAATTAAAACGTGCTTATCTTGTAATGGGAAAGTAATTCCAAATTTATTTAAAGGATATGGCGGTGCAAATCCTAAACCTGAAGTTACATCTGTAGGAGCAGTTCCTATAACAGATTGAGTAGGCAATAAAACTAAATCAGTAGCTGTTGTTTGTCTTACTTGCCCAAAAACAGCCCCTAATAACCCTGCTGTTGGTGCATCAAGTCCACCTCCAATTAACACTTGAGTCAAAGAAGAAGAAAGATTAGTTAAGGATTCGTCTTTAATTAACATTGGATTTGCTGCAGTAGGCGACAAAAGAGCGATTCTACTTCCTTGACCTAAATAAGCTAAAGCATTATGCAAAGGACCGTATAGTTGTGCATTCAAAGCAGCTATAGTTCCTTGACCCACTAATTCATTTCCACTACCAAGCACTTTTACTGATAGCGGATTGTAAGGCACAGTAGTGAAATATGGCAAAGTACTAACATATGGCAAATTAGCAACTACTCCTTTAGCACCATTTGATGTTAAATTTGTCACTAAACCAGAGTAAACACTTGCAAAAACATCAGGATCAGTAATATCATTAGCCCCATAAGTAGCTGGATTGAAATTTCCGGTTTGATTAACCCCTATTCCTCCTGAAGTTGCATATCCTAAAACATCATTCCCACCTATCCACAAAGAAAAGAAAGTAGGTTGTTGCGTTAAAGCATCTGCTAAAACAGTTGTGTTTGGTGCTGAAGCAAATCGAGCAAAATATGGATTTGCTGCTCCAATCGCTACCCCAGCAACATTCCCATATCCAGGAGCAACTAAATGATAGCTTTTAGCACCAGGAACTCCTAAATTATTAAACGGACCTGTCAAAATTGTTGACACCTCAGTTGTTGGAATTCCGCTAACCGGAACAGGTGCTGAACCATTAAAATACAAACGAGTTCCAGCAATCACATTACCTCCTAACAAAAGACCTCCTAGATTATCTGAAGTATATGGCGTTTTGAAATCCCCTCCTCCTGCTTCAACAAACTGTTGCGCAAGAATATTTACATAAGAACCTTCTTGTCCTTTTTTGAAAAGAGCTCCATCACTATATCCAGCTGCGAACGAATCTCCCAAAGCAACAAATTTTGCTAAATTAGCCGAACCTGATGATGCAGGCTCCTCAATTACAGAACTATCATCGCTACTATTGCACGCTACAAAACTTAAAGAAACTAGTAGTAGCCATTTGAAATTTTTTATCATAATACTTTATTTTTTAAATTATTTCTCTCAATTGTCTTCTCATAATAAAGAAGAAGTAGAAAGCAAAAACTTTTGTTTTGTTTTTTCAATTATGGATTAATAGTCCATGAAGCAAAATATTGTTGTCCGATTAAACCCGCACCTAATACTTGAGAATATTCTTTACCTCCAATGTTCGAAGCGCCTATTTTCAAAGTTGATTTAAGTTTTGGCATATTATAATTGATTTGAGCATCAATTACTGTTGCAGAATCAATCATACCATCAACCATTGAAGATTGCCATAAATATTCGCTATTCCATCTTCCGCTAACATTAAATCCGAAATTTTTGAATAATTTTTCGTTTCCAAATGATGCTTTAGCTCTGTGTTTTGGAGTATTAAATCCTGCTTCAAAACTTGGATCTTTTGCTTGATCAAATTTAAATTCTGCATAGTTATAATTAACTCCGAATTCAAAATCTCCAAATATTTTTTTAGAAAGACCAAGTCCAAAACCAAATGATTTAATTTCAACATCTGTATTGGTATATAATTGGTATACTCTATAATTACCATTTTGAAGAGCGTGTAAAGATTGAGCACCTGCATCCGAAGGCCCTCCAAGAGGATTTGGAGAATTTTGTGCTGTTCCGTATAAAGGCGCTATAACATTTAAATTTCCAATGAAATCATTATATACATTATAGTATCCATTAACATCAACAGAAACATCATTTATAAAAGAACGGTATCCAAGCTCAAACGCTTTTACTTGTTCCGGTTTAACATAATCCACTGTTGTTTTTCTTAACAAGGCTGAACCTGCAATTGGGTCACTTGCAGCAAGCGCACTAAACGCACCCACTGATGATGCAGTATACGAATTATTATACGCATTTAATCCTGTCATAACAACCGAAGTTCCACCTGCAAAAGCTTGACCAATAGTAGTAGAAACTGGCAATGTCTCTGTGTATCTTGCTAAGTTATCTGGAGCAGAACCTAGCAATATAGCACTTCCAACATTAAATCCTATATACTGATCTTGTGTAGAAGGGTTTCTAAATCCTGTTTGAAAAGAGGCTCTGAAATTGTGCTTTTTAGTTTCCCCTCCTGAATACACTAAAGATACTCTTGGAGAAAAATTACCATCAAAATTCTTTGATTTATCATAACGAACAGATCCGGTAAATTTCAATCTATCATCTAAGAACCTCTTAGTCAACTGCGTGTACGCGCCATATTCATTATAATTTATAGGCCCACTAGCATCAGTGTAGATTCTACCGTGTGAATTTAATTCATATAATCTAAAAGATCCTCCAACTTGAATTTCTGCAAATTTTATAAGGTCTTTAAAATTATAATTTGCATCTGAATGATATATTCTTGAATTATCAACCAACTTAGATCCAGAAAGCACACTCGGGTCTGCAATTACTTGATCAAAAGCAGCTTTAAATCCTGGAGTTCCTGGAATTAATCTACCTGTATCAGCCGTGTTTCTTGCTATAATATGTGCATTTTCTGGTGTCATACCCGCTAATGTCGATTGAATATAAGCACCAGCATATTGACCAAACCAAGTTTTATCATCTTTCCATTTTCTATTTACATTTATTCCTGTAAAAAGCATATCATAAGATTCTCCTCCGTCTTCAGTAGTTGTATATCCTCTAACAAAAAAGTTTTTCCCTTTAAATTCTAATTTATGTTGTTGCATAAAAAAGTTATTCAGGTAATATCTATTCGCTCCTTGATATACTGCGTTACCAAAACCAAATTTACTTTGCCAAATCACTTCTAATTTTTCATCTCCAAAAGGTCTGTAATGAAGGGAGAAGTCAATTTTAGTATTACTTGCTTTATTATCTGTTAAATCTGTTTCTTTATAACCCGTTCTACTTACATTATAATCAGGCAATAAATTCACAGCAGAAGAAGGTATTAACCCTAATGTTGCTAATGACTGACCCACACCTTTAATATTAGTTGACACTTCATCACCATAAACATTTATTCCATCATAATTTACATGGTTTCTATCTCTACCCACATGTGTTTTATCATCATAATTAGTTGCGTACCAATCAGTACCTCGCATATATGTAAAATTAGCTTTTGCTGCTAATTTTGGACTAAAAGCATGCGCCATTCTTATCCCATAATCTACAAAATCATTTGAACCTGCAGCTTGTTGGCTTGTTTGCCCATATTTTGCATAAGCAGTAATTCCTTGACTTGTAAATGGGCTTTTACTGTTCATAAATAGAATACCATTAAAAGCATTTGCACCATATAAAGCAGAAGATGCTCCAGGAAGTAACTCAACGCTTTGAACATCGATTTCAGAAATACCAATCATATTCCCTAATACAAAATTCAACAATGGAGAAGAATTGTCCATTCCATCAACTAATTGCATAAAACGTGTATTTGCTACTGTCGCAAAACCACGAGTGTTTATAGATTTGAAAGACAAACTACTTGTATTCATTTGTACTTCTTTCAAGTTTTCTAAACCATCATAAAAAGTTGGAGATGCTGTCTTTTTAATATCAGCAATATTCATTCTTTCAATTGTAACTGGCGATTCTAAAACACGCTCTGGTGTTCTTGAAGCAGACACAACAATTTCATTTAATTTTGTCTCCTGATCAGCTAACTTAACAGTAACTTTTTGAGCGTAAGACGAAACAGTAACTTTCTTTGATCCATACCCTAAAGCTGAAACTTCAATCACATAAGGGAGTTTTTTTGATGAATTTAAAACAAATTTTCCATCATTTTCCGTAATCGTGCCGAAGTTATCTCCTATAATTTTGATATTGGCTCCCGGAATAGGTTGGTTGTTGTTGTCAGTAACTGAACCTGAAACTGAATTCTGAGCAAAAGAGATGCTGCAAAAAAATAATGACAAAAAAAGTAAATATACTCTCATTGGGGTTAAATTTTGTTGGTTAATGCGACCAAAGTACAAATATTTATTTGCTATTAGCAAAAAAAATATCAAATAATTTAATAATTAATAACATAATTACGCTATTTCTAATTAATCAATATTTTTATTTTTTAAACTTTTGACAATAAATTCGTTACATCTACAAAAAAATAGTATGCACACATACTAAATACTTTAAAAATTTGAATTAATCACAACAAAATACCGTTTTTATAAAATTTTTATAACAAAAAAAGCGAGACCTAAATCTCGCTTTTTTTAATTTATATAATTACTAACAATTATTTATTCAACAGTAACTGATTTTGCTAAGTTTCTTGGTTGATCAACATTACAACCTCTCATCACAGCAATATGGTATGATAGTAACTGCAACGGAATTGTTGTTATTAATGGAGATAAAGCATCCGATGTTTCTGGTATTTCAATAACATAATCCGCTAAATCTCTAACTTGAGTATCTCCTTTAGTAACTACAGCAATAATTCTTCCACTTCTGGATTTTATTTCTTGAATATTACTTACAATTTTGTCATAATGTCCTTGTTTTGGCGCTATAACCACTACAGGCATTTGATCATCAATTAATGCTATAGGACCATGTTTCATCTCAGCTGCAGGATATCCTTCAGCATGTATATATGATATTTCTTTTAATTTAAGGGCTCCTTCTAATGCTACTGGAAAATTATAACCTCTTCCCAGATACAAACAATTTGGCGCATCTTTGAAAGTAGCAGCAATTTCTTTCGCTCTATCATTAGTTTCTAAAGCTTCTTTTACTTTTTCAGGAATTATTTCAAGTTCCTGTAGATACATATGAAAGTCCGAATTAGATAAGCTTCCTTTTGCCTTAGCTAAACGCAAAGCGATCATAGTCAAAACCGTAATTTGAGTTGTAAAAGCTTTAGTTGAAGCAACTCCAATTTCTGGTCCAGCATGAGTATAAGCACCAGCATGTGACTCTCTTGAAATAGAAGACCCAACCACATTACAAACACCAAATACAAAAGCACCATGCTCTTTTGCTAGTTTAATGGCAGCCATAGTATCGGCAGTTTCACCTGATTGTGAAATAGCGATTACTACATCTTTACTGTTTATAATTGGATTTCTATATCTGAATTCAGAAGCATATTCAACTTCAACAGGGATTCTAGCAAATTCTTCAAAAATATATTCCGCTACTAAACCTGCATGCCATGAAGTACCACAAGCTACAATTATTATTCTGTCAGCATGAAGAAATTTTTCAATATTATCTTCAACACCTGCCATTTGAATTAGACCTTCATTAGCATGAAGTCTTCCTCTATAGGTATCTTTAATTACATTAGGTTGCTCATAAATCTCTTTCAACATGAAATGATCGTATCCTCCTTTTTCAATTTGTTCCAAGTTCATTTGGAGTTCTTGAATGTAAGGGTCAACTTGAGAGTCATCTTTAATTTTTCTTATTTTCATAGGTTTATGCAACCTAATATTTGCCATTTCTCCATCTTCAAGATAGATCGCATTTGAAGTGTATTCGATAAATGGCGAAGCATCAGATGCTATAAAATATTCTCCTTCACCAACACCAATTGCTAATGGACTTCCTAATCGAGCAGCTACAATTTCGTTTGGGTTTTTTTTATCAAAAACCGCAATCGCATAAGCACCTACAACTTGATTTAAGGCTATTTGGACTGCCTTACCTAATTTTAAATTTTCTTTAATCTGTATTTCTTCTATAAGATTTACTAAAACCTCAGAATCCGTATCAGAATGGAAAACATATCCTCTTTTAATAAGCTCTTCTTTTAATGGAGCATAATTTTCAATAATTCCGTTATGAATTATAGCTAAATCTCCTGAATTAGAAAGATGCGGATGAGAGTTTACGTCATTTGGAACTCCATGGGTAGCCCAACGGGTATGCCCAATTCCTATAGTTCCATTCATCGTAATCTCCTTAGACGCTTTCAATTCAAGGTCAGAAACCTTACCCTTAGTTTTGCAAAGCTTAAGATTTTCTCTATCATATAACATGACACCTGCACTATCATACCCTCTGTATTCCAGTCTTTTTAGACCTTTAATAACAATGGGATATGCTTCTCTATAACCGATATATCCAACTATTCCACACATAAATTTAGGTTAATTAGGTTTTGTGTAATAAATTTCAAGTTTTAGTCTTTTGTCTTCAGGAACAGTCGCATTACCACCATAAAGTATGGTTCCTAATGGATTCATTACTGATGCTTTTGGCAAATAAGAACTGTAAGCATTTGCTGTTTTTAATTTATCCCAAACATTTGTTGCTATATCTTCTGTTACCACAAGACCTAACTTAACATTTGTTGAATCTGCATTTTTAATTAGATTTCGAATCTGATTAGTGATTCTAATTTTATACGTTTTACCTCTACCGTTAGTTACAGCTTCTTTATTAATAATACCGTCAAATACTGATTTGGCTTTTTTAGAATCCGTGCTTGTTGTTGCATCATTATAATAATCAACTACTGGACGGTCATTATTCAAATCGTATAAATAAATACGATTTGGCTCATAACTACCTGCCATTTTTGTATCATCAATATGAAAAACAAGATTAGCTTCATTAATTAACCAGTCATTACTTCGCATTGTTTCTAACTCACCAGGCGTGTTAAAAAGTTCTATCACAGACATTGAGCCTTCTCCTCCTTTTAAGTATAATTTTTCGTCACCAACTGTAGTATTAATGTTTGCCGGATTTGTAGCATTTGCATAATCTACATTCGTATTACTTTGTTGCAACAAGTTTACCGTATTACCCGATAAATTAATAACTAGAGACTTCTGTTCTTTTACATCTTCAGCATCCGTTGTTATAGCTGTTTTAGCTTTGTATTTTATAGTTATTTTTCCTGATTTAAAATTAAGCATCGCCATACTTCCAGTGCTTCCATCAGCATCTTCTACTTTAAAATACAATCCTCTAAAATATTCTTTAAAAACATCATTTGTAACTAATTTACTAGATGATGCATTTATAATTTTATTTGTAAAAAAAGCAGTATTTAATTTTAAACGCATTGCAGGAACAGATCGAGTAGTTGTTACTTTACCCGTAGCATCTGTAGTTGTTTCAACGATTTCTTTTGGATCAAAAAAGAATCCGTCATTCTGTTCTTTAGCAGTACTTTCTAAATCATTTAAACGATTTCCAATTTTAAGATTATCAAAATCAGCATTTTGATCTGTATAATATCTTTGGCTTTCTTGAAACCCTCCAATTGGGTCCAAATCTCTCATAAAATATCCAGATTCATAAACACTCAATTTTATTTTAGCTTTACTTTCACCATAAATAGAGTCCAATTCATAAACATGGCTACCATCTGTATTTGTAGTTTTTAAAGTACTGAAATAGGGAACCGTTAAATACACACTATCAATAACAGCCTCTTCACCAATGGTTGGATCAACAGTTGCTAAAGTAACTTGTGTTGCAAAATTTGCAGTAGTTTTACCAAAAGCTGGATTGTCATATGTACCAAGTGCATTAACCGCTAAATTATTAGATTGAACGGGACCAATTTTTTGGTTGTAAGCAATCACATTTGAAGTATATTCTAAAAGATCAAAATGGTTATCACCTATTAAATCGCCTCCAATTGCATTGTATTCTTTATCACAAGAGTATAAAAAAATAACTCCTGCCAGTAATAGCATTTTCTTAAAAAAAGAAGAATTGTACATGTTTATTATAAAAGTTTAATTTATAGAACTTCGGTTTTGTAGAAATTAGTATACGCCTCAGCGAATTTATCTTTCGGTGTGAAAGGTAAAAAAGGTTTTCCTGAAGATTCTATAAATTTTGTTAAACTTGGCGACAGATTATCTGAAGCTATAATTACGGCATCAGAATGTTTAACTGTGGCTTTAATTATATTCTCATAATCTGGGTTCTCTAAATCAGAAATAGCATCATAGGGAACATCATCAAATTTAACTTTATTAATCATTTCTACATCTAATGTTCCTTCAAAAGATTGACTATAAACTGATGTAACTATTTTTGTTTCTGAAAATAACGCTTCGTTTTTATAGAAATGTTTCATATAAATTGGCAACATCGCAGCCATCCATCCATGAACATGGATAATATCTGGAACCCAATTTAATTTTTTAACGGTTTCTACAACTCCTTTTGCAAAGAAAATAGCGCGCTCATCATTGTCGGGGTACATTACGCCTTCCTCATCTGCAAATGTAGCTTTACGCTTGAAATACTCATCATTGTCAATAAAATAAACCTGAATTCTTTCCTTAGGAATAGAAGCCACCTTGATAATCAATGGCATATCTAAATCATTTACTACCAAATTCATCCCTGAAAGTCTAATTACCTCATGTAATTGGTGTCTTCTCTCGTTAATATTTCCATATCTGGGCATGAAAATTCTTATCTGTCCTCCCTGATCATTTATCATTTTCGGCACGTCGTAAGACATTAAAGAAACCTCATTTTCAGCGAGATAAGGAACCACTTCAGATGATACATATAATATCCTCTTATCTTTCATATTGTAATTTACTTAATTTATTGGCAATAAAAACCATGCAAAATTACAAAATTTTATGCAGTTATTAACTAAAATATTATGTTTGCATTTAATTTTAATAATACCACCATGCACATTTTCTACGGAAAAGCTCCTTTAATCACCTTTTTGAAATCTATTAAAATTGGAGATTCTACCATTGGGTTTGTTCCGACTATGGGCGCTCTTCATCAAGGACATCTGGCTTTGATGAAAAAATCATTGCAGGAAAATGACTATACAGTAGTAAGTATTTTTGTAAACCCTACTCAGTTTAATAATCCGGAAGACCTTGCAAAATATCCTCGAACTATTGAAGAAGACATCAAAAAAATGACTGCTTTAAATCCAGAAATCATCTTGTATGCCCCAACAGTTGACGACATTTACGAAGGCCAAACCGTTTCACAATCTTTTGATTTTGACGGATTAGAAAACCAAATGGAAGGTAAATTCAGACCTGGGCATTTTAACGGAGTTGGCACCATTGTCAAACGTCTTTTTGAAATTATTGAACCAACAAACGCTTATTTTGGCGAAAAAGATTTTCAGCAATTACAAATTGTCAAGAAAATGGTTTCGAAAAACAACCTAAACGTAACTATTATTGGCTGCCCCATTTTTAGAGAAGCGAATAATCTTGCTATGAGTTCCCGAAACGAGCGCTTATCAATTCAAGAACGTTCAGAAGCAGCTATAATTTACAAAACGCTAACGGCAGCAAAAGAAAAATTCAAAACAAATAGCGCACAATGGGTAACAGAATGGGTTCGAAAATCATTTGAAAAAGACCCGTCTTTCTCTTTAGAATATTTTGTAATCGCTGACGAAGCAACGCTACTACCTTGTTTTAAGAAAAATAAAAACAAGAAATACCGTGCTTTTATAGCTGTATTTATCAATAACATCCGTTTAATTGATACCATTTCACTAAATTAATTTACTTTTGTAGCATGCAAATCCAAGTCGTAAAATCAAAAATTCACAGAGTAAAAGTAACAGGAGCCGATCTTAATTACATCGGAAGTATTACTATTGACGAAACATTACTAGACGCTTCTAATATTATTGAAGGCGAAAAAGTATCCATTGTAAACATCAATAATGGAGAACGTTTTGAAACTTATGCCATCAAAGGCGAAAAAAATTCTGGAACTATAACTCTAAATGGTCCTGCCGCTCGAAAAGTCCAAAAAGACGATATTATCATTATTATTTCATATGCTACTTTAGATTTTGAAGAAGCAAAAACATTTAAACCTTGGATTATTTTTCCAAACGAGAATGATAATTCTTTGACTTAAAAAATTGCAAGAGGCTAAGTTATTCAGCCTCTTGTTTTTTATACTCTTTAATTCCATCAATCCTCAATAAATAATTTTCATTTCCTTTTTTTAACCCATAAGAAAAGGCAACAACTTTAGATTCATTATTTAACAATATTGGAATCACCAAACTATCATTAAATTCTACAAAATAGATTTGAGATTTATTTGGACTTTCAATTTCTTTACCGAAACCATTTAATAATCCTTCACAATAAGTATAAACATAAATTTTTTTAGGATTTTTATTGTATTCTTTTCTAAAATTAGAAATAAGAATTAGAGAAATTCCTTTTCCTATTTTATCACATTCTATATGTTTTGAAACAACATTATTTATAGGAATTGAAACGTTAACCATTTCATAAGCAAAATCAAAAATTAATTTTTTATTTCTTTGAACCGATTTGTAACAATATCCCAAACAGATTGTTGCAAATACAACAATGACTAATATTGTTTTTTTCATTTGTCTTGATTTTAATTACAAAGTCCTTTGTTGGCTTCATTTAAATTAATGAAATAATTCGTCAAATAAATAAAACTAAATTATTAGTATTTTGCTTTAATTTCCTTCTCAACAAAAAGTCTATATTTTTCAAGATTTGAAACTTTATCTTCTTTTAACTCAAATTTGTACTCATAATTAGGAAATTTATTTGGATTCCCATTTATAAATTGAGAATTATAAATCGCTCTTATCTTTACAACTTTCATTTTTTTTATAAAGTCTAGTTCTTTTGACAAAGTCAACTCTAAGCCTTTCATTTTGTTTGTGTAGTAAACTATCATTGTGTCTGGATAAGTAACATCAATTTTTGTCTTGCATTTATATTTTTCAATTAAACTGAAAGAATATTTGCTTTTTTCATAAGATAATAACTTCATTTTTGATGAAGTAAAAAGCGATTGACCATAAAAAGCTCTGTTACTTAATATTGAATCTGTACTAACCTCTTTACTTATTTTTGCATTTAAAGAATCATAATAAAATCCATGTTTTTCATTTTTTTTGAATAAAAAATACCGGTATCTCACCTCTTCTTTTACAGTTGCAGTATCGTTTTCAAAATTTTGCAAATCTTTAAACTCATACAATAAATAATTTTTATAACGAATCAAAGCAATGCTATCGCTTATTAAAAAATAAGTGGCATTTGATTTAAAAACAGGAAAACTATAGTACAGAAAAGTTTTAGTAATTTCTTTTTGCTTAGAATTTTCAATAAAGGAGAATGAAATTATTAGCACTATAATCAACCCAAAAACTATTGAAAGTACTTTCGTATTTAAAACACTACACTTTTTAATCATTGACATTAAATATTTTTGAAGAGTTATAATTTCCACTTGAAGAAACAGGACTTCCTGAACATACTAATGAGAATTTTACATTATAATTAATATTCATAATAGAATTATATTTACCAATTGTTGGTTGAGCATAGACAAGATTGAAAGTTATATTTCCTCCAGCAACAAAGCCCTCTAAATCAATAGAGTTATGCGTCAAATTATTCCATTCCCATTGTAAGGAGCTTACGTTAGTTGAAATTTTTTTTTGTAAACCAGAATCGCTAGAAATAATTTTATATCCAGGTCCTTTAAAAATTGTCCATCTGTAATTTTTTATTCGCGAATTACTCGTCTGAGGCAACATACTAGAGGTAACTAAATCTGAAACAGCATAAGACCCACTGATCAAATCTTCTAATGAGTTATAACATACCGTTTTATCATCTGGTTGTGATTCACTTTTCCCTCCACCACTTCCATAACTAGTGCCTCCACTTGAACCACTTCCGCCTCCATAACACCCTACTTGATAGTAGGCATGAAATTCGTCATTTTCATCCCAATAACCATAATACACACAAACAACACCATCTGTTTTTGTTTTGTTTGTAATTAAATATCTATTTGTTTTTTTATTAGCCAGATTAACAACATCATTAATTATATTTTTAGAATCTATGACTGTAATTAATCCCTCGAAATCTTCTTTTATTTTATAAAAATTCACTTCTTCATCATCAACATCAAAAGTATCCTTTTTATGAGAAATAATCACATGATAAACATTATATACCTTCTTTTCATCTAAAATAAACATTAATCTATTATAACATTTTAGAGATTTATCATAGTTAATATTTACTACATCTTTATCCTTTAAGAATATTGGCACTTCTACAACTTTTCCTTTTACACCATCAGTAACAATTGCTTTATTCCAATCTATAGTTTTGGCGTATTCTAAAACTCTTAGACTTTGTTTATTTTTTACAAACCAAGCTTTAGCATTCCTAACAGAAGCATCTTGATTATTTAAATCTACACTTTCATTTTCGCAATTTACAAAAGCAATTAGAACAATAATTACAAAAAAGGCCTTATTAATAATTTTTAAAAAATTTTTCATCTTTTTATTTAAATTAGTTTTACAATATCAAATGTAAGAAAAATACCTGATTTTAAAATTATAAGAAGTAACTTATATTTCATAACTAACAAATCCACTCGAGCAATAAAAATTAAATCCTTTTTTTTGAACCTACTTTAACTTAAATTTGGATTTCAATTAAGTTAAAAATAATGTCAAAAATAAAAACTTCTTTCTTCTGCCAGAATTGTGGGGCACAATATGCCAAATGGCAAGGACAATGCAATTCCTGTAAAGAATGGAACACTATCGCCGAAGAAATTATTCAAAAACAAGAAAAACCTTCTTGGAAAAGTGAATCAACAATAATTTCTAAAGCTCCAAAACCTTTGAAAATAAATGAAATTGATTCTACTCAGGAAATCAGGCTTGACACTACTGATGCGGAACTCAACCGCGTACTTGGTGGCGGAATAGTTCCCGGATCACTTATTCTATTAGGCGGAGAACCCGGCATAGGAAAAAGTACGCTCTTGCTCCAAATTTCATTAAAGCTTCCTTATAAAACCTTATACGTTTCGGGTGAAGAAAGTCAAAAGCAGATAAAAATGCGTGCCGAAAGAATTACGCCAAGTGGTGACAATTGTTATATTCTTACCGAAACTAAAACACAAAATATCTTCAAACAAATTGAAGCTATTGAACCCGAAATAGTCATTATCGACTCTATCCAAACGCTTCATACAGATTACATTGAATCGACTCCCGGAAGTATTTCTCAAATACGAGAAACGACCGCTGAACTGATAAAATTTGCTAAAGAAACCAATATTCCAGTAATTCTTATTGGTCACATTACCAAAGACGGAACCATTGCTGGACCAAAAATTTTGGAACACATGGTGGATACGGTTTTACAATTTGAAGGCGACAGAAATCATGTTTATCGTATTTTGCGTTCGCTAAAAAACCGCTTTGGCTCTACAGCCGAAATTGGGATTTACGAAATGCTTGGTAATGGATTACGCGAAGTTTCAAACCCTTCCGAAATACTGATTTCACACAAAGACGAAGAATTATCAGGAACAGCTATTGCTTCCACACTGGAAGGAATGCGTCCGTTAATGCTCGAAATCCAATCGCTCGTAAGCACTGCCGTTTACGGAACGCCTCAACGAAGCACAACGGGTTACAATGCGAAAAGATTGAATATGATTCTGGCAGTTTTAGAAAAACGTGCTGGTTTTAGGCTTGGTGCCAAAGATGTTTTCCTTAACATAACTGGAGGAATTTCAGTAGATGATCCTGCGATTGATTTAGCCGTTGTTGCTGCCATTTTGTCGTCGAATGAAGATATTCCTGTAAATAAAGATTTTTGTTTTGCTGGCGAAGTTGGGCTTTCTGGCGAAATTCGTCCCGTAAATCGAGTGGATCAACGCATTCAAGAAGCCGAAAAACTAGGCTTCTCGACTATTTTTGTCTCTAAATACAATAAAATATCTTTAAAAAATACAGGAATCAAAATCCGATTAGTAGCAAAAATTGAAGATGTTGCAAGAGAATTATTTGAATAACCATTAACTAATAACCAATATATTATGAATCTAAAAAGAATAAGTCTTCAAATTCTACTACTGATAATTCCTTTCTTTTCGAAAGCACAACATGCCGAAAATCAAAATGCATTTCCCGTTCAAATAACCATTTCAAATGGAATTATCGAAGGTGAATTTGACATAAAAACAAACATTCAAAGTTTCAAAGGCATTCCTTTTGCACAACCTCCCGTGGGTGATTTACGATGGAAAGCTCCACAACCTGTTACAAATTGGAATGGCGTAAAACAAACCAAAAAATTTGGACCGAGAGGAATTCAATCTAATGTTTTTGGCGATATGGGATTCAGAAGTGATGGTATGAGTGAAGATTGTTTGTATTTAAACGTTTGGTCTCCAGCTAAATCTGCTGATGAAAAACTTCCTGTTTTAGTTTATTTCTATGGTGGAGGTTTTGCAGCTGGTGATGGCTCAGAAAGCCGTTATGATGGCGAAAATATGGCAAAGAAAGGCATTGTAACCTTAACCGTAAACTATCGTCTTGGAATTTGGGGATTTTTTTCTCATCCAGAATTAACAAAAGAATCTCCTAATCATGCCTCTGGTAATTATGGTTTATTAGATCAAAATGCTGCCTTGAAATGGGTACAAGCTAATATTTCAAAATTTGGTGGTGACCCAAAACGCGTAACTATAGCGGGTGAATCTGCAGGTTCAATAGCTGTAAGTGCTCAAATGGCTTCTCCATTATCAAAAGGACTTATTGCAGGAGCAATTGGCGAAAGCGGAGGTTCCATTTTCCCTACTTTAGCACCAGTTCCTTTGGCTCAAGCTGAAAAAACAGGTCTTGAATTTGCTCAAAAAATTGGAGCTCTGTCTTTAAAAGACCTTCGTTCAATGTCAACTTTAGAATTATATCAAAAATCTCTAGGAACAAGTTTAGGAGTTTTCAAAACTACAATTGACGGCTATTTTTTAACAAAAACATTACCCGAAACTTTTGAAGCGAAACAGCAAGCCATGGTTCCTTTATTATTAGGATGGAATTCTGAGGAAATGACTTACCGTGCTTTGACCGCCGGAAAAGACATAACTAACGAAATTTATATTCAAAAAGTAAAGGAGTTATACGGTAATAAAGCAGACGAAGTACTTAAATTATATCCAGTAGGAACACCTGAAGTAACGGAGCAATCTGCGACTGATTTAACAGGAGACCGATTTATTGCCTATAGTACTTGGAAGTGGTTTGATTTGCATCGAAAAAACAGCACACAACCAGTATATCGTTACTATTACGCACATCCTAGACCAGAAATGCGAGACAAAAGTCTAGAAGCAGGACTTGCAGGAGGCGTTATCAAAAAAAATTCAAATACACCGAAAACTCCAATTCCAAAAGGAGCTGTTCACTCTGCCGAAATAGAATATGCTATGGGTAATTTAGACGGAAACAAAGACTATGCTTGGACAGAAGCTGATTATAGCGTTTCGGAAACGATGATGAACTACTTTGCTAACTTCATCAAAACAGGAAATCCTAATGGCGAAAAACTACCGGTTTGGCAAATGGCAAAAGAGGAAGAAAAACCCGAAGTCATGATTATTGATTTGGTATCAAAATCAAAAAAAGCAGAAAATGATGCTCGTTACTTATTTTTAGACAAAGAATATTCAAAAAAATAATTTTTAAGAACAGTTAAAAAAAGAGGATGCCGCTAATGCGACATCCTCTTTTTTATTTCTTCAAAACTGAAAACCAAATAATTACATTTTATAAATTTAGAATTCTTCAAAGAAAAAACAAGAATTCAGAAACAAGATTGATTATTTTGTTGTAAATTTATGTGTTATCTTTTTAGCTAAAGTTTAAAAAAAATGAAACCTTCACACCAAACAATGATTCGTTTCTACGAACATTTAGGAAGAGTATTTTATTGCATTGCAGCCGTAGATAAAATTGTTCAAAAAGTAGAAATTGAGCAACTTAAAGAAATTGTCAAAAACGAATGGCTACCATTAGAAAATACTTTTAATGAATTTGGAGACGATACGGCCTACCAAATCGAAATTGTTTTTGACTGGCTCGTGGTAAATAAATGGAATTCTGAACTTGTATTTTCTGATTTTAAAAGCTTCAGAAATGAACACAAAAGCTTATTTACAAAAGAAGTAAATGACTTAATACTAAAAACAGCAAACGCAATTGCAACCTCTTTTTCAGGAAAAAATAAATCAGAACACGTTTTAGTAAGTCAACTGAGAATGATCCTGCTAGACTATAATTAAAATAAGTTACAATCTTCCCCATATCATAAAATGTTTGAAAATATTTCACTTTAACTTTTAAAAAATAAAGACATGAAAAAACAAACTGGCATTTGGATAGACACCTCAAAGGCAATAATTGTTTCCCTTGACGGTGGTAAAGAAAAAATTTCAGAAATAGATTCTGAAGTAGAAAACAGTGTATATCACAATAAAGAAGGAAATAAAGGAACTTTTTCTGGCGGTCATCATAGTAGCAGCGAAAGTAAATTTGATGCAAGAGAAAAAGAGGAACTTGATTTTTTTATAAAAAAAGTTCTTGACTATGTAAAAAAATCTGATGAGTTGTATTTTTTTGGACCTGGAGAAACCAAAACAAGATTAGAACGAATAATTCAAGACAGTGATTTAATTGCTCCCGGAAAATTAAAAGCGGTTGAAACTTCGGATAAGATGACAATAAATCAAATTGCTTCGAAAGTAAAAAGTTTTTACAATCAATAACTTTTTATTCAATCCATTACAGCACAAAATAAAAAAGACCTATTCAAAATTGAAATAGGTCTTTTTTATAGGTTATAATTTGATTGAATTAATGTTTGTGAAACGCCTTTTTATTGAAGAAAATCAATATCCCAACTCCTGTTGAAATAGACATATCCGCTACGTTAAAAATAGCATTAAAAAAGGTAAAAGGTCTTCCTCCTATAAAAGGAACCCAATCAGGCATAGGATAGTCTTTAACGAAAGGGAAATAAAACAAATCGACCACCTGACCATGAAACCATGTTCCATAGGGATTTTCAGCGAATAATGTGGCTAATTGCTGGTGGCTATCATCAAAGATAACTCCGTAGAAAACAGAGTCAATTATATTACCAAAAGCTCCCGCAAAAATTAATGCAATAGATACAATTAAGTAGTTAGAGCTGTGTTTTCTTTCAACAGAATCCCACAACCAATATCCAATACCGGAAACTGCCGCTAATCTAAAAAGAGTAAGAAACAATTTTCCATAAACTCCAGGGATTTTTGTCCCCCAAGCCATTCCTTCATTTTCAATAAAAAGAATTTTAAACCATTTGAAGACTTCAACTTCTTCACCTAAAATAAAATTTGTTTTTATATAGATTTTGGATGCTTGATCAACAATTAATATAATAAAAATAAGGAGATACGCTTTTCGTAATGACATTTTATAAAATTTAATGGGCAAAAATAGCAATTAAATCAAAAAAAACGCTCCCAACGGAGCGTTAATTATTAGATAACAAAGTTGATTATCGTTGTAAATTTTTAGCTTCAATACTCATTGTAGCATGAGGAACGATTTTTAATCTTTCTTTGCCGATTAATTTACCTGTTACTTTGCAAATTCCGTAGGTTTTATTCTCAACACGGAAAAGTGCATTCTTCAAATCACGAATGAATTTCTCTTGACGGATTGCCAATTGTGAATTAGCTTCTTTCGACATTGTTTCGCTTCCTTCTTCAAAAGCTTTAAAAGTAGGTGAAGTGTCGTCCGTCCCATTATTCAAATCATTCATATAAGCACTTTTGATTAAATCTAAATCTGCTTGTGCTTTTTGGATTTTTTTAAGGATTATCTCTTTGAACTCTGCTAAATCTGCATCAGAGTATCTTGTCATTTCATCTACCATAACTAAATTATTTAGTGATTGCTATTCTTGTTTTTATTTCGTCAAATTCTATTTCTAAACTATCTGCTATATTCTCTTCAAAAACTAATATTTCTGTAAGTGTTTCTGATTTAATATAATCTTCATTTGCTTTTACAGCTTCTTGCAATATAGCATTATTTTGTAAATACACCTTTATTTTATCTGTAACTTCAAACCCTGAGTCCTTACGGATATTCTGAATTCTATTTACTAACTCTCTTGCAATTCCTTCTTGCTTCAATTCTGGGCTGATCGTAATATCAAGTGCTACCGTAATTCCGTTAGAATTTGCTACTAGCCATCCTTCAATATCTTGTGATGTTATTTCAACATCTTCTAATGTTAAAGTTACATCATTTCCAGCAATAACAATGACTAAGCTACCTTCCTTATCTAACTTGTTAATCTGATCTTTAGATAAAGATTGTATCTCTTTGGAAATCAGACCCATATCTTTTCCAAAACGAGGTCCAAGTGCTTTGAAATTTGGTTTTATCTGCTTCACTAAAACACCTGATGCATCATCCAAAAGCACTATTTCCTTAACATTTACTTCTGCTTTTATCAAGTCAGAAACCGCTTCAATTTCTGCCCTTTGATTCTCGTCAAGTACTGGAATCATTACCTTTTGCAAAGGTTGACGTACCTTAATCATTTCCTTTTTACGCAGTGATAAAACTAGCGAAGAAATGGTTTGCGCTTTCTGCATTTTACTCTCCAAAGATTTATCAACAAAGTTTTCAACGTATTTTGGAAACTCGGCCAAATGTACACTATCAAATTTCTCAGTCTGTGTTGCCTGTGTTAAGTCTCTGTAAAGTTTATCCATAAAAAACGGAGCAATAGGAGCACTCAATTTACTTATGCTTAATAAACACGTATATAGTGTTTGATAAGCAGCAATTTTATCATGTGCATAATCACCCTTCCAGAAACGACGACGACACAAACGAACGTACCAATTACTTAAATTTTCTTGTACAAAATCTGAAATCGCACGAGCGGCTTTTGTAGGCTCATAATCGGCATAATAGCTATCAACATCTTTTATCAAAGTATTCAATTCTGAAATAATCCATTGGTCAATTTCTGGTCTTTCACTCAAAGGAATTTCTGCCTCATCGTATTTGAAACCATCAATATTAGCATACAAACTAAAGAACGAATACGTATTGTATAAAGTTCCAAAGAATTTTCTGCGAACCTCAGCGATTCCTTCTAAATCAAATTTCAAATTATCCCAAGGATTTGCATTCGAAATCATGTACCAACGCGTAGCATCTGGTCCATATTCTGCTAATGTTTCAAATGGATCTGCCGCATTACCTAAACGTTTGGACATTTTTTGTCCGTTTTTGTCCAAAACTAATCCGTTAGAAACCACATTTTTGTAGGCAATTTTATCAAAAACTAAAGTTCCAATAGCATGTAAAGTATAAAACCAACCACGGGTTTGATCAACTCCTTCGGCAATAAAATCAGCTGGAAAATCTTTGTTCCCATCAATTTTATCTTTGTTTTCATAAGGATAATGCCATTGTGCATAAGGCATCGAACCAGAATCAAACCAAACGTCAATCAAATCAGCTTCGCGTTTCATTGGCTTACCTGAAGCCGAAACCAAAGTAATTTCATCAACAACATTTTTATGTAAATCAATTAAATCATAATTACTTTCATCCATGTTTCCAATTTCAAACCCTTTAAAAGGATTTGTAGTTTGGAATCCTGCCGCTATAGATTTTTCAATTTCGTTGTATAATTCTTCTACTGAACCAATCAGAATTTCTTCTTGTTTATCTTCAGTTCTCCAAATTGGTAATGGGATTCCCCAATATCTTGAACGAGATAAATTCCAGTCGTTGGCATTTTTCAACCAATTTCCAAAACGACCTTCACCAGTTGCTTTTGGCTTCCAGTTAATCGATTCGTTCAAATCAAACATTCTATCTCTAACTTCTGTGATTTTTATAAACCAAGAATCTAGCGGATAGTATAAAATAGGCTTATCGGTTCTCCAACAATGCGGATAACTGTGCACGTATTTCTCTACTTTGAAAGCTTTATTTTCTTCTTTTAATCGAATGGCAAGCTCCACATCTATAGAACGTTCTGGCGCTTCGCCTTCGTTGTAATATTCATTTTTGACATATTTACCAGCATATTCACCCATGTGCGAAGTGAATTTTCCTTGCAAGTCTACTAACGGAACTGGCGTGCCATTTTCATCTAAAACTAACATTGGTGGTACTTCAGGACTAGCTTCTTTAGCTACTTTTGCATCATCTGCACCAAAAGTTGGAGCCGTATGTACAATTCCTGTTCCATCTTCTGTAGTAACAAAATCTCCAGAAATTACTCTGAATGCATTCTCTGGATTTTGGTATGGTAAAGCAAACGGCAATAATTGTTCGTAACGAATCCCAACTAAATCCGCTCCTTTGCATTCTGCTAGGATTTGGTATGGAATTTTCTTGTCTCCCGCTTTGAAATTTTCAAAATCAGCAGCTTCTGAGCTTGGGAAAAATCCTTTTGCGAATTGTTTTCCAACCAAGTTTTTAGCCAAAATTACGTTTGACGGAAGGAAAGTGTATTGATTGAACGTTTTAACCAAAACATAATCAATTTTTGGCCCAACGGTCAAAGCTGTATTACTTGGCAAAGTCCATGGTGTTGTCGTCCAAGCTAAAATTTGCACATCTCCAAAACCTTGAAGAAAATTAGGCAAACTTTCGTTTTTAGCTTTGAATTGCGCCACAACGGTTGTATCCGTTACATCACGATAACTTCCCGGTTGGTTTACTTCGTGAGAACTCAAACCTGTTCCTGCTTTTGGAGAATAAGGCTGAATAGTATATCCTTTGTACATCAAATCTTTATCATAGATTTGTTTCAAAAGCCACCAAACCGTTTCCATATATTTAGGCTTATAGGTAACATATGGATCTTCCATATCAACCCAATAGCCCATTTTTTCAGTTAAATCATTCCACACATCTGTGTAACGCATCACTGTTTTTTTACAGGCTTCGTTATACTCTTCGATTGAAATGCTTTTCCCAATATCTTCTTTAGTAATTCCTAATTCTTTTTCGGTACCTAGTTCAACAGGCAAACCGTGAGTATCCCAGCCCGCTTTACGCTTCACTTGAAACCCTTTTTGCGTTTTATATCTGCAAAAAATATCTTTAATAGCGCGCGCCATTACGTGGTGTATTCCTGGCAATCCATTTGCCGAAGGCGGACCTTCAAAAAACACGAAGGGCTGATTGCCTTCGCGAGTGGTTACACTTTTCTCAAATATGTTTTCTTTCTTCCAAAAATCAAGAACTTCTGATGCCGTAGCTGGTAAGTCAAGTCCTTTGTATTCAGTAAATTTTGTGCTCATTTTATCCTTTTCTTAATCGAGGTGCGAAAGTAAGGATTTTTGAGTAAATGAGAGAAAAGATGCAAGAAAAAAGAGAAAAACGAGTAATTTTTTTACGCAATTAATACATAAAAATTAACTTTTTGGAATCTTAAGCGAAAACTTCCTTTAAAACGTCTAAAGATTTTGGTTTTTTGAATCCATCCAGATGAAAACTGTAATAATCAATTAATACTTTCAAAAGAATTTGTCTTTCTATGACATGAAAGGTTTTTTGATCGTTTTCAAATTTCAAATCAATCAGTTTTCTAAACAAATTGGTTTCGTGTTCGGTGAGTGAACTAATGGCGTGAAATGGGGTAAAAACCCCTTCTGTCATTTCGAAAAAAGGCATATCCATATCCGAAATATCGGGGTAAAACCCTAAATATTTTGTGATTTCTAAAAGTAGAATTAAATGAAAATTAGTGATTTCGTCATGATTATCCAACCAATGCATCGCTGTTTCAATAAACGTAAAAAGCGACTCGTTTTTTTCTTCTTCATGAATCGAATGATGCAAAATTTCAGAAATAAACATCACAATTGTACTCTTTACAATATCCGTGTGAATGGAATGAAAAGGTTCGGAAATTTTGATTTCTTTAAAACTCTCCAAAGTGCCTTTATTTTTGTGAATTGCTTCGATTTCAAGAATACTCAAAGGCTGAAAATACGCGATTTTTTGATTTGATTTTCTCGAAGAAAACGCATCACGAACAAAGTAAGATTTCAAACCATGCGATTGTGTAAAGCATTTTACAATCAAGCTTTTTTCTTGAAATTTCAACGAAGATATTACGATAGCTTTAGTTTTGACTAGCATTTTTTATGGGTAATTTACCTAATTATCATTACTTTTTTTACTTTGGTTTTAACCCCATCTTGTGCAGAAATAAAAATCATATACACACCCGAAGCGACTTTATATTTGCCAAAAGCGGTAGTATCCCATTCTATTGTTCCTCCTTCAGAAGTGGTTTCATAAACCAAATTCCCCTCAATATCCGTAATTTTAATATTGGCTTTGTTTAATAAGCCTGCAATTTTTACCGTCCCTTCAAATTCAGGTCGAACCGGATTGGGGTAAACATAAACATTACTCAAATCTTCATTGGCAATTGTGGCTGTTCCTTTGAAAGAAATCATCCCTTTGGCGGTAGCAATAAAAACCTCGCCCGTGCTGCTATTTATATCAATATCATTTATAATATTACTTGGCAAAGGAGAATTATTTACCGTAAAATGATACTTGGTTTCCTGCCCGTTTGGCGAAACTAAAAACAATCCAGAATCAGCAGTCCCAATCCATTTATTATTCGATCCATCAACAACAATATCCGTAATAAATTGTTCGTATAATAGTTCCTGAGCCAAATTATCTTCTAGAATAATAATGGGTGTTGTAGTCAATTGATCTTCTGTTTGAAAATCATTTACATTGGATAAAATTCGCAACCCTTTTGTGGTTCCAATCCAAAGTTGATTTCTATTATCAATTGCTAACGCTCTTGCGTCTGTAAAAGGTAAGTTTCCCGAATTAGATCCCGAAGTTATTTTTTTGAAAACGTTTCCATTTTCGTTAAAAGCAATAATTCCGTCCGTATTCGTACACCACCATTTGGTATTATTTTTATCAATAATCATCCTTCCCATACTGGTATTTATACTTTTATCTAAAATACCATCCAAAGAATAACTTTGCCATTGCCCATTTGATTTCAATTCTTTTAGTCCATTTTGAACAAGGCTATTATTCATCCAAAGATTTCCAGATTTGTCAAAAACAGCTCCATTTACACGAACATCTTTGTAATTTGGACCAAGAAACGATATCGATTCTAGTCCGCTATTGTCTTGATTGTACAAAACAGTTGGAACATCATTTTGTATTTTTAACAATCCCGAAAAAAAGGAACTTGCATATGCTTCATTTTCATTATTAGGATTGACCGTAATTCGAGAAATTGACCTTGCTCCTAAAACTTGTTCATAAGGAATATTCAACCAGCCCGAAGCGGCATATTTGCTCATTCCATAAAATGTAGGCCCTACATTGCCTGAATACGTATACGGATTATAATCCCCCGAATACCCTCCAAAGACAGCCCAAAGCGCTGATGAAGTCGTTTGAATTGAGAAAACATTATTTCTTAAAGGCCCTATTGGGGTTGTGTTTTCAAAAGGTGTTGTTGACGAAATTTTTGTTGTAAACAAACCATTTTCTTTTGTTCCAATAAAAAGAACATCTCCAATTTGCGTTGCACAAGTAAAAAAAAGAGTACTCTCCGTTACTCCACTGCTATTTATTTGACGCACTAATGCCATTTGGTTATTGTAAACAAAAACAGCATTTGAAGTAGTTACAATCAAATTATTTTCTTTTGCCCTCATATCCAAAACTTCTTGAGAAAGTCCCATCAATCCAACAAAAGAATTTGAAATAGCATTGAACTTATGTATAAATCCAGAAGTATTTACCGCAAGAAGTTCCCCTGAAAAAACCTCAATATTTGACCAACTGCCAACAGCGATTGTTTCCCATTGATTAAAATCAATTAAATTTTGATTGGTTATTCGTCCTCTTTTAATTCCGTTAGTTGTTGCTGCATAAATAAATCCATCAAAAATAGCCGTTTGATTTATTCGTATTTCAGCGCCATTATCTCCAATAAAATAAGTATCTCCAAATTGCATCGTGTTCAGATTGAACTGTACTATTCCAAAATCACAAGAAACATAAATCATCCCTTCGAATTCCATGAAATAATTTGTCTTTTTTAGATTTGGTGGAAGCTCTTTATTGATGATATCAACTACTTTAAGCATACTTCCATCCGCTTCGTTGATTACTATAAGTATGCCATTTTCATATCCAACTATGGTTTTGTTAAAAGAAGAACTGTAATACAAAGAAGAAATAGTCTGACCCGAAAGTCCATCGATAGTATTCGTCGTTTGAATTAAATTTGTAGCTGTATTTTTAGAAAAAAGAGCGTTTTCAGAGGCTGCAAAAACGGTTGTTGGTGATTCTGTCAAATCTTTAATTTCATTATAAGAGAAATATCCTTTCCACAACAAATTACTTTGGGCAAAACCCATTTGGATAAAAAGTAACAGTAGAAAACAGAAAAGGCTCTTTTTCATTATTTGTAGAAATATTGGTTCACAAATATAACGCAAACGAAAGTATTAGAATTTTGTTACACAAAAAAAATGCCTTCTAACTGAAACTTCAGCGAAGGCATTTTCGAATTTATTTTTAAAAAAATTATACCACTCCTTGAGCAAGCATAGCGTCAGCCACTTTTACAAATCCTGCAATATTAGCTCCTTTTACGTAGTTCACATATCCATCGTCATCAGCACCATATTTTTTACACTGATTATGTATTCCTACCATGATGTCTTTTAATCTTGAATCTACTTCTTCACTTGTCCAATTTAAACGAATAGAATTTTGTGTCATTTCTAATCCTGATGCCGCAACACCTCCAGCATTTGCTGCTTTTCCGGGAGCAAAAAGAACTTTTGCTTTTAAGAACAATTTAATAGCTTCTAATGTACATGGCATATTAGCTGCTTCAGTAACACAAATAACACCATTCTCAATAAGGTGTTTTGCATCTTCTTCGTTAAGCTCGTTTTGAGTTGCACAAGGAATTGCAATATCCACTTTTACTTCCCATACGCTTCTTCCTTTGTGGAAAACTGCTTTTGGATATTTCTCTAAATAAGCTTCGGCTCTATTATCTCCTCTAGCTCTCATTTCAAGCATAAATTCGATTTTATCACCAGAAATTCCTTCTTCATCATAAATATATCCATCTGGTCCAGAAATAGTTACTATTTTTCCACCTAAATCATTGACTTTCAAAGCAACTCCCCAGGCAACATTCCCAAATCCAGAGATAGAAACTGTTTTTCCTTTAATATCTTGACCAATAGTTTGTAGCATTTGCTCTGTAAAATAAACAACGCCATAACCTGTAGCTTCTGGTCTAATCAATGAACCTCCATAAGCCAAACCTTTTCCAGTTAAAACTCCTGTAAATTCATTTCTGATTCTTTTGTATTGACCAAATAAATATCCTATTTCTCTAGCACCAACACCAATATCTCCAGCAGGAACGTCTAATTGAGGTCCAATATGTCTGCATAATTCCGTCATAAAAGATTGACAGAATCGCATTACTTCAGAATCCGATTTTCCTTCAGGGTCAAAATCTGAACCTCCTTTACCACCACCCATTGGCAAAGTTGTTAAACTGTTTTTGAATACTTGTTCAAAAGCTAAAAACTTCAAAACGGATAAATTAACCGTATGATGAAAACGGATTCCTCCTTTATATGGACCAATTGCTGAATTCATTTGAATTCTAAATCCTCTATTAACTCTAATTTCTCCATTATCATCTACCCATGGAACACGGAATATAATTGAACGTTCCGGTTCAGCTATTCTTAGAAGTAAATTTTTTCCATCATACTTTTTCTTCGTTGCAATAAACGGAATCACAGTCTCTGCAAATTCCCTAACTGCTTGAATAAATTCAGGTTCATTTGGATTCTTAGCTTCAACTTGAGCCATAAAATCATTTATTTTTAGTAACATAGACAGTAATAAATTAATTAAGAAAACGTTTTCTTTAACAAATACAAAGATACATGTTATAAAAATATCGAGGTGTTTTTTTTCATTTTATCGGAAGATTTATCTTATTATTAATCTATTTTAGATAACATTGCATTTATTATATTTTTTTTTACGAAATCGTTGTAGTTTTATTAAACAAAGAGGTATTTAGCTACTTATATTTTATTTATACCTTTCTTTCTATAAATGATTGTTCTTTTTATATATTTGTCAATCTTAGAAAATTTAACCCCCAAATGCTCAAATACATACCCCTTATTTTTTTTATCTTAATTGGTTTTCCAAATAAAATAAATGCACAATTTGGTTTATCTCATGAAGTAGGAGTTATAGTTGGGCCGGTTGCTTTTCAATCTGATTATGGACAGCGCAGTGATTTAATAACAAATGCGGGTAATACAGGAGAAGGAATTGGACTTATTCATTATTTTAATTTTTCGTACAAAGCAGATTGTGATTGCTATAATCCAGGCACTTATTTTAACGATCATTTTAAATTAAGAAGTGAACTTTCATACAATCAAACTGATTTGCAGCATTTTGGAAAATGGGTTAATAAAAACAATGGTTCTTTAGGAGTAGAGCAGTTACGAACTATGAGAGGGCACACCTCGTTAACGAATGTTGGAATGCAATTAGAGTTTTTCCCATTAAGCATTCGTGATTTTACGGCAACTATGGAAAGCTGGGGGCCTTTTATAAGTCTTGGTGGTCAATTTAGTTACTATAATACAAAAGCTTCTTCAACACTTGGTCCTTTAGGCACTCCCGAAACCACATTTCCTAAATATTTAGTCCCTTCTAATGGTCGTCCGCATGGGTATTCTACTGAAAGTGGTAGCGTTTGGTCTGTTGTTTCAAGTATTGGAACACGTTATAAACTAAGCCCATTACAAGACGCAATGATCGATTTACGTTTTCAATATTTTTTCTCCAATTGGGTTGATGGACTTAATCCAAATCCTGAAATCTATAAAGAAAACAAAGCAAATGATTGGCTGGTTTGGTTTAATCTTGGCTACATCTATTACTTACAATAATAGTTTTATTGATCAAAAGTAAGACACAAGTTAATACCTTTGTATATAATTAACATTTTCATAGCGATGAGACAGATTATTATTTTATCCGGATTAGTCTTTCTACTTATAGGTTGCTCCTCTGAATTGGCTTTTGAAAAACGTTCCTTTACAAGGAAAACAACTTTGCCTTGTACCGAAAACTGTCCTGAAATAAAGGTGAAAATTCCTTTTGCAAAAGATGTTCCCATTGTAGCCGACAGCATTAATAAAAAAGTGTTTCTTGTTTTAAAAGAAATCATCTATTTAGACAAAAAACCATTTCGCTCAACGAATTACAATGAGTTATTAGCTTCGTTTATTCAAAGCTATGAAAAAATACAAAAAGAGTTCCCAAATGATACTTTTGGCTGGGAAGGCGAAATTAATGGAGATGTAATTTATCAATCAGATAGCCTTTTGAATATACGAATTGATCATTATACTTTTACGGGTGGCGCACACGGGTATGAAGGTTTGCAATCTTTAATTTTCGATCCCGATACTGGAAAAAGTATTTCGAATGACAAACTTTTCAAAAACAAAAATGCATTTAAAGCTTTCGCCGAGAAAAAATTCAGAGCCAAATATAACATTCCAGAAAGCGGATCAATTAATGCAACTGGATTTCAATTTGAAGAAGATAAATTTGAATTGCCACAAAACATTTTTTACACTGACAAAGGATTGCTTTTGCACTACAATCAATACGAAGCAGCTTCTTATGCTGATGGCCCAAAAGAATTATTTTTTCCGTATACCGAAGTAAATGAATTCTTAGCTATAAAATAAAAAGACCTGTTTCAAACATAAAACAGGTCTTTTTAAAAGGTAAAAAACAAGGAATTCCCCTAAACAAACTTACGAATGCTCATCAAAATTCCTAAATGAAGTCCTTCGTGAAAATTATTGAAAATCATCGCATCTTTGGCACTTTTTAAAACAAAGCCCGTAGAAGTTGGGTATTCGTCGAAATTTTTGAAGATTTCATTTTCAAAATCTACTTCCGTTTGATCGATAGTTGCAAACAACAAAGACTTAATTTCATCCACTTCGGCTTGCATAACAATATGTTCTGGCTTAGTTCCTTTTCTGTATTTTTCAATCATTTCATCCGAAACCATAGTAGGCAAACCAGATAATTTATATACTAATAATTGTTGTGTCACGACAATATGCGCAATATTCCAAATCAAATTATTGCTAAAACCATCTGGAATAGCATTAAGTTGTTCTAAAGTATAGTTTTCTAAAAAAGGAGCTATCATTTTTCTGCTCGTTCTAGTGATATCGAATGTTTGATTCATCTGTTATTTTTATTTTTTTGATAAAAATAATCATTTTAAGCATCAAATGAATTTTCTTTGTACAAAGAAATTGCTATTTATTATGAACAAAATATTCTATCTCGCTTCCTGCGATACTTGCCGAAAAATTATAAAATCATTACCAAAAAATCACAATCTGGTTTTTCACGATATCAAACAAGATCCTATTACCGTTTCTGAATTAGAGCAAATGCGAGAACTTTCGGGTAGTTACGAAGCACTGTTTAGCAAAAAAGCGCAATTGTATAAATCAATGGATTTGAAAAACAAATCCCTAACGGAAGATGATTTCAAAAAATACATTTTAGAACATTATACCTTCTTGAGTCGTCCAGTTTTTATCATAAACGGCAAAATTTACATTGGCAACAGCCAACAAAATATGCATCAAGTAATGCTTGCTTTGGGCAATGTCTAAAAGAAATCTCGCATTAATTGCTGCTACTTTTGTCTCCATAATTTACGGAGTTACTTTTACTATTGCCAAAGACGTAATGCCAAAATACATTGACGCTTATGGCTTTATTCTCTTGCGTGCAGGAGGATCAATGCTTTTATTTTGGGCGGTTTGGCTTTTTATGAAATTAAGTCACAAGACTTTTACTGAAAAAATTGCGGTTCAAGATTTCCCTAGAATAATTGCTGCAGCTTTTTTTGGAGTGGCTTTTAATATGCTGACTTTTTTTAAAGGATTGAGCTTGACTTCGCCAATAAGTGCAGCGGTAATTATGGTTTCAACACCTATGATTGTACTCGTTCTTTCCGCATTAATTATGAAAGAACGCATGCGCAAAAGAATGGTTTTTGGGCTGATTTTAGGTCTAATTGGAACCGCTTTCCTTATTCTTTACGGAAAATCCATCGGAAGCGCAACTAATGCAGGATTAGGGAATTTTTTGGTTTTGGTCAATGCGATTTCTTATGGTTTTTACCTTATTATAGTGAAAAAATTAATGGATAAATACAATGCATTTACCTTTGTAAAATGGATTTATTTGTTTGGTTTCATTATGGTTTTGCCATTTGGCTGGAGCCAATTTGATGCCGTGAATTGGACTTTCGTTCCAATAGCGATTTGCTGGAAAATAGCCTTTGTTGTGGTTATCTCGACTTTCTTGACTTACTTACTTAATTTGCTTTCGATGAAAGAATTAAAACCAACCACAGTGGCTGTTTTTATTTACTTACAACCTTTGTTTGCTACCGTTTTTGCAATAAGCTTAGGGAAAGATGACTTGAGTTTAGTCAAAATTGGTTCAGCAGCATTAATATTTATCGGTGTGTATTTAGTAACCATGAAAAAAAATTAATCGCCCCGTTTAGAACTGAATTCCGAAAAAAGAGCACTGAAAACTTTTTTCTTATCTTTGGACACTTTTAGAAAATTATATGATACAATCAATGACTGGTTTTGGTAAAGCGACTTTGCAATTACCAACCAAAAAAATAACAGTAGAAGTAAAATCCCTAAATAGCAAAGGGCTGGATTTGAATGTAAGAATGCCTTCTTTGTACCGCGAAATGGAATTAGGTCTTCGCAACCAAATTGCTTTGAAACTAGAAAGAGGAAAAGTAGATTTTTCGATTTTTATTGAAAGTACTGCTGAGCAAACTTCTACTAAAGTAAACGTGCCAATTGTAAAAGGATATATGGAACAATTGAGAAATGTTTATGCTGATGCTGATGATACGGAGTTAATGAAAATGGCTATTCGTATGCCGGATACCATGAAAATTGAACGTGATGAAATTGATGAAAATGACTGGATTCAAATTCAAACTGTTATAGAAGAAGCGGTTCAAAACATCTTGAACTTTCGTAAAGACGAAGGAGAATCTCTTGAGAAAGAATTTCAATTGCGAATTAGCAATATTCGCCAATACATGACCGAAGCTTTAGCTCTCGATCCAGAGCGCGTTCAAGCTATTAAAGATCGTTTACAAACTGCTATTGCTGAGCTTAAAGTAAATGTTGACGAAAACCGTTTTGAACAAGAATTGATTTATTATCTAGAAAAATTAGATATTACTGAAGAAAAAGTACGTTTGACGAATCACTTGGATTATTTTCTAGAAACTATAAAAGGAAACGAAGCTAACGGAAGAAAATTAGGTTTCATTACTCAAGAAATGGGACGTGAAATCAACACAATGGGTTCTAAATCGAATCATGCACAGATGCAAAAATTAGTCGTTCAAATGAAAGACGAATTGGAAAAAATCAAGGAACAAGTCCTTAATGTATTGTAGATTGTAGGCTCTGAATAAAAAACAAAATGAGTAAAAAAGGAAAATTAATAGTTTTTTCGGCACCATCAGGTTCAGGAAAAACAACCATAGTTAGACATTTATTAGGAAAAGAAGACTTGAATTTAGAGTTTTCAATTTCGGCAGCTACGCGTGAAGCTCGTGGCGAAGAAGTAAACGGAAAAGATTATTATTTCATGTCGCTTTCGGACTTTAAAAGCCATATCAAAAACGAAGATTTCGTAGAATGGGAAGAAGTATATCGCGATAATTTCTATGGTACTTTAAAAAGTGAAGTAGAACGTATTTGGGCCAAAGGTAAAAACGTGATTTTTGATATTGATGTAGCTGGTGGACTTCGAATTAAACATAAATTCCCTGAAGAAACTTTGGCTGTTTTTGTGAAACCTCCAAGCGTTGATGAATTAAAAAGAAGGCTGAAAGAACGCTCTACCGAAAGTGAAGATAAAATCAATATGCGTATTGCTAAAGCTTCTGTAGAACTAGCAACGGCGCCCCAATTTGATGTAATTATCAAAAACTACGATTTAGATATTGCTCTTGAAGAAGCCTATCAATTAGTAAAGAATTTTGTAAAAGATTAAAAAATTGAAAGATTCTTCTATTTATGTAATCTTTAAATAATTTAATTTTTAAATTTAATCTATGAAAATAGGTCTTTATTTCGGAACATTTAACCCCATACATATTGGTCATCTCATCATTGCCAATCATATGGCGGAATATGCCGGTTTAGACCAAGTCTGGATGGTTGTTACGCCGCACAATCCTTTGAAGAAAAAAAGCACTTTGCTTGATGATTACCACCGTTTGCAAATGGTTCATCTCGCTACCGAAGATTTTCCTAAAATCAGACCTTCGGATATTGAATTCAAGTTATCGCAGCCTAATTATACTGTAAATACCTTAGTTCATCTTCAGGAAAAATTTCCTGATTATGATTTTTCATTGATTATGGGCGAAGACAATTTGAGGTCGCTTCACAAATGGAAAAACTATGAAGCAATTCTGGCACATCATGAAATTTATGTATACCCAAGGCTCGAGGCCAAAGGCGAAACAATTCCAACAGAAACAGAAAATATATTGTTTAAAGACCATCCAAAAATTCATATGATTGATGCTCCTGTAGTTGAAATATCTTCTACTTTTATTCGGTCAAATATCAAAAAAGGAAAGAACGTACAGCCTTTACTTCCTCTTAAAGTTTGGGAATATATCGATCATAATAATTTTTACAAAAAGTAATTTTTTTAGAATTATTAACATTGGTTTATCGATGCACCAAGATGTGAATGCATAACTTTGCTAAAAAATCACATCATGCTTAACTTTGAATTATACAATCCTACAAAATTAGTTTTTGGAAAAGGACAAATAGAAAAATTAGCCACACTTGTTCCGGCTAATGCAAAAATCCTTCTGGCTTATGGTGGCGGAAGTATTTTTAAAAATAGCGTTCATGAGCAAGTTCGTAAAAGTTTAGAAGGTTTTGAAACAATCGAATTTGGAGGAATTGAAGCAAATCCACACTTTGAAACTTTAATGAAAGCGGTAGAAATTATTCGCGAACAAAAAATCGATTTCATACTTGCTGTTGGTGGCGGAAGCGTTATTGACGGAGTGAAATTTATCTCGGCGGCAGTACCTTTTGAAGGAAATCCAGTAGACATACTCAAAAAGAGAATCCTTTTTAAAGAAGGTGCTAAAGTAATTCCTTTTGGAACCGTTTTGACTTTGCCTGCAACAGGAAGCGAAATGAATTCAGGCGCAGTAATTACCATTGAAGCAACACAAGAGAAACTAGATTTTGGCGGTTCAGCTATGTTTCCAAAATTCTCTATTTGCGACCCAACCGTCATCACTTCTTTACCTAAAAGACAATTGCAAAATGGTGTTATTGATGCTTATGTTCATGTTCTTGAGCAATATTTAACCTATCCGCATGATGGCTATCTTCAAGATCGTATTGCCGAAAGTATTTTACAAACCTTGATTCAAGTAGGTCCTCAAGTGGTTGAAAATCCTGCAGATTATGCCTTGGCTTCTAATTTTATGTGGAGTTGTACGATGGCTTTAAATGGGTTAATCCAAAAAGGAGTTCCTTCGGATTGGGCAACGCACATGATTGGACATGAATTGACTGCTTTATATGAAATTGACCATGCTAGAACTTTGGCAATCATTGGCCCAAACCTATACAAAGTCATGTTTGAAACTAAAAAAGGGAAATTAGCACAATACGGAAAACGCATTTTTAATTTGGCTGGAACAGAGGATGAAATAGCTAATGAAGCGATCAACAAAACCCTTGAATTTTATCATACAATGGGAATGATAACGGAATTATCAAAATGCACAGAAGACTTTGCAAAAACAGCTGATTTTATAGTAAAAAGATTTGAGGAAAGAGGCTGGAAAACTTTGGGTGAAAAACAAAATATAACCTTAGATAAAGTAAAATCAATTGTTGAAATGAGTTATTAGTAAATTTCAACTGGATAAATAAAAAAAGGCGTTCTTATAAAATAATTTAGGAACGCCTTTTCAAAATACTAAAACAAAACTAACTAATTCAACCTGCATTTTTTCTTAAAAACTTAATTTATAATAGGTTATAACGTTAAACCAAAGCTTTTATTATATAGAAAAATGAAAAAATGAAAATAGTTTGCTATTTTACTCCAATCTCAATTGTAAACCCTCGTGAATAAAGGCTTTTCCCCAATTAATTTTATTTGCATTATTACTGAATTTTTAAGTACTTTTGATTAAATTTAATAATAAAATGGCCGAAAATTTAAAATTTGCAGTAATTGGTGGCGGAAGTTGGGCTACAGCTATAGCAAAAATGTTATGTGTAAATCTTCCTGAGATATCATGGTACATGCGTAATGAAGCTGCTGTTGAACATATTAAAAATTACAAACACAATCCAAATTATCTTAGCTCTGTAGAATTTGACACTAATAAACTCAGACTCACTAATGATATAAACGAAGCAATTGCTTGTGCGGATTATGTCATCTTTGCTATTCCTTCTGCTTTTTTGGATGCCGAATTAGAAAAATTAACTGTTCCCTTAAAAGACAAAATCATATTTTCAGCAATCAAAGGAATTGTTCCAGAAACGAGTTTAATCGTAGGGGAACATTTCCATTTTAAATATGATATTCCATACGACAATATCGGTGTGATTACTGGTCCTTGCCATGCTGAAGAAGTTGCTTTAGAACGTTTATCCTACCTAACAATTGCTTGTGGAGATCCCGAAAAAGCGGCTGTTGTAGCAAAACAATTATCAAGTAATTATATCAAAACGAAAATTACGGATGATATAATAGGTACTGAATACGCAGCAATGCTAAAAAATATTTATGCCATTGCAGCTGGAATGGCTCACGGACTAGGTTATGGCGATAACTTTCAAGCTGTACTTATGAGTAATGGCATTCGGGAGATGAAAAAATTCATCCGAAAAGTCCATAAAATGAAACGCAACATCAATGATTCGGCTTATTTAGGCGATTTATTAGTAACAGGATATTCCGTGTTTTCAAGAAACAGAATGTTTGGTAACATGATAGGCAAAGGATATACCGTAAAATCAGCTATGATGGAAATGAGTATGGTAGCCGAAGGCTATTATGCAACCAAAAGTGCTTATAAATTGAATCAAGATTATGGTGCCAAAACACCTATTATTGATGCTGTTTACAGCGTTCTATATGAAGGGAAAAATGCCAAAACTGTTTTCAAAAAACTAACAGATCAGCTGGATTAGATTCTAAATAGTTAAAAAAAAAAGTATGACCGAAAGATGGAAATACCAAATTAAAAACGGTGGAACTTGGGGTGTATTTATGACCGTTTTTATGATTTTGTTTGATATAAAACAAGTGCCTTTTGCGGAACAAATATTAAAACCCGAGTTTTATTTTCGTGCGTTAGCTTATATTGCTGTAGGAATTTTTGTTTTGGGGTATTTCACCTGGAAGTCCAAAAATAAAAAAGAAAATACTAAATAGATTACGTTACAATAACCCCGTCTACAAATAAAATAGGCACTTCTTCAACCGCATTTTCGTTGATGGAATCTGCCTTAAAAATGAATTTCTTGTCGTACAACGTATCTCCGATGAAGAAAGTGACCATAAATTCATTATTTAATGCCAAAACACTTTTTTCAATCATTTCGATTTTTACAACTGAAACAGCAGGAACTTCAACAAAAGCATGACGCAAAAGAGATGTTTTTTTCATTTCACCATCAATTGTTCCAAAAGCTTTTGAAACCACCATTACTCCATCTAGCTTAAAATCACTGTCGTTGATTAGATAAGCGTACCAAACTTTTTCCATAAAATCATCACTCCATTCCTGAACGGCTGCAAGGAATACGTTTTTTACTTCGGGGATGATAATATCTTTTTTCATTTTTTAAAAGTACTAAAGTGAAACTAAAATTTCCTGTAAACGAATGCCTAGCCCAGATGGAAACGATATCCTTTTATGGCTTTTTTTGGCCATAAAAGATATAGTGAACAGCTGGAAAAAGCTTCTAAAAATTTATATTATTGATTTGAATTGCTCTAAGAAACGAACATCATTTTCGTAAAACATACGAATATCTCCAATTTGATATAGCAACATTGCGATACGTTCTACTCCCATTCCGAAGGCGAAGCCATTGAATTCTTCTGGGTTGATACCGCAGTTTTTCAATACATTAGGATCTACCATTCCGCAACCACCTATTTCTAACCAACCTGTTCCTTTGGTAATACGGTAATCGGTTTCGGTTTTCAATCCCCAATAAATGTCAATTTCGGCACTTGGTTCAGTAAATGGAAAATAAGAGGGACGCAAACGGATTTTTGATTTTCCGAACATTTCTTTCGTAAAATACAATAGCGTTTGCTTTAAATCAGCAAAAGAAACATCTTTGTCAACATACAATCCTTCCACTTGATGAAAGATACAATGTGAGCGAGAAGAAACGGCTTCATTACGGAAAACACGTCCTGGAGAAATGGTTCTGATGGGCGGTTTGTTGTTTTCCATATAACGCACTTGCACGGATGAGGTGTGTGTACGCAACAAGATATCAGGATTTGTCTGAATGAAAAAAGTATCTTGCATATCACGTGCCGGATGGTATTCTGGCAGGTTTAATGCGGTGAAATTATGCCAATCATCCTCAATTTCTGGACCTTCAGAAACGTTGAAACCAATGTTTGAAAAGATATCGATAATTTGGTTTTTAACCAATGAAATCGGATGACGAGAACCTATGGTTATTGGCTCTGAAGATCGTGTCAAATCACCATAAAATCCTTTGCTTTCTTCTTTACTTTCTAAAGCTTCCTGTATTGATTTTACTTTCTCTTCAGCTGAAGTTTTAAGCAAATTGATTACTTGACCAAATTCCTTTTTTTGCTCGTTTGGAACATTTTTAAATTCAGCGAAAAGCTCTTTTAAAAGTCCTTTGCTACCTAGAAATTTAATTCTAAATGCTTCTAGTTCTGTAGCGTTTTGAGTTGTGAAACTTTGTGCTTCGCCAATATATTCTTTTATCTTATCTATCATTTTCATCCAATAATTGAGAGTGCAAAATTACAAAATTTGTTTTAGGTTTCCCGTTTAAAGTTTAAAGTTTACAGTCTAAATTGTTAGATTGTATTTTACCCCTATTTTACTTCTTTCTAAACCACATAAGAGATGTTCTAGGCATTTTAACTGATTGCTTAAAACGGCGCGCTGAACACTAATCTATCAGCTCTCTTTCGAGAAAATAGTTAACAATGGCTTCTTTCATCAAAACGGATTGTTCGCCCGCTTTTAGTGGCGGCAATTCTTCTTTTACGGTATAATGTGGCCATCCTTCTTCATCAAAAAACTCAAATTCATAAAACCCATAAGGTTCTAATAACCTACAAATTGCAATGTGCATCAGGTTTAATTTTTCATCTTTTTTGAATTCGCGATGTACTTTACCTAATTCTTGTACCCCAATTAAATAAATGATGGCATCTAAATCTAAATCTTCTCCTTGTGAAAATTGATTGGAAAGTATATTTACAAGCTGTTCCCAGCGTTCTTTTAGTTGTGTGTCTCTAGACATATTTATTTTTTGATTGCGATTTAAAACCGAAATAATTTTGGCAAAGATAAGAACTTGAAAATTGGCAATTGATACCGAACAATTCTTTTATATTTGCACTTTTATTTTTTAAATTAATTATTATGAGTTTTTTGGATATTGTTTTAGGAGGATTGTTAGGATACGCTATTTATAAAGGGATCAGAAACGGACTTTTTGTTGAATTAGCTTCTTTAGTTTCCTTATTAGCAGGAATTTATTTTGCAGTGAAATTTTCGTCTTTTATGAAAGGTATTCTATCTGGATTTTTACATTGGAATCCTTATACCATACAAGTAATTGCTTTTATACTAACTTTTGTAGTCGTAGTTGTGGGCATTTCATTTTTAGGAAAATTTCTAACCAAAATTGCTGATTTTGCTTATCTAGGATTACCAAATAAACTTGGCGGTGGTTTTTTTCGAATGCTAAAAACTGTTTTAGTTTTAGGTATTGTTTTTAATGTTTTTGGAAAAATAAATTACAATCATATTTTAGCTAAAAAAGAAACACTAGATAAATCGATATTTTATAATCCTATTCAAAAAACAGCTGGTTTTCTTTTTCCTTCGATAGAAAAATGGTACGATAACGTAAAGAAAAAATAAGTTATTTTACTTCTTTAATAGTATTGCTTTCAATCCAACCGTCAGTTCCATCTGTCAATTGAATTTTTTTCCATTTTGTTAACGATTGTTGCACGTATACTTTTGTTCCTTCGTGAAGGATAAAAATAGCCGAAGCAGCCTTTTGAGGTTCTGCTTTTACTTCTGCCATTTCAGCAAAAACAATGGCTGGTCTTTCGTTTTCATAATGGCTTTTTTCAAAAACAGCTGACGAAATACTTATTGAAATCAACGAGATTAAAACAAACATTCCGAAGAAAAAAATTCTTTTTAAAAGTGCGGTATGCGAAAAATAATATCCTATAAAAAACAACAAAAACACCATAGATAAAATAACCGCAATCCACGCCCAAGTATTGTAATGGTATATAGCAGTGAAATCTCTAAGGAGTTTTGCAAAACCTACTTTTTGAACTTCTTTAACCTCATCAATAGTTAATTTTTGAGCAAATTTCAGGTTATTTATCGTCTCTTTATCGTTTGGTTCAAGCACCAATGCCTTTTCGTAATTATAAATGGATGGCGCTACCTTATTAAGTTTATAATAGCAATTTCCTAAATTGAAATACAATTCAGCCGAATGTTTATTCGTTTTCAAAACGCTTTCATACGATTGAATTGCTTGCTTATAATCTCCTTTTTGATACCATTTATTCCCTTCTTCAAAGCCCGTTTGAGCAAAGAATACCTGAGTGATTAATAATATTAAATAAACTATGTTTTTCATTTTGTTTTAATGATCAATTGCTTTGCTCATTCGCTTAGCGTGTGTCAATTTATAATTTATATCTGTTTCTCTAATTCAGAGATAATCAATACTGCTTTGTCGAAATCCTGCTGAATAGAAGTGCTTGATGCCGGTGCATATCTGGCAAATTCACAGTTTTCAGTTAATGCAATAAAATCATTTACTGCTGCTGGATTTGCGTTTCTAGACAACAAGAGTTCTTGAATATTATCTTTACTCATTTCTGAGGTTTCAATATGTAATTTAGCCTTCAAGAAGTTATGCATTGCTTTTTCTAAAGCCACATAAAACGGTTCTTTGTTGTTGATTTGTTTTTTGGCTTCTGACAAATATTTTTTAGCCAATTTATTGTTCATTCTAATTCTGTTTCCAGTAACATCGCTATCAAAAGATTCTTTTTTCTTTTTGAACACCACGATTAAAGGCAGCATTAAAAATGGGAAAAGCAGTAATCCATAAAACAAATTAGAACCTAAAAAATCGTCTTTTTGCATTGCCAAAAGCGTACTTTTCAACTTTATATATTTGAATTGTTCCGTTGGCAAAATTTTATTTTTAGCTCCACTTGCCACAACATTTGTGGTATCAGCTGCCGAAGGTCCATCAAGCACATTGATCATTATTTCAGGAGAGCTAATTGTTTTGTATGTTCCTGAACCCAAATCAAAATACGAAAACTGCATCGGTTTAACTGGATATTTCCCTTTGTATTGTGGGATAATAGTATAACTATCCGATATCTTTCCAGTCATTCCAGACAATCCAGTATTAACTTGCTCATTATGCACCGGATCATACATTTCCAAGGCATTAGGAACTACTGGTTTTGGCAAATTAAACAATTTCATATTCCCTTTTCCAGTAACACTAACAGCTAGATCTAAACTTTCCCCGTTTTTCAAATTAGTTTTAGTCGGAGTTACTTTGAAATCAAAATTCCCCACTGCACCCGAAAAATCTGCTGGTTTCCCTGCCTCAGGAAGTGCTTTAACTGCTATTGTTTTAGTTCCTGCCGAAACCCTTTTATTTCCTTCCGTTACTACAACCCTACCAAAAACATCTCTTCGGTTTGTTGGCAATTGAACATCAATATCTAATGCCAAAGGTTCAATAGATAATTTTCCTGATTTTTGAGGATATAAAACCGTTTTTCTCAATACTACATAACGGTATTTTTGGCCTCTAAACATTCCTTCTTCCGCAACTAATTGCTTAATATCTATATTCTGACTCCAGAAATCATTGTATTTTGGTTTGTTAAGCTCTCTCCAATTTGTAATTCCAATGTTATAACTAAAATACAATTTATAAACTACCGTTATTGGTTCGTTGATGTATGGATTCGTTTTTGAAATATCTGCAACCAGATAAATATTATCATCCGCAGATATTTGAGGCGCATTAGGATCGTTCGGATCATATGGCTGCTGAATTGCCGCAGTAACATTAATTTTTATTGGTGCTGTTTTATAAATTTGTCCATTAAATTCAATCGCTGCCGATCTAATAACCAAAGTTCCTTTTTGGTTTGGCAACAAAAAATAAGAATAAATTTTTTCAAAAGAACTTTTCCCATTTATCCATGATTGACTCACTTGCTGGCTTGGTCCTGCAATAATTCTGAACCCTTCAAAAGAAGGTTGTACAAAATTATCTCCATCAACATTCATAACAAAATCAATACGCAATCTCTCGTTTAGTCCAAGCGTAGTTTTGCTTACTTTGGCTTCAAATTGTACTTGAGCCCAAAGTCCCTGAAAACTTAATAGTAATAGGATTAAATATCTTTTCATTACTTGTTTTAATCTGTTTTTTTATTGTTTTACCATTTGAAATTATATTACCAGTCTTTCTCTGTTCTAGCTGGTTTCCCTTTCATTTTTTGTGCATTTACTTTATTCTGCACTTTCTTTTCTTCATTGTTTACGGCATCTAATAAATTTTGTAATCGATCTTGAGAAATTCCCCCAGGATTTGGTTTTGGCTTCCCATCTTGATTTGATTTATCATCGTTCTTGCCATTTTTATCCGACTTATCTTTATCGCCTTTGTCGTCCTTTTTATCTTTGTCGTTGTCGCCTTTATCTTTATTCTTGTCTTTATCGCCGTCTTTCTTGTCGTCCTTTTTATCTTTATTCTTATCCTTGTTTTTATCTTTATTTTTATCGTCTTTAGGCGGATTTTCTTTTAGCATTTTTTTTGCCAAAGCATAATTATACCTAGTTTCTTCATCTGTTGGATCATTACGCAAAGCATCTTTATAAGCTTCTACAGCTTGTGTATAATCTTTCTCGTTCATGAAAACATTTCCCAAATTATGTAAGGCTTTATGTTTTTGAGATCTTGATTTTATATTTTTCAATGCTTTTGCGTAAGCAAACTTTGACTCTGAAAATTGATTTTGTCTGTAAATAGCATTTCCTAGATTATAAGGAGCTACCGTTCTGTTTGGAAACTTTGACTGTGAAATTCTATAATTAGCTTCGGCATCGGCATAGTTTTTTGAGCTAAAATCCTCATTAGCTTTTGGCAATGAAGCATCTTTTTCTTGAGCCGAAATGGCAAAAGAAACGGCTAATAAAACATATAGAAATAAATTTTTCATTATAATTTTTTAATTTATATCCCCTGAAGATTTCAATCTTCTAGGAAATAACTATTCTTTATCGTTAAACAAATTCAACTTTCGAACCCATTTTGTTTTTCTTTCCAAAAGGAAAGCATCTAACACTAATAATATAAAAGCAATACCTAAAAACCATTGAAATTGAGATTGAAAATCGGCCATTTGCGTTGCTTCAAATTCTGTTTTCTCAATATTATTCAATGCATTTTTTACATACTCAACAACATCTTTAGTATTTGTTCCTTTTACATATCCCCCTTTTGTAGCTTTTGCAATTGCGGTAAGACTCTCTTGATTCAGTTTTGTAATAACAATTTCATTATTACTATCTCTTTTGAAACCTTGAACAACTCCATTCTGTTTCAAAGGAATCATTCCTCCTTTTTCAGTTCCAACTCCAATAGTGATAATTTTAATTCCTAACTTATTAGCTTCTTCAGCGGCGGCTTCTGCACCTTCTGAATGATCTTCTCCGTCAGAAATCATAATCAATAACTTACTCGTTTTTTTGTCGTCAAAATATGTTGCTGAAAGCTTGATTGCTTCATCTAATGATGTTCCCACTGACGAAACCATATCCGTATTCATACTTTGCAAAAACATTTTAGCAACGCTATAATCCGTTGTAATAGGCAAAACTGGAAAGGAATTTCCAGCATAAGCAACAATTCCTATTCTATCACTTCCTAATTGATTTATGATTTGAGAAACAATTTGTTTGCTCTTCTCTAAACGATTTGGCGCCACATCTTCGGCAAGCATACTTTTAGAAACGTCAATAGCAAAAACGATATCAATTCCTTCTCGTTTTACAGTTTCCATTTTAGTTCCAATTTTTGGATTTACTAATCCTAAAATCAATCCTGTCAATGCCAAAAGCAAAACTCCTAATTTCAAAATTGGTTTAAAAAAAGAGCTTTCTGGGCTTAGTTTTTTAACCAAATCTAAATCTCCAAATTCACGTTGTTTTTTTCTTTTCCAATATAAATTGTATAGAAAAAACAACACTACAATGGGTAGTATAAACAGCAGGTATAAATATTTTTTTTCGTCTAATTCCATTTCTTTAACCTCAAAGGTTTTATATTCTTTTAATCTTAGATAAAGCTTTTGTAAACTGTATTTCGCAATCCAATTTCTAATAACACCAAAAAGCCTGCAAGCCAAACAAAAGGCCTGAATTTTTCGTCATAATCATAAAACTTCAATTCTTGAATTTCTGTAGTTTCTAGTTTATTTATTGCCGCATAGATTTCGGCTAATTTATCATTACTAGTTGCGCGGAAATATTTCCCGTCTGTTTTTCTAGCAATACTTTTCATCAATTGCTCATCAATTTCAACCTTCATCATCTGAAACAAAAATTGTCCGTTTGGGGCAACTGCATAAGGAAACATAGCCATTCCGTTTGTTCCAATTCCTACTGTATAGACTTTAATTCCGTATTGTTTAGCAATATCAGAAGCCGTTTCAGGCTCAATAAAACCAGCATTATTCACACCATCCGTTAATAAAATAATCACTTTGCTTTTGGCTTTACTATCTTTCAAACGGTTAACGGCCGTAGCTAATCCCATTCCTATTCCAGTTCCGTCTTGTAAAACGTTGTCATATTTTATGCTTTTTATAGCTTCTGATATGATTGCTTTATCGCTTGTAACCGGTGTTTTTGTATAGGCTTCGGATGCATATACTACAAGTCCTATTCTGTCATTTGGTCTTTGGTCAACAAAATCTGCCGCAACTCTTTTAAGCGCTTCCATTCTATTGGGTTTCAAATCCTTGGCTAACATACTTCCAGAAACATCAATTGCCATTACAATATCAATTCCTTTAGTCGTTTTTGTTTTGTTACTGATATCAACTGTTCTTGGTCTTGCCATAGCCACAATAAGGGAGCTTAACGCCAATAATCGAAGTACTCCCAAGAACGGTTTTAGCCTTACTAACAAGGTATTTGAACCTTTGAATCCTTCAACAGAACTAATTTTTAAGGTCGCGGATTGGTGATTTCTTTTTAAAAATAACCAGACCACAACGACTGGAATCAAAAGAAACAACCAAAAAAATTCTGGATTTAAAAACGTTATTTTTTCCATTATTTACCTGCTTGTTTTAATTCAACCGAATTCAAAATTCGGTCTGCTATTTCGTTTCCGTATTTGTCTCCTTCTGCATGCAAAATCATTATTTGCTGTAAGCCTTGCTCTTGTTTGAAATATAAAATTTCATAATATGCTTTTTGGCTTGATTTGCTTATTGGATCTAAAATATCCATTGTTCCATACCCTTTTATCCCTTCAACCCCACCTTCCGTTTGAAAATCTTCTTGTTTTACAATGATGTTTTGTCCTCCTTGAGATTCAATCAATTTCAAACTTCCTTCAAGAGCTTTAGATAAATCTAATTCTACTGGGTTTTTAAATTTGTTAGTCGAAACAACAATATAAAAATTGTCCATCATGCTACCATATTGAAAAAGCTGCATTTCTTTAATCAAAGCCATAGTTTGTTTAGGCAATGTTTTTTGAGCATCCATTCGTTTAAGCACTTTCGGTGTTTCAATTAAAATATCTGGATTTCCATATTCACTTTTCACCCATTCTCCTTCTAATAATTCTTTTGTAGGATGACCGATGATGTTGTCTTTTACATAATCAAAACCCTTCGTAATTATAAAAAATATCGTGGTTGCAACCAATAAAAACAAAAATAAAGACAGTGCTATAACAATGCGTTTTTGTCTTTGTTTCTTTAATTGGATTCGGATTTGATTTTGTCTTTGTACTTCGTTTAATAAAACATCTTCTTCTACTGGAACTTCTACAGGGATGGATTTATCCAAAGTAAGAATTGCCTTTTGAATTTTATTTCTATCCTCGGTAATTTCAAAATCTAACGGTTTTGACTTAGCAAATTTCACTAAATCGGCTTGTTTTAAAACCCTTTCTAGATTTTCAATTGTTTCTTGCGAAAGTGTCATTTTCTTTTTGACCGAAGCCGCACGAAGTCCTAAAATAAGTTCCGAAGTAGTACTTTCCATTGCTGGAATTTCAATAGCTTCTTCAATATAATTCCTCGCTATATCTGTCAATTCGCTATAATATGCTTTGATTTCTCCTTTTTGCCAAAGCTCCTTTTTTTCTAAGTTATTAAGCAAACTCGTTGCTTTTTCTATAGGCGTTTTGAAAATTTCTTCCTCTATTTTCTTCTTTTGATGCTTCTTAATGTATATATAAACTAAGGCAACAATACCCAAGATTATTACTAATGCCAAAAGGTATTTCCACCAATTCCCAACGGTGTTTTCAACAGGAACTATATCCTTAATATCATACATTTTTTGCTGTAAAGTATCCACTTTTACATTGGCCACATCTACTAAAAGAGAATCCGATAAAAAAGGTTTTTTATTAATTAAAATTTTGATACTTGGAATAGTATATCTACCAGAATCAAATTGAGTTAATCCATATTTTTTGATTAGCTCATAGCGATCATTTTTCTTGACAGTATCAATTGGATAAGATCTAATTACTTCAAGCGCTCCTATGTTTTTAAGTTTAGGAAAAACTACCTTAGCCGAAGTATCAACCGTAGTTTTCAATGTTAATTTGAACTCGGCACCAATTTTATTTTTAATCGTATCAATACTTGTCACTACTTGTTTTTGTTGCGCAAAAACAGCTGAAGAAAATAGCAGAACTAGTAGGTAAAATTTAATTTTCATTTAATTATTATTTAAACCGGGCAGGTTTTGTCTTATCTAGATTTAAAATAGCCTAATAATTTTGTCACATAACTTTCGTCAACTCTTGTATTTACGACTCCCGAACCTGATTTACTGAACGTTTCTTTGAAATAGTTCACTTTATCATGATAGTATTTCTCATAATTCATTCGGACAGATTTTGAACTCGTATCAACCAATTGAATTTCGCCAGACTCGGCATCAAACATAGAAACCATTCCTAAATTTGGCATTTTTTCTTCTCGAATATCATACACTCTAATGCCTGTGATATCATGCTTTTTAGAAGCAATTTTTAGGGTTTGCTCATAATCTTGAGACATGAAATCCGAAATAACAAAAACAATAGCTTTCTTTTTCTGGGTTCCAGACAAAAATTTTAAAGCTTGTGCAAGATCTGTTTTATGGCTCTTAGGCTCAAATTCTATAAGTTCTCGAATGATGCGCAATACATGAGATCTTCCTTTTTTTGGGGGAATATAAAGTTCAATCTCATCAGAAAATAAAATCAATCCTATTTTATCATTATTTTGCGTAGCAGAAAAAGCCATGGTAGCAGCAATTTCTGTAACAATATCTTTTTTGAATTGGTTTTTTGAACCAAAACTTTCTGAACCAGAAATATCAACCATCAACATCATGGTCAATTCACGTTCTTCTTCAAAAACCTTAACATGTGCTTCGTTGTAACGAGCCGTCACATTCCAATCAATGGCACGAATATCATCTCCATATTGGTATTGACGCACTTCGCTAAATGTCATCCCGCGTCCTTTAAACGAAGTGTGATATTCGCCCGAAAAGATATGATCACTCAATCTTCGGGTTTTGATTTCTATTTTTCGTACCTTTTTTAAAAGCTCTTTTGTATCCATTTTTATAGTAATTAGTGAGTAGTGAGTAGTGAGTAGCAACCCAAAAAAGGCTAATTACTATTCACTTTTTACTATTCACTTTTACGGTACTTCAATCTCGTTTACGATTTTATTTATAATGTCTACCGAAGTGATGTTTTCCGCTTCTGCTTCATAAGTCACTCCAATTCTATGACGTAAAACATCATGAACAACAGCGCGTACATCCTCAGGAATTACATAACCACGACGTTTAATAAAAGCATAGCATTTAGCCGCATTAGCTAAATTAATACTTCCACGTGGCGATGCTCCAAAGCTAATTAATGGTTTCAAATCCGCTAATTTGTATTTCTCTGGAAAACGAGTTGCAAAAATAATATCAAGAATATATTTCTCTATTTTTTCATCCATGTAAACTTCACGAACCGCTTCTTGCGCACGCAAAATTTGGTCTACCGAAACTACTTGGTTTACCTTATCATAACTTCCTTTTAGGTTTTGACGAATAACCAATCGTTCTTCATCCATTTTTGGATAATCAATAACGGTTTTCAACATAAAACGGTCAACTTGTGCCTCAGGAAGTTGGTAGGTTCCTTCTTGCTCAATTGGGTTTTGAGTTGCTAAAACTAAAAATGGTCTGTCTAATTTAAATGTAGTATCGCCAATAGTTACTTGTTTTTCCTGCATGGCTTCTAACAATGCTGATTGAACTTTTGCAGGCGCACGATTGATCTCATCTGCAAGAACGAAATTGGCAAAAATAGGCCCTTTCTTGATAGAAAATTCGTTCTGTTTGATGTTATAAATCATCGTACCAACTACATCCGCTGGCAATAAATCTGGAGTAAACTGAATTCTACTAAAAGAACCATGAACCGCTTGTGATAACGTATTAATTGCTAAAGTTTTAGCTAATCCAGGAACACCTTCTAATAAAATATGCCCTTGTCCCAAAAGCCCAATTAACAAACGCTCTACCATGTGTTTTTGACCCACAATAACTTTGTTCATTTCCATTGTAAGAAGGTCTATAAAAGCACTTTCTCTCTCTATTTTTTCATTAATCGCTCTAATGTCTAAAGTCGTTGTATTTTCTTCCATATTAATATTTTTAAAACCTAAGTATTTAATGCCTTGCTTTTGGTAGTGCAAATTGAATTTTTTTTTAGAAGAAAGATGTTAAAAAATGGTTAAAACTTCGGGGAAATCCCTAATTTTAAGGACGAATTATGATAGAATTTACCTATTTTTAAGAACTTTGAAAAATAGACTTTGAAATAGACAAAATACCAATTTGAATAAAATATAAAAACCATGAGTAAAACAACTTTATCTCCTATTATTGCTGGGGCTATGAATTGGGGTGTTTGGGATAAAAATCTCAGTACTAAAGAAATAATAAACATGATTCATCTTTGTTTAGAAAACAAAATCACAACATTTGATCATGCGGATATTTACGGTTCCTATACTACGGAATCTGATTTTGGAAAAGCGCTAAACGGAAGCAAAATTGACAGAAATAAAATGCAGTTAATTTCTAAGTGCGGCATCCAAATGGTAACGGAAAATAGAAGTAACAAAATCAAACATTATGATTATTCAAAAGAGTACATCATTTGGTCTGTTGAAAATTCATTGAAAAACTTACAGACGGATTATTTAGATGTCCTTTTATTACATAGACCAAGCCCATTAATGCAAGCGGATGAAATTGCGGAAGCGGTACTGAAACTAAAATCTGAAGGGAAGATTGTTGATTTTGGACTTTCTAATTTCACGGCTTCGCAAACAGAATTGATTAGTCAAAAAACAGAAGTAAGTTATAATCAAATTTCTTTTTCGGCTACAAATTATGAGCCGATGCTTGATGGAAGTCTAGATTATATGCAGGTTCACAACATACGTCCAATGTCATGGAATCCTTTGGGAAGTGTTTTTAGAGAAGACAATCAGCAAACAAGACGCTTAAAAAAGCTATTGGCGACTTTGGTTTCAAAATATGAATTGGGTTCTGATACACTTTTACTTTCTTGGATTTTGCAACATCCTGCAAAAATAATTCCTATTGCAGGAACTGTAAATGTTGCCCGAATCCAATCTTTGATGAAAGCAACCGAATTAAAATTAGACAAAGAAGATTGGTTTGCCATTTGGACCGAAAGTATGGGGAATGATGTTCCTTAATTATTAAATAAATTGCATAAAAAAACAGCTATTACTAGCTGTTTTTTTATGCAATTATAATTTTCTCTATAAAGCGATGTTGCCCATATCAGTAACAACTCCATTGACTACTACAACTCCGTCAACTGTTTTTACAGTTTTACCCGAAGCTACATCTGGTGTCAAAGTGACCGTATATGTTCCTGCAGGAACTCCATTTAATTGGAACAAACCTTGTTCATTTGCATAGGCTGAAACTGTAGTTGTTCCAACTTGAACAGAAGCTAAAACCTGAAACCCAACTAAATTTGGACTTATCGCACCTTTAATAACTCCTGAAGTAGCATTTGTTGTTACTCTAATTACTGGATGCAAATTATAAATTCCTGAACCACCAGCCTGAACCACAACAGAATGTTCAACATCAAAATCTAAAAGAAATTCATACGTAGCGCCTTCTAAAAGTGTTTGATTAACTTGTAATTTCAATCCAGATTGTTGTGCACTTGGCGTATTCAAAGGATAGGTAACCCCATCTTTAACTACGGTATTTCTATCCCCTAAAACTAATCTGATTTGTCCTAAATCACCAGAAGGCACATTATTATCCGCTAACATTACATTTACACCGCCTGTTAAATCAAGTAAATTATATATTCCAGGAGTAATATTTCCTATACTTATCCAGCCTTGATCATCCGCATTAGAATTACTTTTAATCATTACATCTAATACATCCACGTTTACCTCATCATAATCACCAGGCGCGTCAGTCATTCTAACAGAAATTCTCGACGTTTGAGATCCATCTCCATTATTACTGCAACTTACAAAAAACAAACCTAAGAATGCTATTACAAAAAACGCTGTCAAATAAAATTTTACTTTTTTCATACCTTGTTATTTTTTAAATTAGTAATTTCATAACGGAAAATAAGACTTGCTTAGTGCCTTTCAAAAATAATTTAACATATCAATTAACAAAAAAACAAATCTTATTATCCCTTTGTAACAGTTGGCAATTTTTATACCAAACGACACTTTCAGTATGTTAAATTTTATTTTAAAATGTTCAAAAAAAGAAAATCTCAGAGAAATAAATCATGAATAAAACAGCCCTAATAACTGGCGCAACTAGTGGAATTGGCAAAGCAACTGCAATCCTATTAGCTAAAAACGGTTATAAAATTATCATTTGCGGAAGACGAGAAGAACGATTAATCGAACTGAAAGAAGCGCTTTCCGAATGCACAGAAGTTCACACCTTAGTATTTGATGTTCGAGACAAAAAAGCCGTCTTTGAAACTATCAGTTCTTTACCCGAAGCTTTTTCAAAAATTGACATTTTAATTAATAATGCCGGAAATGCCCATGGCTTAGATCCTATCCAAAATGGAGATTTAGACGATTGGGATGCCATGATTGATATCAATGTTAAAGGACTTTTATATGTGTCGAAAGCCATAATTCCAAAAATGATTGAACAAAAATCTGGGCATATTATTAATATTGGTTCCATCGCTGGCAAAGAAGTATATCCAAACGGTAATGTATATTGTGCTTCAAAACATGCTGTTGATGCATTAAATCATAGCATGCGAATGGACTTAAATCCTTACGGAATAAGAGTTGGTGCCATTCATCCCGGAATGGTTGAAACTGAATTTAGTGAAGTGCGTTTCAAAGGTGATTCAGAAAGAGCCTCAACAGTTTATAACGGCCTAGATGCTTTACAAGCCGAAGATATTGCTGATATTATTCATTTTGTAGTTTCAAGAGCTTATCATGTAAACATTGCCGATTTAATTGTGTACCCAACAGCGCAAGCCTCTGCAACAATTGTAAACCGTGCTAAAAGCTAGTTATTCATAAAACCTTGAAACCAATCTAATGATCAACAAACGACTTCTCATAAAAAACCTTCTCGCACACAATGACGAGAGTAGTTTTTATGACAAAAAGCGTCAGTTGAACTTGCATTCAAGAGAAGGAAAAGCTAAATTTTTAAAACACATTTGTGCCTTGTCAAACTCTAATCCCACTAATAATTCCTATATAGTTGTGGGTGTTGAAGATTATGATAATGAAATTGTAGGAGATGATTTTTTTGACGATAGTCGCATTCAAAATTTAGTAAACGCATTTCTTGAAAATCCACCTAAAATCCAATACGAGAATGTCCCTTTCCCAAATTTACCAAAGGACAAAGTAATAGGACTTGTTACCATTAAACCCAAAAGCAAAACTTCTTTCTTCAAAAAGGGAATTCACACTATTCCAGCAAACAGCATTTTTATAAGGCGAGGCAGCAATACCATGCCAGTTGAAGGAGAAATCGAAAAAAATTATCAAAACACGGAAACGGTTATTGGCATTGAAAATAATTCACGCAACAGTATTCAATATACGCTTGATAACGTAATTGATTTTTTGAATTTTAGGCATAAAAACATGGAGCCTAAATATAAAGTCTTCAAGGAATTGTTTGTAATATGCTGGGCAGGGATTTCTAAAAAATCTCGCGACAAAATCTATTTATCAAGAGTTGATATTGAGTTGATTAATGAACAAATTAAGCTTTTTTATTCCGCACAAGACGTGGTAGAAATCACCTATGACGAAGACACTTTTACCATAATTGAATACGTGCCTTTAGGATTAAATGACAAAACCAGCTATTATCCTCTAGAACAGCAAACCATCCATTTCCATGACAATGGTTATTATAAAATTGAAAGGCAAATGCTGTTTCAACCACCCGAATTCAATAAAAAATTACTATTTCACATTTACAATTCAAATATAATTTTACTGAGCAAACTTCAAAAAGGAACTTTGTTATCCGACCGAGAATTTAAGGATTTAGAAAATCTACCTTCTACTTTTATGATTTGTTACTTAAACGGTTTTGAAGATGCCAAACAAAAACTGATTGATGCTAAACTCCTTTTGAAACCTTTTACACAGGTATATCTTTCGTTTAAAGAAGCTCTACGGATTTTGAGAAAAATGAAGTATGATGTACAATAATCATATTAACCAAATAAAATTGCATTCAGCAAATTACATATCCAATCAATTAGTAAAAACAACAATGTTAAAACTGCACTCATTATAAATTGCTTTAAAGTTTGTATAAAATTATTCTAAAAAAACACAGGAAACAATCACCAAAAACCATGATTTTTCTGATAAAATTAATTGAGTTTGATTCATAAAAAAGAAATATTTACGTCTAGCAAATAGTCTAATCCATCAGGATATTATTTATGAAACACACTTAACAATCAGAACTTCAAAAAAATATAAAAACAGAACTACTTTTCACTTATTTTTGTGTGAAAACAAATTGATACTAACCAAATGAGAACATTCGTCATAGGCGACATACATGGAGGATTAAGAGCCATACACCAAATTATGGAACGCGCAAAAGTCACTACAGAAGACACCTTAATTTTTCTGGGCGATTATGTAGATGGCTGGAGTCAATCTCCTCAAGTTATCGATTATTTAATAGCATTGAATACTACAAATAATTGTCACTTTATCAGAGGAAATCACGATGAATTATTGCTTCATTGGCTTAACGACAACAAGGATAATGTTTTATGGTACAAACATGGGGGCGAAGCAACTGTTTTAGCATATGAAACGGTTAGTTTAGAAATCAAACAAAGGCATATTGAATTTCTTCAATCACTTAAAGACCATTATTTAGACGATAAAAACCGTTTGTTTATTCATGCGGGTTTTACCAATATGAACGGCATCGATTTTGAATATTTTCCAAAACTTTTCTATTGGGACCGAACATTATGGGAAACCGCTTTAGCATTGGACAAAACCATGAAACGAAATCATCCAATGTATCCCAAAAGACTTACCTTATATGATGAAGTATATATAGGTCATACTCCCGTTACTAGAATTGGCGAAACTAAGCCTGTTGTTATGGCAAATGTTTGGAATGTAGATACTGGAGCCGCCTTTAAAGGACCGCTTACAATTATGGATGTTGACACGAAAGAATTCTGGCAAAGCGAACCTTTAGATTTTTTATATCCAAATGAAAAAGGTAGGAATTAGCGTATAATTTTATTAGTTTTGCGGGATAAATTTTAACCCCCAAGATTATGAAAAAAATTATTACACTATCGCTATTATTCGCCTTCAGTTTAATACATGCCCAAGTAGCTTTTAAAGGAAAAGGAGATGTCAAATTTGATGTTGGCGCAAACATTCAAAATGGAGGATCTGGAATTCGTCTTTCATCGGATTTTGGCCTTGGCGAAAACATGTCATACGGATTTGTAGCTTCTTATTTATTATCAGCTACTTCAGATGCTTTAAACAACAAACCAGAATTTGGTGATCGATTCGATGCAAAAGTAAGGTTCAATGCTAATTTAGGCAATGTATTTAAACTAGATGAAAAAATGGATATTTATCCAGGACTTGATTTAGGATTACGAAACTTCGGGGCGCATCTTGGCTTTCGTTATTTCTTCACAGAAGGTTTTGGTATTTTTACCGAAGCTGGTGTACCAATAGCTAAATACGACAATAACATTACTGGTTTTGATCATTTAAACAATCAGTTCGTGTTCAATATTGGCGCTTCATTTAACTTATAAAAGTATTTTTCAAATACTGTTTTTAATAAAAAAGACAATTTGATAAACTCAAATTGTCTTTTTTATTTAGAATTATTTCTTGAATTACAAATCAAATTTTATTCCTTGTGCCAATGGCAAGCTAGTCGTATAATTTATAGTATTGGTTTGACGGCGCATGTATATTTTCCAGGCATCAGAACCTGATTCACGTCCACCGCCAGTTTCTTTTTCTCCACCAAAAGCTCCTCCAATTTCCGCTCCCGATGTTCCAATATTTACATTGGCAATTCCACAATCTGAACCCGTAACCGATAAAAACAATTCCGCTTCACGCAAATTATTAGTCATAATTGCAGAAGATAATCCTTGTGCAACTCCGTTTTGAAGTTCGATTGCATTAGTGACTTCGCCAGAATATTTTATTAAATATAAAACAGGTGCAAAAGTTTCATGTTGTACAATTTCGAAAGAATTTTTTGCTTCAGCAATTGCAGGTTTTACATAGCAACCACTTTCATACCCTTCACCCGAAAGCACACCTCCTTCTACAAGGATTTTTCCACCTTCGGCAACTACTTTTGTCAATGCATGCGCATACATTTCAACCGCGTGCGTATCAATTAGTGGACCAACATGATTATTTTCGTCTAATGGATTTCCTATTCGCAATTGTTTGTATGCAGCTACCACAGCATCTTTAACTTTATCATAAATACTTTCATGAATAATTAAACGACGTGTTGAGGTGCAGCGTTGTCCAGCGGTTCCTACTGCTCCAAAAACTGCTCCAATTACAGTCATCTTTATGTCAGCATCTGGTGTTACTATTATCGCATTGTTTCCGCCTAATTCTAATAATGATTTACCCAAACGACCCGCAACAGCTTGTGCAACAATTTTCCCCATTCGGGTAGAACCAGTTGCTGAAACCAAAGGAATACGTCTATCAGCAGTCATTAATTCGCCTATTTTGTAATCACCATTAATCAAACAAGAAATCCCCTCTGGAAGATTATTTTCCTTAATAACTTGGGCAATTATATTTTGGCAAGCAATTCCGCAAAGTGGTGTTTTTTCGGATGGTTTCCAAACGCAAACATCACCACATATCCAAGCTAAAGCGGTGTTCCAAGACCAAACTGCCACAGGAAAATTAAATGCCGAAATAATTCCGACAACTCCCATTGAATGGTATTGCTCATACATACGGTGTCCTGGACGTTCTGAATGCATGGTTAATCCGTGCAATTGGCGGGAAAGACCAACTGCGAAATCACAGATATCTATCATTTCCTGAACTTCACCATAACCTTCTTGCAAAGATTTACCCATTTCATAAGAAACTAATTTACCTAAAGCTTCTTTATTTTTACGTAATTTATCTCCAAACTGACGCACAATTTCTCCGCGTTGTGGCGCAGGCATTAGTCTAAATGTTTTGAAAGCTTCGGTTGCAGTTTGCATAACTTTTTCATAATCAGCTGCAGTTGAAACTTTTACTGATGCAATTAATTTTCCATCAACTGGCGAATAGCTTTCTAGAATTTCTCCTGATGAAAAATTATTTATTCCAGTTGAAGTACCTTCATTTATAGCTTTTACACCTAATTGTTCTAAAGCTTCTTTCATCCCAAATTGATTTGCAATTGTTATCATTCTAACTTTTTTATTAAAAATTGTTATATTATTTTACAAATATATTGTTTTAGAGTGAAATACTAAACATTGTATCCTATATTTTACAAATGGATATAATTGTTTTCTAAAACTGAAACACTTCAAATTTACTTTAATTATAGAATAATTCTTTAAAGAAAGATGTTATTCATTCTTGGTTTTTTCTTTAATCAAATAAATATAAACAGGAAAATGATCACTAAATCCTACTTCGGTTGCAGAATGCCGTAGAGGATATCCTTTATATTGTCCGCTAGTTTGTATTAAAAAGGATTTGTTATAGATTCCAGCTTTCCAATACCGGAAAGAAGAAAAATCATTTTTGAGTAAGGTTTCTGAAACCATTATTTGGTCAAAAATATCCCAAGCATCACGATGTGCAATACTTCCTTGCCCTTCTTTGGCCATTTCATCAAATGGATTATAAATTCCAAAAGGCTTTACATCCACTTTTAATGATTTTGCGCCTAATGCAAATTTTACACTTTTGTTATAAGGTCCATCGTTCAAATCCCCCATAGTAATAACTTTTGCATTGGGATTTATATGTTGCAAAGAGTCTATAATCTTTAAGTTTAATGCACCCGCTGCTTCCCTAAATGGGCTAGATTTTTTTTCTCCACCTGATCGTGAAGGCCAATGATTGACAATGATATTTATCTCTTCTCCATCTAAAAATCCAGTTACTAAAAGCTGATCACGTGTATAAACACGATGGTTTTTAGCACTCGTTTGTAAAATATCATCTGTTTTTTCGGCTGATTCAACTTTTGAATTATCTTTGATTTTGGTTTCTTTTTTATAAACATATAACGGAATGTTTACATAACTAGTGGGCTTAAAATGTTTTTTTCTATACAATAAAGCCACGTCAATTCCACGTTTGTCAGGCGAATCAAAATGTATAATTCTATAATCAGCCTGCACCATTTTAGGCTGCTTGATTAAATCCTCCAAAACATTTCTATTTTCGATTTCACAACCGCCAATAAAAGTTGGTGATTCAATATTTTCGGCAGAACCGATTTCGGACAAAACGCGAGACAAATTTTGAAGTTTGATTTGGTATTTTGAAGAAGTCCAATGTTGTGCGCCTTTTGGGGTCCATTCTTCATCATTCGTATTAGGATCATTTATGGTGTCAAAAAAATTTTCAAAATTGTAGAATGCTACCGTATGTATTCTATAGCTCTTTTGTTGTGCATTTAATTTTGGCATCAGAAACAAGATTGTCAAAAGCGAAATTATTCTCATAAAATTTAAATTATTTATATAATAAAAATACTACATTTATGACAAGCAGCTTCAAAATATTTACAAATTGATTATATTTGTTTTTCAATCCTAAAAAAAGGAAACTTGAATGATATCAAAATCTCTTTTATAATGCGCCATTTAGTTTCCCATAAAATCCTATTTTTAATTTTTATTTTACAATCCTTCAATATGCAAGCAAATACTGTAATGATTACACCGCCTACTTTACAAAAAGGAGATACTATTGCTATTGTGGCAACTGCCCGAAAAAACATAGATGATAACCTAAAACCAGCTATCGACTTATTGCACAGTTGGGGACTCGAAGTTATCATTGGAAAAAGCATTGGCCTAGATGACAATCAACTGGCGGGAACTGACGAACAACGCGCTTCTGATTTTCAAGAGCAAATGGACAATCCTAATGTAAAAGTTATTTGGTGTGTTCGTGGTGGTTATGGCACCGTTCGAATGATTGATTTACTTGATTTCAGTAAATTCAAACAAAACCCAAAATGGATAATAGGATTTAGTGATGTAACGGTTTTACACAACCATTTGAACACTATGGGTTTTAAATCAATTCATGCAATTATGCCAATCAGTATTCCTAAAGCATCTGCTGAAGCTATAGAATCGTTACGCATTTCTATTTTTGGCGAACCTTTATTCTATGCTATAGCTGGGAACCAAATGAATAGACCCGGGAAAGCTACTGGTGAATTAGTAGGAGGAAATTTATCCATTTTATACAGCGTTTTGGGATCTCAATCCGCAATTGATTGTACGGATAAAATTTTATTCATAGAAGATTTAGATGAATATCTCTATCATATTGATCGTATGATGATGAATTTAAAACGCAACGGCTGTCTTGATGCCATCAAAGGAATTATTGTGGGTTCTATGACAAAAATGAAAGATAACGACATTCCTTGGGGTAAAAATGCAGTTGAAATTATTGACGACGTTACTAAAAAGTATGACATTCCTGTTATTTACAATTTCCCAGCTGGTCATATTCAAGACAATAGAGCATTAATTTTAGGAAATACAGTCAAAATTGATGTGGACAAAACCTCGAGTTCTGTAGTATTTGACTAAAAGCTGGTAAAAACAAAACCTCATGGCCGAACACAATGAACTTGGAAAATTAGGAGAACAAAAGGCTGTGAAATTCCTTCAAGATAAAGGCTATACCATTTTAGAAACCAATTGGACTTTCCAAAAAGCAGAGATTGATATACTTGCACAAAAAGAAGATACTCTGGCTGTTGTAGAAGTTAAAACTAGATCTTCATTAGAATTTGGATTACCGCAAGATTTTGTAAATCCAAAAAAAATTCAACTTCTTGTAAAAGCCGTTGATGCCTTTGTAAATAAAAGAAATTTAGACCTTAATGTCCGTTTTGACATCATTGCCATCTATAAAAACGACAAAACCTTTGTTATTGAGCACCTTATAGATGCATTTTTTCATTTTTAACAAAAAAATTTATTGTTATATTTGTAACAAATTGTTTTTTTAATTATATTTGCCACGGTTTTTAACACAACTATTTACCAAACACAACTATTTACCCAAAAAACTAAACTCTTACAACTATGAAAACTGTTTCTTCAATTGTAGAAAATTACATTAAAACAAAACCTTTTTTATTGAATGCCTTGTCCCTGGGTATCATAAATTTAACTTCATTATCAAGAAATATAATGACCGAATTAGAAAGTGAATTTGGCAAAGAAGTTAAACAAGGGGCTGTAGTGATGTCACTTAAAAGACTAACTGAAGAATTGGATTTTAAACTCAATCACAAAATCAACAAAGTAATTAAAAACATTGGTGAGATAACTGTTCGTTCTGAATTGACGGATTACACTTTTGCAGCATCAGATACAGTTTTAAACAAACAAGCAGAATTAATTACGGACATCAATACTTTTTCTGATATTTTTTATACTTCATCTAGAGGCGTAAATGAAACCAATATTGTAGTAAGCAACAGCGTAAATCATTTAGTTGACAAGCATTTTGCTAATGAAAAACTAATTCAAAAATTAGAAAATCTAGCTTCAATTACTGTAAAATTGCCTAAAGAAAATATTGTTGTTCCTGGGATTTACTATTTCATTTTTCAACGTTTGGCTTGGGAAGGAATTATCATTAACGAGGTAATTTCAACTTCAAATGAGTTTACTATTTTAGTAAGTGAAAACGAGGTGGATGTAGCTTTCAAAGTAATTAAAGATTTGAAAAACTAATCTCAACTAACTATAAATTTAAAAAGCTTCCAGCCTAATTGAGACTGGAAGCTTTTTTATTTTTAAACCCCTCCTAACAACTCCATCAGTTCCAATGCTTTTCTTGTTGATTTCACATTGTCAAAAGTTAGCAAAAGTCTTAAACCTGCGGGGGTTTGTTTTTCTTTCATTTTACAAATAGAACTGTGTTTTTGAACAAACAGCAGCACTTGATGAAAACGATTGGATTGGTAATAATCCGATTGTTGATCTGAAACAAAATATCCAATCATCTTGCCTTGTTTCATCACTAGTTTCTCGATTCCTATTCGGGTAGCAATCCATTTGATTCGAATACTGTTCATCAATGCATTAGCTCGTGGTGGCAACGGTCCAAAACGGTCAATCAATTTATTTTGGAAAAGGATCAATTCTTCTTCATTTTTAACCGTTCCTAACTCATTGTATAAACTCAATCGTTCCGAAACATTGTTGATATATTCGTCAGAAAATAATAATTCAAAATCCGTGTCAATTTGTAAATCTTTCACGTATTCTTTGGTTTCCAAATTGTTTTCCTCAGGATATAATTCCTTAAATTCATTTTCTTTAAGCTCTTCGATAGCTTCATTCATGATTTTTTGATAAGTGTCAAATCCGATTTCATTGATAAAACCACTTTGTTCACCACCCAATAAATCTCCAGCTCCACGAATTTCCAAATCTTTCATGGCAATATTAAATCCACTTCCCAATTCGCTGAATTGTTCCAAAGCTTGTATTCGTTTTCTGGCATCATCTGTCATTGCTGAATACGGTGGACAAATAAAATAACAAAATGCTTTTTTGTTACTACGCCCTACACGTCCTCGCATTTGATGCAAATCAGACAAGCCAAAATTATTCGCATTGTTGATGAAAATAGTATTCGCATTTGGAACGTCCAATCCGCTTTCGATAATAGTTGTTGCAACCAGAACATCAAACTCTCCGTTCATAAATGCCAACATCAATTCTTCAAGTTTGGCGCCTTCCATTTGCCCATGCCCTATTCCTACTCTGGCATTAGGAACCAAACGCTGAATCATTCCGGCAATTTCTTTGATATTTTCTATTCGGTTATTGATAAAGAAAACTTGCCCGTTACGCTGAATTTCATACGAAATTGCATCCCGAATCAACTCTTCACTAAATCCTACTACATTTGTTTCAATAGGATATCTGTTAGGCGGAGGCGTTGTAATTACGGATAAATCTCGTGCTGCCATTAACGAAAACTGCAAAGTTCTTGGAATTGGCGTTGCCGTTAATGTCAATGTATCAACATTAGCAGCAATGGTTTTGAGTTTATCTTTTACATTCACGCCAAACTTTTGTTCTTCATCAACAATTAGCAAACCCAAATCTTTGAAAACTACATTTTTGTTAACTAATTGATGCGTTCCAATAACAATATCAAGTTTGCCTTCGGCTAATTGTTTCAACGTTTCCGCCTTCTGTTTGGCTGTTCTGAATCGGTTCAAATAGCCAACAGAAACTGGCATATCTTTCAATCGTTCCGAAAAAGTACGGTAATGTTGGTACGCCAAAATTGTAGTTGGCACCAGAACGGCAACTTGTTTGCTATTATCAACTGCTTTGAAAGCAGCTCGGATAGCCACCTCCGTTTTCCCAAAACCTACATCACCACAAACCAAACGATCCATTGGGCGATCACTTTCCATATCGGCTTTTACTTCCGCAGTTGATTTAGTTTGGTCCGGCGTATCTTCATAAATAAAAGAACTTTCTAGTTCATTTTGCAAATAACTATCAGGCGCAAATTGAAATCCTTTTTCAAGCCTTCTTTTAGCATACAATTGAATCAAATTGAATGCAATATGTTTGACGCGCGCCTTGGTTTTTTGTTTAAGAATCTTCCAGGCATTTGAACCTAATTTGTAAATTTTAGGTGGTGTTCCGTCTTTTCCGTTGTATTTTGAAATTTTATGCAGCGAATGAATACTCACATACACAATATCATTATCGGCATAAACAAGCTTTATGGCTTCCTGCGTTTTGCCTTCAACTTGTATTTTTTGTAAACCTCCAAACTTCCCAATTCCGTGATCGATATGCGTTACATAATCCCCAACAGATAATGTTGTCAGTTCTTTTAATGTGATATTCTGCTTTTTCGAATAACCGTTTTTGATGCTGAATTTATGGTAACGTTCAAAAATTTGGTGGTCAGTGTAACAGGTAATTTGGTTTTCTTCGTCAATAAATCCTTGGTACAAAGGCAAAACAACGGTATGATATTGCTTGCGAATGTTTTCAGAATTAGCCTCGTCCAAGGTTTCAAATATATCGTGAAATCGTTTGGCTTGGGCTTCATTGGAACAAAACAAATAATTCTTGTATCCGTTAAAATGATTTTCATTCAGATTATTCAATAACAAATCAAATTGTTTGTTGAACGAAGGTTGTGGCTGAATGTGGTAATCAAACTTTTTGGTTGTTCTAAAAACGGCTTTTGAACCCAATTCTACAATTGAAAAATCCAGCGCTCGTTTTATAAATTCCGTTTGATTCAAGAACAATTGTTCTGGCGTAGAACGTTTTATTTCTTTCGATAATTTCTCGAAAGCTTCTTCGGCTTTGCCAAATTGTTTGTCTAATTGTGATAAAAAATCTTCGGTATTTTGAATAAAAATAACTGTTTTCTCCGAAATATAATCCAAGAAACTTTCCCGATTTTCTTGAAAAACTTTGTTCTCTACATTCGGGATTATTGTTATTTTCTTTTGTTTTTCCAATGACAATTGAGTCGCAACATCAAAGCTTCGAATGCTTTCGACTTCGTTACCAAAAAATTCGATTCGGTATGGATTGTCATTCGAAAACGAAAACACATCTACGATTCCTCCACGTACCGAAAATTCTCCAGGTTCCGTAATGAAATCGACTCTTTTGAATTCATATTCGAATAATACTTCGTTGATAAAATCAATAGAAATTTTATCCTCCACAGAAACCTTGAGCGTGTTTTTATCCAATTCCTTTCGGGTTACCACTTTTTCAAATAATGCTTCTGGATAGGTAACAATAACAGCTGGCTTTTTGCGCGAATTAATTCGGTTTAAAACTTCTGCGCGAAGTAAAACATTTGCATTATCAGTTTCTTCTATTTGATATGGACGACGGAAAGAGCCTGGGTAAAACAAAACATCTTGATCACCAATCATTTGTTCCAAATCATTCAAGTAATAGGCAGCTTCTTCTTTGTTGTTTAAAACAATCAAAAATGGAAGTTCTGCTTTCTTAAATACAGACCGAATTACAAACGAAAGCGACGAACCTAGCAATCCATCAAGATGCATTTTTACTGGATTGTTTTCTTGCAAACGGGCTACAATTTGCGCTGTTTTTGGCGAATTATCGTAGGTATTGTATAAGGCTATTTTACTCAACGCGAGGGGTGTTTGGGTCAAAAGATTTGTTCGGGATTGGCGTGCTTGGAATGGCTCTCGTTGTATCCAGCATTTTCAACATTTCAGACTCACCCATTTCAACAGGGATTTTGCTTTTTTCCACAATTTTATCCATTTGCCGTTGCAAAGAGACCAATTCTATATTGATTTGCGAAATTAGCAACACTACTTTTTTATCTGGAATATTATCTAAATGAATGAATAAATCCAACAATCGAACTTTAGTAATCAAAGTTGAAATTCGGCTTTTAATTTGAGGTTTACTGAACTGATAAGGAACACTTTCTCTTAAAGCCATTGCTTTTTTAGAGATTTCAGTTGATTTTTTTTGGAAAGCCCCAATAGTTTTTTTGGGTTTTTGAGATAATTCAGCTAAAAACAAACGCAGTTCATTCCAACTCGACACACTGGCTTCGGTAGTTGTATTGATAGGAGCATCATAAAACACCCAAGCTTTATCAATATTCGTAAAAATGAGTTCTCTTTTCTTGATCTCTTTTTTGTTTTCAGCAATACGCTTTTGGTTGTCGTTTTGACACGAAAACAAAATGAATATCATAAAAAAGAAGACCGTTATTTTATTTGCCATTTGAATTTTCATTAAAGTACAAAGTTACAAAGTAAATTTACAATAACGAATTACGACTACAGATTAACAATCTACTATTTGAGAGGCGATTTTTATGTTTTAAAAAATATAAATTAAGACTTTTTTCATCATTTCAAATGCTATTTTGTGATATTTATAACTTTTTTTATTAAATTGTGATATTTAACGAAAACGTTATCTTTGTTCTATAAAACAGACGACATGAGTACTAAAGTATTGATTATAGGCGCTTGCGGGCAAATTGGAACAGAACTCACACACCAACTTCGAAAACTATACGGAACAGAAAATGTAATTGCTTCGGATATTCGAAAGTTAAATAATGATGTGGTAAACTCTGGCCCTTTTGAAGTAGTAAATGCTTTAGACTTTAATCAAATTGAGCATTTAGTTGAAATACACCAGATTGATGAAGTCTATTTAATGGCTGCCTTATTATCTGCGACAGCCGAAAAAAATCCTGCTTTTGCTTGGGATTTAAATATGAATTCGTTGTTTCATGTTTTGAATTTGGCTAAAGCCAAAAAAATAAAAAAAATATTCTGGCCTTCTAGTATTGCCGTTTTTGGCCCTACAACTCCAAAAGAAAACACGCCACAATACACCATAATGGAACCATCAACGGTTTATGGAATCAGCAAACAAGCGGGCGAAAGATGGTGTGAATACTACCATAATGTTTTTGGAGTAGATGTACGAAGTATTCGATATCCAGGTTTAATAAGTTGGCCAACTCCTCCCGGTGGCGGCACTACGGATTATGCTGTTGATATTTTTCATAAAGCACTTACGGACAAAACGTATGAATGTTTTTTATCCTCAGAAACCAAAATGCCAATGATGTATATGGAAGATGCAATTGCCGCTACAATTCATATTATGCAGGCTCCAGCAGAAAAAATAAAAATTCATTCTTCCTATAATCTAGCTGCAATGAGTTTTACACCAACGGAAATTGCTGCCGAAATCAAGAAACACATTCCTGATTTTACTATTACTTACAATCCTGATTTTCGTCAAAAAATAGCGGATAGCTGGCCTTCTAGCATTGATGATTCCGAAGCCAGAAAAGACTGGAACTGGAATCATAAATACAATTTAGAATCAATGACTAAAGATATGTTGGAGCATTTAAGCGAGGAAAATCACTTATAAAATTCAACTTTCTAAATTTAGATTATAAAGAGGACAGCGTGTCTTGAAGGCAGAGTGAAGCCGCTCCAAGTATTGCAATATTCTCTCGATTTGAGGTTTCAATTTTTAAATTTTGGATTTGCTTTTGGTAGGCAAATGACTGTAAGGATATTTCTAATGCCTCTTTAAAAAACGGATACGACTTACTTATTGAGCCTCCTAAAATAATAGCTTCAGGTGCAAACATGTATAGAATTGCCTTGATGCATTCCCCTAAATGCGATCCAAATTCAGCAAAACATTCTAAAGCTTTCTTCTCGCGTTCAGCAGCTTTTAAACTCAATTCCATTGCGCTTAATTTATAGGTATTGGTGAAGAAAAAACCGCTCGAATAATCTTCCATAATTCCCTCTTTGTAAGGAATCATTCCTACTTCGCCAGCACCGCAAAGAACACCGTTATAAAGACTGTTATTTATTATGATTCCCATACCAATACCCGTTCCTATGGAAAGTCCTATAAAATTTTTAAAGTCTTTACCTTTCCCAAATATTTTTTCTCCCAAGGCAAAACAATTGGCGTCATTGTTTATATAAACTGGAATTTTATAGCGATTTTCTACCATTTCTTTTAAGGCAACTTCTTTCCAAGCTGGTAGATTTTGCACATCATAAACGATTCCTGATATTGGATCAACTACAGCAGGAACTCCAATGCCAATAGCTTGAACATTTGGGGTTATAACTTTATCTATTACTTCAAAAAGAGCAGAAAGGATTTCTTGTTCCGTTTCATTTGCATTGACTCCTATAAAAGTTTGCGCTACAATTTCGCTATTTTCTACTCTCCCAACCTTTAGATTTGTCCCGCCTATGTCAATTCCTAACAATATATTGTCCATCTCTCCATTTTTTGATGTCAAATTAGTAAATAAAACCCATTTCTGCGCATTCTATATTTGAGTAGTTCCCCTAAATTAAATACTAATTTTTAATTTAGATTAACACTATGAAAATCATTTCTTATTGTTTCGTGTTGCCATTACATATCATTTCAAACAACAAACACTAAATTAATTATTTACATTTCAAACCTAATCTATTTTGAACAAAAAACACTTATTATCTTCTTCAATTTATAACTTAAAACCAAACTTAACATTCAAAATAAAGCAGTTAAAAATTCAATTTTCAGAAGTTACTGACTTCATAAATGAAAATGAAAAAGGGAAAAAATAAATAATTTTCAATTAAATCATTGGATTTTTGAAGAATAATTAGCTGATATTGTTTGATATTTATATAAATTGCGATTTAGAATTAATATTGAAAATAGGGGTATGTCAGAAAACAATGCAGAGAGAGCAAGACTAAAATTAAGGCAGGATAATAAAGGTTGGAAAAAATGGGGTCCTTATTTAACGGAAAGACAATGGGGAACTGTTAGAGAAGATTATTCTCAAAGCGGAGATGCTTGGAATAATATTACTCACGACATGGCTCGCTCAAAAGCCTATCGTTGGGGCGAAGAAGGAATTGGTGGTATTTCTGACAATAAACAACATATTTGTTTTGGTTTTGCTTTTTGGAATCACAAAGATCATATCTTAAAAGAACGTTTTTTTGGCTTAACAGGAAGCGAATCTAATCATGGTGAAGATGTAAAAGAAATCTATTTTTATCAAGACTCAACTCCTACTCATTCCTACCAAAAAATGCTTTACAAGTATCCTCAGGGTGCTTTTCCTTATGCAAAATTGGTTGAGGAAAGTAAAAAACGCTCTAGACTTGAACCAGAATATGAATTATTAGATACAGGGATTTTTGATAAAGATGCTTATTTTGATATTTCTATCGAATATGCCAAAGCTGATGAACAAGACCTTTTAATTAAAGTTACTGTTGAAAACAGATCAAAAATTGCCGCTCCGATAACTGTTTTACCTACTATTTGGTTTAGAAATACTTGGTGTTGGGGATATGATAATTACAAACACAAACCTATTCTGACTGGAATTGGAAGCTCTCTGATTGAAGTAAATCATCGATTGGTAGGACGTTATAAACTATATGCTGAACATGCAGATGAATTTTTGTTCTGCGATAATGAAACCAATTTTGAGAGATTATATGATTCTCCAAATCTTACACAATACACAAAAGATGGTATTAACGATTACATCGTAAACAAACGCAAAGATGCTGTAAATCCAAATCATATTGGCACAAAAGCTTCTGTGAAATACAGCGCCGTAATTCCTGCAAATGGGAAAAAGGTGTTTCGCCTACGTTTTACCAATACTACCCCTAGTGATGCTTTTGTTGATTTTGACGAAATTTTCAAAAAACGCGGAATTGAAGCAGATGAATTTTATGAAACCCTTCAAAAAGGCATTGAAGACGAAAAATTAAAATCTGTTCAGCGTCAAGCATATGCAGGCATGCTTTGGACAAAACAATGGTATTATTACAATGTGTTTGAATGGATAAAGGGAGATCCATCCATGCCAAAACCTGATGAAAACAGAAAAAACGGAAGAAATAGTACTTGGAAACACTTATATACTGCTAATATTCTATCCATGCCTGACAAATGGGAATACCCTTGGTTTGCGGCTTGGGATTTAGCTTTTCATACCTTACCACTAGCTCGTTTAGATCCTGACTTTGCAAAAAGACAATTGTCAGTAATTCTAAGGGAATATTACATGCACCCAAATGGTCAAATTCCGGCTTATGAATGGTCATTTTCGGATGTAAATCCACCTGTTCATGCATGGGCAACTTGGAAAGTATACGAAATTGATAAAGAAATGAATGGCGGAAAAGGAGATGTTGTTTTCCTAGAACGTATCTTTCATAAACTGCTATTGAATTTTACGTGGTGGGTAAATCTAAAAGACGAAGGCGGAAATAATATTTTTGGAGGTGGATTCCTTGGAATGGATAATATCGGTGTATTTGATCGATCAGCAGCCTTACCTACTGGAGGACATTTAGAACAAGCTGACGGAACAGGATGGATGGCTATGTATAGCTTAAACATGTTGCGTATTGCTTGTGAAATTGCTCTTGAAAATCCTGTTTATCAGGATATGGCTTCTAAGTTCTTTGAACACTTTTTACACATTGCTGGAGCCATGCAGGCAATTGGTGGTGACAAACTAAACCTTTGGGACGAAGATGATCAGTTCTATTATGACATGCTTCATAAAGAAAATGGTGATGCTGAGCTCCTAAAAGTTCGCTCAATGGTAGGTTTAATTCCTTTATTTGCTGTTGAAATTTTAACTCCTGAATTATTAGAAAAATTACCCGATTTCAAGCGTCGTGTAGAATGGGTTTTAAATAATCGTCCCGATCTAGCTAGCTTAATCTCTAGTTGGGATAATCCAGGAAAAGGCGAAAGTCGTTTACTTGCAATTCTTAGAGGACACCGAATGAAAATGATTATGAAACGCATGTTTGATGAAACAGAATTTTTATCTGATTTCGGAATTCGTTCTCTATCTAAATACCATAAAGCCCATCCTTATAAATTTAATTATGAAGGCGGAACTGTTCAGGTTGACTATACCCCAGCCGAAGCAACAGGTGATATGTTTGGTGGAAATTCGAATTGGAGAGGTCCTATTTGGTTTCCAATGAACTATTTGATTTTAGATTCTTTGGAGAAATTCTCTAGTTATTATGGCAATGAATACGAAGTTGAATTCCCTACTAACTCAGGAGAAATGATGAGTATAAAACAAGCTGCCGAAGGCGTTTCTAAACGATTATTGTCACTTTTCATTCCTGATGCCAACAAAAAAATTCCGATGTATGGGGAATATGAAAAATTTCAAAAAGATCCAATTTTCAACAAAAACCACTTGTTTTTTGAATACTTTGATGGTGATACCGGAAAAGGTTTAGGAGCTAATCACCAAACGGGTTGGACAGGACTTATATCAGAAATTATCAGACAATTATATGTAAAACCAGAATAGATATTATTATTGATTTATTACAAAAAAATAGTTTTAAACCAAAAAAAGACCATCATTGCTGATAGTCTTTTTTAATACTTCATTATTGCTTACTGTTTTTTAACACTGTATTTTTCAGTTCTAGCATCTTTAATTACCCCTTTCCAGTTTAATCCAAAACCAAAATCATATACATTTCCATTAGCATCTTTATATGGAATCATATCATGAGGAACATCTTCCATTTGTTTTTCAACAGTAGACATATTTAACGGCATTTGTAAAGGCAACAATCCTGAAGGTTCTTTTTTACCTGCTATAATGTCCATCAATGCTTCTACTTGAACCCCAAATTCACCCACTATTGCATCAACATCTTTTTCGAACTCTCCAAAAACCATTGGATTTGAAATATTCACTGACACAATAACTGGTTTACCATTCATTGCTTTTTTGGTTTCAAGAATCGTGTTTAAATCAGGATATGAATTTGATTTAGATGTTTTATTCAAATACGATCTGTTTGTAATTGTTGGATCTACCACAGGATCTCCAGCTGCTATACTTTGCGCTCTTGCATCAACTGCTGTATAATCTTTTAATTGCAAACTAATTGGCACATATCCATTTCCTCCAGCTTCTCTATCAGCTCTACTATATCCTCCACTTATTGGGCTTTTAATAAATACAATTGCAAAATCAGCTTTGTTAGGATCATCCGTTACTGTATAATGTTTTTTAATTAATTCTAAATTAACTGGATATTCAATTTTTTCTGGAGAAGGTTGTCCAAAAAAGTTGATTCCTGCAGGAGTAACTCGTTTTGGTATATAAACGGTCTTCCCTTTTTGTATTGGCAAAGTTTTATTTTGATTTTTAATCAACACAACCGATTTTAATTGTGCTTCATAACCCGCTTTCATAAACTCAGGTTTGCCCACAATTGTTTTTGTTTCAGCAGAATCTAAGTATGAATTTTCGAATAATCCAACTCTAAAAATATTCAAAAGTAAACGAACAGCCGATTGCTCAAAACGCTTGCGCATAAAAATATCTCCATGTTCTTTTACTCCCATTTGGTAGGCTTCAAGAACAGGATTAATGTCATTATTACCTCCAAATTGATCTACTCCCGCCATCAAAACTTTGTAATGTCTTTCGGCAACAGTTAACTTTTCAACTCCCCAAGATTTACCAGAAAAGACATCTGGAGTTGGACCTTCATTAGCTGTAATCAACCAATCCGTACAAACTACTCCGTCATAACCATATTTATTTCTCAATAAATCAGTAACGATGTATTTACTAAATCCATTCCCAACATTTTCTCCGTTTTTAGTATCTTGGTTATAAGAAATCGTATAATAAGGCATCACAGCTGATGCTTTTTTAGTTTTACCACTCAATTTAAAAGCACCTTCTGTAAATATTTTTAAATGAGTTTCAAAATTATTTCCTGGATAAACAGCAAATTTCCCGTAAGCAAAATGCGCATCTCGACCCGCTTCTTCAGGACCTCCACTTGGCCAGTGTTTTACCATTGCATTAACGCTCAAATTCCCCCATCCATCGTAAACATCAATAGCCTTTGGAGAAGTTTGAAATCCGTCCACATAAGCTCTTGCCATATCAGTCGCTAGTTTTGGATCTTCTCCAAAAGTACCTACAAAACGATTCCATCTTGGTTCTGTAGCTAAGTCGATTTGTGGCGATAATGCCGTAGCGATTCCCAAAGCTCTATATTCTTTACCTGCAATTGAGCCAAATTGTTCTGTAATAGCTGGATCAAAAGTAGCCGCTAATCCTAATTCCTCTGGCCATTGCGATATAGAACCACCTGAACCTGCGTTATATTCAGAATCTTTATTAGCACCATTTCGTGGATCAGAACTATTATTTGCAGGAATTCCTACTCCAATGCCTTCAACTAATGCTTGTATATTATTATTCCATTCTGCAGCAATAATTGGGCTTTGAACAGAAGTCATTAACACGTGACGTAAATTATCTTTGGTCAAAAAAGCAACTTGTTGATCAGATAAATCCGATGCTTTTACTCCGCTTTGAGAATAAGGTTTGCCGTTATACGTTCCAGCAAACATTCCAGCCTCAGAAGCCGGCACAGCTTGGTGGCGGCTATACAACATCAATCCAGCAATTTGTTCTACGGTCATTTTTGTAGCTAAGTCTTTAGCACGTTCTGCCACTGGTTTTCTCCAGTCTTCATAGGTATCTAATGCACCATTCTTATTTAAATCTTTAAAAGCTAAACCATCAACTTGAATGATTTTTACTCCTGATTTTGGTGAATATCCTAAGGTTTGTCCACCATTGTTTTGAACAAGATTATAAGATCCTTTTGGAGTTTCAACCCACTTTTTTTGTGCGTAAGTCTGCGCACCAAGCATCAAAATTAACGCATTTAATACTACTGTTTTTTTCATATTTTGGTTTTATTAATTGGTATTAGAAATAGCTTAATTTAATTGATTCCGTTTGAAAAAGTGCTTTATACTTTCATTTGAAATTATCTGATTTTCTTCAATTTAACGAAAACGATTTCAAATATATAAAATAATGTGTCTGTATAACACAATGAGTGAAAAAAAATTAATTTTTATCTATCTTACAAAGATGTTCTATTCCTAAAGCTTATATTAAAAGCTGTAAATAAAAAATCAAGCTTTTTTACTTCATTTTTCTTACTGAAAACTTTTTTAAATTACTTTTTGAATTATAAAACCACTACATTTTTTAAACATGTATTAAATATAATTAATTGATTTTTAATTATTTGAAAAAATATTAATCTACTTTTTTTTTACAATGAAAATCTTTAATAGATAAACCATCTAATTTTACTTCCTCAGAATTTTTAGAATAAAACAATCCTAAAAATTATTTGACAAATCAATTTTGATTGCACTTAACTATTTAACCCATAAAATTAAAAAATAATGAAAGTAGTATTTTCCAAGTTAACTACAATTTTACTTTTGTGTCTTGTAATGGCATCCGTAAATCAATCGGCAGCTCAAGAAAACAAAGAAACAACAGACCGTAAATGGTGGAAAGAAGCAGTAGTTTACCAAATCTATCCTAGAAGTTTCAAAGATACTGACGGAGACGGCGTTGGTGATTTAAAAGGAATCATTCAAAAACTAGATTACATCAAAAGTTTAGGCGTGGATGTAGTCTGGCTAAATCCAATTTATGGTTCTCCAAATGCAGATAATGGATATGATATCTCGGATTATCAAACCATCATGAAAGAGTTTGGAACCATGGAAGATTTTGACGCTTTGCTAAAAGGAATGCACGAAAGGGGATTAAAATTAGTGATGGATTTAGTGGTTAATCACAGTAGTGATGAGCATAAATGGTTTCAAGAAAGTCGTAAATCACGAGACAATCCATATCGAGACTATTACCATTGGTGGCCAGCCGAAAAAGGAAAACCAGCATTCAGACCGGGTGCTTTTGAAGCTGACGGAAGCGGTTGGAGATATGACAAACAAACTGATTCATATTATTTACATTATTTCAGCTACAAGCAACCTGATTTGAATTGGGAGAATCCAAAATTACGTCAGGAAATTTACAGCATGATGAATTGGTGGTTCAAAAAAGGAATTGACGGGTTTAGGATGGATGTAATTCCATTTATCTCTAAAGACACAAATTTCCCCGTAATTACTCAAGAAGAATTGGATAAAAACTACCACGGACGCTGGGATGTATATATGGCTAGTGGTCCACATTTGCACGATTACCTTCAAGAAATGAACCGTGAAGTATTGAGCAAATATGATGTAATGTCCTTAGCTGAAGGAGCCGGAATGTTGACCTCAACAGCTTTAAACTTTGTAGATGAAGATCGTAAAGAACTAAATATGGGTTATCATTTTGAAGGAACCAACTTAGGATACATTCCTGGTTATTTCAAGAAAATGAGTCCTAATTGGAGCTTAGTTGATTTCAAAAAAATCTATTCTGATTGGGATGCAGTATACAACAAAAAAGGTTGGGGAACGATCTATTTAGGAAATCACGATCAGCCTAGAATGACTTCTCGATGGGGAAATGATGCTCCAGAATTCAGAGCCGTTTCTTCTAAAATGTTGACAACATTCTTGCTTTCTATGAGAGGAACTCCTTATTATTATAATGGAGATGAAATTGGGATGGTAAACGCTAAATTCAACAAAATTGAAGACTACCGCGATATTGAAACTATTGCCGAATACGAAAAAATTAAAATTGCTGGTGGTGATTTAAAACAATTTATTGAAGATCAAAAAACAGGTGGAGCACGTGATAACGGAAGAACTCCTTTTCAATGGAACAGTTCTGAAAATGGTGGTTTTAGCACTACTGAACCTTGGTTAAAAGTGAACGACAACCATACAGCTGTGAATGCTGAAGCACAGGAAAAAGATCCGAATTCAGTATTAAATTACTTCAGAAAAATGACCAAACTTCGTAAGACAAATCCAGTTTTAGTATATGGAAAATACACGCTTTTAGATAAAGAAAATCCAAATGTATATGCTTACACTAGAGAATTAGACGGGAAAAAAGTATTGGTTTTACTCAATTTTTCCTCTAAAAATGCAACTGCGAAAACAGGTATAAACATCAAAAAATCTAAAGTATTAATTAACAACTATGCTAAAGCTTCAAAAAATGGTGAATTAAGACCTTATGAATCGGTAATTTATCAGCTGTAATACTACTTTAATTTTTTAGAAATGCCCCAAATAGCAGATGCTATTTAGGGGCATTTTATTTTATAAAATTAGAGTTTTCTATATTTTAAAGGGCTTAGCAACAAATGCTTTTTGAAGAAATTATTAAAATAGGTCACTTCACTAAATCCTAAGGAATAAGCAATTTCTGAAACGCTCCAATTGCTATGCTTCAACAAAACTTTCGATTCTTGCAAAACTCGTTCTGCAATAATTTGCGAGGTGGTTTTTCGAGTAATTTCTTTTACGGCCCTATTCAAATGATTGACATGTACATTTAACTGATTTGCAAAATCTGAAGCTGTCCGAAGCGATATTCTTTGATGCGCATCATCGATAGGAAATTGACGCTCTAAAATTTCCAGAAACAGGGTTGTGATTCTTTGGGAAGCATTCAATTGTTGGTTTTCAATAGTTGCAGTCGGCTCCATTTTCATAGCAAAATGCAGTAATTCAAAAACAAGATTTCGCAACACATCGTATTTATAAATATACTCTGAATTGATTTCGTCAAACATACGTTTGTAGATCGATTCGACTTTTTCTACTTGCTCATCTGTCAACTCAAAAATAGGATTGCCCTTAGGTTGAAAAACCGAATATTGATCTAGATTCCCGTATTGATGAAAGAAATGTTGATTGAAAATACAAAAAGAACCCTCTCTCGTATTATCAAGATGCTCCCATTTATAAGGAATCTTTGGATTAGAAAAAGATAATGCTTGTTTTTTAATTTCCACTATCTTGTCTGCAAAGTGAACCTTGCTGTTGCCTTTGACCAACATGATTTTAAAAAAATCACGTCTTTTATACGGAACTGGCTGTGGTTTTTCGCCAAAAAAAGGTTCTAGATTAAAAACATTGAAATGCCCAATTTCATTTTTAAAATTTTCCGGCATCCAATCGAATTTTTTCTTGTAAAACGATTCTATTGTTTCAACCTTATCCATCTTATAAAGATACTAAATTTATTTTTTAACGAATTTATTATTAAAGGAATAGGTTATCGTTGCGTTCCAAACAAAGTTTTTAGTATTGATATCAGTCTTAATGATTTTGTTAACCAAGGCAGAAACTGAAATAGGAAAATTTTTTTTAGTTAAAGTCAATGTAGAAGAAAAGAAAACTCCGTCTTTGGCATCCATTTTCAAATAGTATACCTGTGGTGAGAATCGTAGCGCAAATGCATCAGACAACTTAATGTTTGAAAAACTACTATTTAGCGTTAGAAAATTTGTGTTTCTTGTTGTACCATATTCAATCCCACGTGAGTATAAATAATAAGAACCGATACTAGTATTTTTTGATAAGAAATAGCTAAAAGATAATTCACCTGCAAGAAATCTATTCACCTTTATAATATCTCTTTGAACACCACCAACATCATCTGGAACTGTTTTAAAAGAAAGAGCGGGATGAGCTCCAACATTGAATTTGAATTTATCATCATTCAAAAATTTATAACGCCACCACAAGATTAAATTCCAAGGTTTACCTTCAAGGGAAGCTCTAAATTCAGGTTCAAAACTTATCTTTTGATTCCCAATAGACATATTAAATATGGCTGCAGGTTTACCTAACGAAAATGTAGGAATAACAGAAATCCCGTTATTAGTAGCGCCTATACTACCTGAAAAATGATATTCAGTTTTTGTATTATCAATTGTTTGGGCATATGTGAATTCGAATGAATATAAAAACAGAAATAAAACAACTATTTTCAAAGACAAAATCTGACACACATTTTTCATACATTATTTATTTAAAATTTATTGGGAGCAAAATAATTGCTTTTTTCAAATTTGAAATAACAAATTTCAAAGTAAAACTTATGTTTTTCAAACAATTAAACCTTTTCAATTCAAATGTAATTCTAACAAAAAAGCTTGTTTACAATACTCTTTTTAGAACTTATAGTTGAAAAAAAAAGGGAATTTAATTTTTCAAATAAACTATTATGCTCTTTTAGAAGCTTTTTTATTCAACCAAAGTCTTACTGGCTCATCGTATAATTTCAAACAAGCATAAGCAAGAGCAATACAAGAAACGTAGGCTAAAATACTTATTGGTAATGCCTCACTAAACGGGATTTTTTTATCAGCAACCCAACCTGTATAGATATATATTATTGGGAAATGTGTAATGTATATTGGGTACGAAATGTCTCCAAAGAACTTACAGACACGCGTTGATAATGCTCCTTTAATTTCTCCACTCGCTGCTAAAAATACTATTAAAGGGAAAAACAAAATAACTGTTACTGAATCATAAATTCCATTCATCCATAAATGCTCGCTTCCACCAATTCTTGGCATAGAAAAAAGTACAATAATTAACAAACTGCAAAGTAAAAACGCATTCTTCACTTGAATTAGTTTCCCTATACGAAAAAGTAAAACCCCAGCAAAAAACGGATACATTACACGTGCAAAACCAATATGCAATTGTTCTGGATCAAGTGACCAGCCTCCAATAAGATCTCCATTAGGACTTGTTAATGCAAGATGAATTAGCGCCAAACCCGAAAGAAAAACGAGTATAGAAAGTGCTTTTTTTGAAAATTTTCTAACAAAAAGCGCATACAAAATATTAGCAATATATTCATAAAACAAAGACCAGCCTGGACCATTAAGCGGATGCATCTCTGCCCAGCCACGAATATCCATTGATGTAGGAACTGGAATTAATGTGAATCCAATAACCATAACTAGAAGCATTTTCCACACCGGAACTTCATGAATTGCAGGCCACAATACAGAATCTTGAAAATAAAAACACAATCCTCCTATAATCATTCCTATAATTACCATAGGTTGAAGTCGGATTAATCTTCGTTTAAAAAAATCTCCAACAGTCATTTTTGCCCATCGATCATCATAAGCATAACCTATAACAAAACCTGATAGTAAAAAGAAAAAATCTACAGCAAGATATCCATGATTAATGACTTGATCTAAATGGCTTGTAGCATGTGCTTCAAAAATATGAAAGGCAACAACCATTAAGGCTGCTACACCGCGTAATCCGTCTAAAATAGGGTAATGAGGTTTTGATACTGAAAGTGTGGTATTCATCTGTTGTTATTTGCTTTTGTCTAATTATTATACCTGCCAGAATTATAAAGTGGAGCAATATAGTCACTTTATCAACAACTCAAAAATTTGAAATGGAAATTTAAACACAATGAATTAAAGTGTGTTAATCATTTCGATATCTTCTTCTTCTACCAAAGTTCTACTTGCTTTTTTCACAATTATCTTTCTGCCAAAAGAAAATAATATGGACGCCGAAATGGAACAAGCAGCCATTATACCCGTCATGGGCAATGATGTACCATTTTGTAAAACACTCACCATAGCTGACATAACAGCTCCAATACTCATTTGGATAAAACCCATAAGCGCCGAGGCACTACCTGCATTCTGGCTAAATGGAGCCATTGAAAGTGCTGATGCATTGGGGAATATAAATCCTTGGCAACATAAAAACATAAATATCAAAATCACCGTAACATATAAATTATTTAACCCAAACATAGATGTTGCAGCCAATATAATACCTACTCCATTTTGAATGTATAAAACTATCTTAATAATGTTTTCAGAAGAAAACCTTCGCAACAAAAAATTGTTTAACTGACTTGAACCAATTAATCCTCCAGCAATAATGGCAAATATCCAAGAATAATAATTTTCACTTACTTTAAATAATATCATAAAAACATAAGGTGAACCACTTATGTAAGCGTATAAACCAGAATAAGCAACTGCTCCTGTAAAAGTGTAAACTCCAAATTGTGGGTTTTTAATAATAGAAGTGTAACTTTTTACAATTGAGCTAGGTTTTAGAGAGAAAGTAGTGTCTGGTTTTTTACTTTCTGGCAACAAGAAGTAAATTCCAGCAATTATAAAAAATATAACAACAATAAGCACCCCGAAAATGTATCTCCAACCAAATAATGAAGTGATATACCCTCCTAATGTTGGTGCAATAATTGGAGAAATTGCAACCACTAACATCAAAGTAGAAAACACTTTGGCATTATCTTTTACATCAAACAAATCCCTTACCATAGCTCGTGCCGCAACCATTCCTACACAACCTCCTAATGCCTGAAAAAGTCTAAAAATAATTAACGTATCTACCGTTACAGCAGTTGCGCATGCAGCCGATGACAAAGCATAAAGTAGTAAACCGAAATACAAAGGTTTTTTTCGTCCAAAACGTTCTAATAAGGGCCCATATATAAGCTGACCAACAGATATTCCTATAAAAAACGACGACAAGGATAACATCACAGAAGAAACAGAAGTATGTAACCCTCTCGCAATATCAGGAAAAGCTGGCAAGTACATATCAATAGATAATGGACCAATGGCAGTTAGTAATCCTAATATAAGTATTAGACGTGATTTTTTCTGTTCTTTATTCTTACTCATTTTGGCATACTTAGTTTTACAAATAAAGACAAAAATCTACAAGAATTTGATGATTTAAAAACAAAAATCAAACAGACAATTACAAAAATCAAATATTTCTAAATTTTAGAATAATTCAATTGAAACTGCTTTTTATTTAAAAACTAGAAAGACTGTACCATCAAATCTATTTTATCAAACAATTCACCAACACCTAAACTAGCCCAAAGGATAAATATTCCTAACCCAATTTTAATGAACTTTGGAATGGAATACTTCGTGAATCGCTTGAGAAGAATAGTTGTTGGGGGATAATAAATTAAAGAAATTAAAAACAGAAAAACACCAAATTCAGGATCATTCCCCCAAAATATATTTACGACACCAATTGCAGAAAATATTCCACCAAATACCCAACTGATGCTGTCCAAAATTTTTGATTTATAATCCATAAATATGTTTCTTTTAAATTAATAATATTAACCTAAAGATAGCGATTTTATGATTTAGTTTTAAGGACACGAAACTTCATGAATTTATATCTTTCATCAATCCATAAGAAAACGGATTTAGCTCATAAAAAAAGCCTTCCAAAAAGAAGGCTTTATATTTTTATAATATAACTCTAAATGTTAAATATCTACAGCATCATAAACAAGTACTTTTTCCCATAAATGAGAATAGTTTTTTATAAAATCTAAATGAATCGGATGACTTTGATATGTTTTTTGATCAACTTCATTATCAAAATACAAAAGTTCCGAAACTTGCCAAGAAGTATCCACTACTTCACGCTTTTCTGTAGAGGCCAAAGTTCCCAGATGAATCTGACGAATCACCGGAATTGTTCCTAAGGTTTTTAAACCCGAAATCAATTCTAATTTGTCGGCTTCAGAATCTGGGTTTTTCAACCAAAAAAACACATGGTGTAATAAATATTTTTTCTTTGAATTCATTCCAAAACTTAGTCCCGCAAAACCAAATAAAGCAGATGCTGTAATAAATCTTCTTCGTTTCATCTATTGATTCATTTTAATATGTAAATATCGAAATTTAATACTAAAAAAGATAAAAAAGTGTTTTTAATTCTTAACCAAAAACAATACCAACAGAATTTGAAGAATAGCAAACAGCAACTATTGTTTTTTAAGGACTTTAAAATCTTTAAAATAACCTATCGTCCCTATTTCAACCCAAAGTGCAATACTTCCTTTTTTAGAATTTCCGAGCATTTTTTTAACTAAAAATGATGGTGCTTTTTGATTGTTAATGTATAATATAGCCTTTTCGTCTTCAAATTCTATGCGCATCGTAATCCATTCGTTTAAACCAATATCAGCATACGTTTCATACAAACCATTTGCTTCTCTTCGGAGTCGACTAAACGTATTACCTGGATAGGAAAAATATTGAATCGTATGATTGCGCCTTAGTTGATCCTCAGCCCTTCCGTTACTAGGACGAAGGTAAATCGCATCAAAATTCTTATTCTCTAGATCTACCCGATACGCTAGACCGATAAATCCCCGAGCAGCAGGAAAAGGAGAATTTTCTATTATTCGGCTTAATACTTTGACTTCAATCGTTCCGTTCTCAATAGTAGTGTTTGTCAATTTTACGTACGTAGGACCATCAACTGAGGCTTCAATATTTTTCTCATCAAAAGGAGAAGCAATTAAGTCTCTCTCTACTTTTAAGACTTGGACTCCATCCATATTAACGATTTCTACTTTTGTATTTACGGCTTCAAGTTCCTTATTCTCCCATGTAAATTTCTGAGCAAATAACCCCGTGATTTGAAAAATAAAGAAACTCAATAAAAGTACGTTTTGCATATAAATAGGTTTAGTTTTCATTTATAAAAGGAGCTATGCCAGCCCAAGTTGCATTGAAATTAATAATGAAAGCAGGATGACCAGCATTAGGAATAATCGCTAACTGGTGATTAGGAATTAACAATGCTGCATTTAGTACGTTTTGAACCGAATTACTCTCATCTCGATCGCCGGACATTACTAAAACAGGACATTGGATAGCGCCTAATAATTCAGCTCCAACAGTCAGCTGTCCATAACAAGTTGTTATTTGCTGAAACACCTCTTTTAATCGATTTGGCTCAGGCATTAAGGCTCGCTGTTGTGCCCAATAATACGGATCCAATTCCATCGCTTGATTGAAATTAATATTAAAATCTCGTAACCTTGGATACAAAACACCCGCGCCTATTACAACTATTTTCTTTACTTTTTCAGGATACATCGAGCCAAATTTATATGCCGTATAACCTCCATCACTAAACCCAAGAAGTATCACTTTTTCATTAGTTACTTCATTGATTACTGTCAAAACATCACTTGCTCTTTGTTCCAATGTTACTGGTTCAGTACCTATTTCAGATTTTCCATGTCCGCGAGTAGAAATTGCTATCACCTGAAAGTTAACGGAAAGACTGTCTATTATTCTTCCCATTTCAATAGTTGATCCAAACAATCCACCATGTAGCACTACAACAGGTTGCCCTTTGCCGTACACTTCATAATAAATTTTCGCGTCCTTTGCTTGCACATAATGTCCTGCTTTAGGATTATTCCCATAGGCGATTTTCTGTGTTGCTATATCCTTATTTTGCATGAAATGACGCAATGGTTTTTGACCAAACACACTTGAGCAAAAAATCAGATATGCAAAAAATGCTACTATTAATTTTTTCATATTCTCTAATTTACTTTATAAAATAATCCTGCTCCGTAAGAAGTTCCTAATGTTCCTGGCTTCAATTGTAAGTAATAACGACTGGTTTGCTCTTCTTCAATAGATAAACTTCCGACTTTTTTAATCTTAAAATCCGAATTATACTTCAGCTTCTTTGGGTCAGCAGGAATTCCAAAATCTTGTGGACCACCACCTTTATTCACTAATTGATTATATCCGACTAACATAGAATTTTGAATCGTATAGGCATTTTTAGCTTCTTTTTCTAAAACCCATAATACATTGGCACCACTAATTACATTATTATAAAATTTAAAATCCTCCATTGTAGACCAAGTCCATACGACGGCTCCATAACTATTTAAAATTAAATTGTGGTGCATTGTACATTGATCTGCCAGTGTATTCCACATAACAACAGCATCTTTAACACCATAAAAAACACAATGATCAACCTCGAGTTCTTTACCACTTGCTAAAATTCCTAAGTGATTTGGTAAAGCAAATTTATTTCCTAAAAATAAACATTGTGTTATTCGCAAATCACTTAAATTCTTGCCATCCCATACAATAGGGTAATTTCGAACTAATACTCCATCAGACGGCTTTTCATGAACAGGCTCACCTAATATACGCAACCCTTGAATTGTTACATGGCTTGTTTCAATTAGAATACCATAATTAGAACCTCCAGTAACTTCCTTTTTTTCATTTGTCTCTAAGTTAAAAGGCATTGTTGAAACAATAATTGGCATTTTACTTGGATTCCAAATAGTGCTATCAGGCAAAATTTCAGCACGAATAATCAAACGATCTTTTTTAGAAAATTCCCAACTAACAGGATTAAAAGAGGCGGTTTCTGATAATCCATAAGTTCCTGCTGATAAACACAACACGATTGAACCTTTACCAATCATTTTGTTTACACGCTTTGCTGCTTCAGGTAATGATTTAAGAGGTTTCTCTTTAGTTCCTTCAGCATCATCTTTCCCTAAGTTTGGATTTACAAATAAGCTCGTAATAGTTTTTTTATCACTAATATCTGTTTGAGAAAACATATTTAGCGAAGCTAGTAAAACGATTACAAGCCAAATAGTTTTATTGGTTTTCATAACTATTAAAATAATTTTTCTGCTGGAGGTGTAGCTCCCACTAATCTCAAATAAACCGTTGTTTGCGCTCTATGATGGGTTTGATGCTCAAAACACTTGTTTAAAACCTGCTCTCTGCTTAGGTCAAACTGACCAAAAAGTTTAATGTGTTCTCCAAGTTTACTATTCGGATATTTTTTAATAGCATTTATAGCAAAATCATAAGCAGCCATTACTTTGCTTGTAACACTCGCTTTGTTTTCGTCACCAGATTTTTCTAACTCACCAAAACCTACAGCTGGTTTTTCATCCGTAGCTGAACCTACAAAACCATAAATAGCATCACTCAAGTGTAAAACTTGACCCGAAAAAGAACGCATTTCTTTTGTTGGTTTAAATGCATAACCACTTTCAGGCATAGCATCCAAGTATTCTTTAGTATATGCTTTAGCCCTTTCCCAGTCTTTAACGATATCATCTGTTGTTGTTTGTGCGGTCAAATTACCCACAGATAAAATTAATGTCATAAGTAATACAATCTTTTTCATATTTATTGGTTTTATAATTTTTTACAAATTTACAACCATTAGTGTATATTTGTAACCAACAAATTAAATACCAGTAACCCCTAGGTTACCACAAATTGTATGAGATATATAGAAAACCCTCATGACTGCCCTGTAACAAGAGCGATGTCCATTTTTGGCGGCAAATGGAAGCCAATAATATTGAATTGTATTGGTGATAGTTCTTTACGATTTGGAAAACTAAACCAATTAATGCCTGCCATTTCTAACAAGGTACTCTCTAATGAATTAAAAGAGTTAGAAGCACTTGGATTAATCGAAAGAACAGCGTTTACTGAAAGCTCTCAAAGAGTAGAATATACATTATCTAATTCTGGGAAAAGTTTGATGCCTGTGCTACATGAAATTGCAAGCTGGGGCAATTCAAATGAAGCTAAAAAGATTGTTTCGGAAATGATTAAGTAGAAAACTTAAACGATTAAAATATAAAATTCTATTCTTGCTTTTCACAAACCAATTACATCACATAACTGCTGAATAAAACACAAGTTTCCTAACTGTAATCCGAAGTGATTTTTTAGTATTTTAATAGCCTTGTTAAAGTCATAATTTTTTGATTATAAAAGTTTTATCTACTCCACATTCTTTATAATGCAAAAATCAAAAAATATAAATAATAATTCAGTTGTCCCTAACAAAGTAGCAGTTGAGAAACAAGAAGCTATGCTAACCAACTAATATAATTATCTATTTGAAAAAATAAGCCTCTACATCTCTGCAAAGGCTTTTTACTTTTGGTAATATTTTTTATTTATAAATTATATCTGGCACCCAATGTCCAGTTGAATTTACCATCAGAGATTGTTTTATTAGCAAATCCTCTAACATCAATATTCTTATTTATTTTATAGGTAATGGTTTCAGAAACCCCATACGTTTTATCTATATCAAGCCCATACAACTGAGATAAGAAACTAAAATTACCTTGAACAACATTTGTATTAAAAGAAAGAAAATTTGCTTCAAAATCGTTATTTTTCCCTTTGCCATGCAAATAAAAAGTTCCAACCGAAACTTTTTTTGACAGTTCATAACTTGCTATTAATTCTTGCGCAAAGAAAGTATCCACATGATAATCATCTTTAATTTGGATTGCTGGTAAATGCACTCCAATATTTACCTTCAGTTTTTTGTCAATTAATTTGTATCTTGATATAAGAACAACTGATCTAGGTGTTAAATTACTTAATCGAACCGTTGATAATGCGTGAAACGAAAGGCGTTTTTTGTCATTAGTTCCTGCGTTAATTATTAAATGAGGGCTATCAGATGTAAAAGCGGGAATAAATGAGAATCCGCCTGTACTTGCTTCAACATTGGCATATTGAGCATGAATTAGGGAACTAAAAAGAAATGAAATAATTATAAGTAAAGTTTTATTCATTAAGTGAAATTTAAATGTTATTTTTTTAAAAGAAATGCAAATATATAATTATTGTGTCAATTATACGCAATGGTGAAAAAAATACTCGGAATTCAATTAGTAATCATTACTTATAGGGTTTCATCGAAATCCATAAAAAAGCCTCTACATTGCTGTAAAGGCTTTTTTATAGTGTAAGAAGTAATATGCAATTATAAAATTTCTTTTGAGCTTATATTGACTTAATTGTTTTAGCAGGAACTCCTCCAACAATTACATTACTTGGAACATCCTTATTTACAACCGCTCCTGCTGCCACTATAGAATTTTCACCAATAGTTACGCCAGGCAAAATAGTTGCATTAGCTCCAATCCAAACATTCTTTTTTATGACAATGGATTTTAAGTCAAGATTTTTTCTCTTTTGAGGATCTATTGGGTGATTTTCTGTAATTAAATTTACTTTAGGACCAATTAACACATCATCTTCAATTGTAATGCCTCCCAAGTCCAAAAAAGAACATCCGTGGTTTATAAAAACATTTTTACCTAGCTGAATGTGCCTTCCAAAATTGGTGTAAAATGGAGTAAAAACAGTTGTGTTTTCACTGATTTGTTTTCCAATAATTTTTGACAAAACCTCGCGTATTTGATGAATACTTATTAAAGTGTTCAACTGTGCTGACCATTCAATTGTTTGCGAAACAATCTCCCAAACATCACCCATTTCAGGATCATCATTTGGAATAATTCCTCCAGCTAACATTCTTTTAAAAATATCCATATAAAAAAGCTTGAAATTTTTCAAATACTAATTTAAGAATTGAAAACAAAAAAATTTAATTTCTTACTCGTATCATTTTCGACTCAAGTAAGTTACTTATTTATACCTGAAATCAATAATTTTCGTAAATAAATAGTGTTATTTCATTTGCATTACTTTGTCCTGCACTGTCGTATTTAATTAAATAACCGTCTGAATCGTAAAAGTATTTAGGTTTCCATCCAGCAGTATTGGAAGTAATATGTAGATAAGATAACCCTTGTTCATTATCCATCAAAACTTTATATACTGGTTCATTGTTATATACACCAGCAATATTTTTATCATAATTATACGTTACTGATGAAGTTTTATTTTCGGTTCCATCTGGATTAACTTCAATCCAATTTTTAACATAAGTACTATTCGGATAATAAACATAAGTATAGTGCATATGAGGTTTGACTCCCGAAACTCCTGAACTCATATATAAATATTTGCTAATAACATTATTATTTTCATCGTATTCAAATGTATATCGGAGCGTTCCATCTAAGTCTTTTGCATTAATTATTTGCCCAATACTATTATATTCATAGCGTAAAACAGCTCCTTTATCTTGATATTTAGTTATTTGAACTTTTGCCCCCGATTCAAAATATTCAAAAATAATAGGAGAATAAGCAAGGGTCCCATTATAATCGGGATATGCTATGTTGTTTATTGTGATTTTTTCAAGATTATTACTTGAATTATATGTGTAGGTTCTTTCATCATATACTTTAGTATTCACATTTAGTGATTCCTCAGTTGGATCATATAAATTATCTGTTGGTAATGCAAGGTATTCCGCTTCGCTTAACTTAGTTTGATACTTTTTGTCAAATATTGTTGAAGATGTATATGTTATTGTTTTTACTAAACGTTTTCTTACTGCGGTAGTTTTACTTGTAACACCTTTTGCCGTTAAGTTTTTGTCAGTAATATTTATTACTGCAGGTTTTTTAATAACTTGAATAGGATTTGTTGGACTAGTAGGGCTTGTTGGATTAGTAGGACTTGTTGGGTCAATAGGATTATTTTCACTTGAACAAGAAACCAAACTAATTAATAAAATAAGCAATATTGTTTTTTTCATTATAAAAAATAATTTTTAATTAAAAAGTCTTAATTTTCTTTGAGGTGTGACTTAATAAACGAAATATGTTAATTGATATATTTTTCAAAGTTATAAAGAAGAAATATAACCTTGCTTAAATTTTGCTAAATAAAAAAGGTTTCAAGAAATAAATCTTGAAACCTTTTAGTTGTTTACTCTCCTTATCGATGAAAGTTGCAAATTTGACGCTATAATTGATTATGTAAACATAAAAAAAACTAATGCGTTAAGTTTTTTTCTTGAAAGTTATACTTGTCAATTCATTTTCTGTGTTTGTTCTTTTGTCTTAAACTTCTAGTAATATTAACAGAAGTTTAAAATGTTATTCTAGATATAAAGTAGAATAATTTGAATATGTTAATTAAAAAAGCACAAATTAGTTGGAAGACTTAGAGTAAGTTAAGAAAAAACAAAGACTAAAACTTATTCCCAAAACCTATGCATGAAAAAAGGATTCTGAACGCATTGAATTTGTTGATAATATAGATTCAAAACTTTATTCCTTAGCCGCATTAGGATTTGTTATTGTCAACATTGTTTCGTTTCCTTTTTGTTTACAGTCTACCGTAGAACCTCTCAAATACTGAATAGTCATACTGTCAATCAGAATGCTAAAATGATTTCCTTCATATTCATATTCAAAAATTAAATCATCGTCATTCATCTCATTATCTATTGCAAAAGCATATTGATAAGTGCCATTGCTTAAACTTAGATAAATACGAAACTTGCCTTGAAATACATTTTCTTCTTGTAAAATTTCGATTATTTTAGTTTTTGCGTCGTCTGTAAGAATAAGTAGAGATTCCATTATTAAATTTTTGAGATGGAAAATTAATTAATTTTATTCATATAATTAAATCCATAACGCTACAAATACAAAATTGGATGTGGATTTTATAAAAATCTGATTTGATTCCTTCTTGGTCGAAAAGACAAATAATGATTCTTGATTTTAGATTGAAGAGAATTTACGAAGACGAAGCAGAACACCTATAGAAATATGGTTATAAAACAAAAATCCCTTACATCACTGCAAAGTCTTTTTAAAAAGCTCCCCTTATTGACAGAAGCTGCAACTATAACACCTTGATTGAGTATGTTACTATCAGGAAATTAAAGGGTTAAACTTTCTGTTAATTTGCAGGAAGTGGGATTTTATAAAACTATATTAGAGTAAACTTTTAATTTGATTCTCTAATAATTTTCTTTCGATGTTGAACTCCCCATTTATGTAACGCATCTACAACTTCTGAAAGAGTTTCACTATAAGGAGTTAATGCGTATTCTACACTTACAGGCTTAGTATCACAAACCGTTCTCGTTACCAACCCATTCATTTCAAGTTCTTGTAATTCTTTTGACAATATCCTTGGACTTATTCCGGCTTCACGAGACAACTCTCTAAATCTCCTTTTACCATCTGTTAGAATAGAAATTAATATCAACTTCCACTTGCCTCCAACCATATCTAAGGTGTCTTGAATGGCTAACCTAGCCTTTACGCAAGTCTCATCATCTGATTTCTTACAGGTACTTCTCGTATGCATAGTATTCTTTTTGTTACTGGTATCCTTTATGTAATAGGTTACAAATTTACGAAAAATGTCTATAAATTTGCAGTATAATTAAAAAATAAAATTATGGTACAAACAACAACAAAAATTATCAAATGGGTAATTACCTATTCTTTGACTGGTCTTTTTATAATGAGTGCAATTATGAAAATAATAAAAAATGAAGGAGCAGTTCAACAAGCTACTTCTATTGGAATCAATGCAAGCACAAATCAAATATTAGGTATAGTTGAACTTATTTCTGCAATTCTTTTTGTTATTCCAAGAACAGGGGTACTTGGCTCACTTCTTTTAATATCATATATGGGTGGTGCAATTGCTACTCATCTTGAACATGGACAATCTATTATAATAGTGATTGTTATTCAAATCTTAATTTGGTTATCTGCTGGAATTCGATTTAAAGAATTAAGCAATAGATTATTATCAAAAAACTAATAAATCAATTAAAGTCATCACAAGTTAGAATTACAAAATATTAAAATCAAATGAAACACTTAAACACATTGCGATTCATATTAATACTGTTAGTTACTATTATCAGTTGGAATAGTTATTCACAAGAAGAACATCCAAAAAATCCACCAATAAATACCGAAATTTTGCTTAGTAATCGTGGAATGACCTTCCAAATGATAATCAATAAAAATTTTAAAAGTATTCCGAGATTGGGGTTTTTTAGTGTAACCAATTTAGTTGGAGAATGGGATACTAATCAAGTCAATGATTATATGACACAAGCAAGTTTAACATTTGAGATTACAAAAGGATTAAAACTTAGTAGTGGTTACCATCTTACTCCCGTAACAGGTATAAGACCAAGTGCAGGATTAATATATTCATTTGCAAATCAAAAATGGTTAGTTGTTGCTAATCCAAGGGTTGATTTATCCAAAGATGTTAATCTTGAACAACTCGTTTTAATTGAATACAAACCAAAAATCAACAAAAACTTACGATTGTATTCTCGACTTCAAAGTCTATACGTTTATAATACATCTAGTGAATTACACTCACGAAGCTATGTGAATGCACGTGCTGGCATCACGTACAGAGAATTTACTTTTGGAGCAGGAACAAATATCGATTATTATGGCCCAATGAAACATAATGAAAATAGCTATGGAGGTTTTATAAGTTTTCTCTTATTCTAAAAAAATGATTAAATAACTCAAAAACATAGTGTATAATTTCATCTTTCTAAAATTAAAAAGTTATGTTGATAAAAATAGACGAAACGGCAATGATGGGTAGAGGTCCGATAAGAGTCCTTTATCCAGGTTTAAATATTAGCACCAACGATACAGGGATTGGAAGTATTGGAAGAATTGACCATGCTCATTTTATAGGTAATCAAATAGTACCTATGCACCAACACGTCAATGATGAAATACTGTCTTATTTTAGAAGTGGAAAAACAGAACATAGAGATTCAGAAAGCATTGTAGAGTTTATAGGTAAAAATAAACTAATGCTGATGAAAGCGGGTCATTCATTCTATCATGAGGAAAAAATGATTGATGAAGGAGAACCTATGGAAGGATTGCAAATCTTTATAAGACCTAGAGTTAAAGACTTGAATCCCGAAGTGCTATTTCTTGACTTAGACGAAACTTATAGTCAGAATAAATGGAGATTATTAGCCTCTCCAACCTCTGAAACAAAATTTCAGTTTAGTAGTCAAACATGGATTTATGATATGAAACTATCTAAAAACAATGTCATTCAACTACCAAAAATTTCATCAGACAACCTTATTTTTTTACTTTATGTTTTTAAAGGGAGCGCAACGATTAACAATACTATTTTTTTAAACAAGAAAGAAAGTTTAGTAATCCAAAATGAAGATGTTTTAATTACAACTGATTCAGAAACTGAGGTTGTCCTATTTGTAACTAATGAAAATGCAGACTATTTTGAAAATGGAATGTTTAGTGGCAATAAAATGAATTAGTCATTCCCAACCCAATAGCAATTTTTTGGTTTTAATGAATTTCTAAAAGATTAACAAAGGTGTCAATTGACACCTTTTTAATTTAAAAATAAATAGTATTTTCATCCTTAATCATACTCCAAATAGTGTTGGAAGAGATAAAAACCTTGCTCAAATCTTGCTCAAAGAGAAAGGGTTCCAAGAAATGAATCTTGAAACCCTTATCACTGTTGCTCCCCCTCTTGGGCTCGAACCAAGGACCCTCTGATTAACAGTGTTTGTCAGGGTTTTTGTGAGACCCTACTATCATTGACTTTCAGGGTTTTAACATTTGGTTAATTTTCTTTGTTTGTCATTATTTTATGTCCTTTTTCATAAATCCTTGCTTGAAACCTTGCTTGTTTTGGAACTGCGGTTATAACCTACCTCAATCGATTAAATCAGGTCAAAAAAAAACACCTTACAAAAGGTGTTTGTTAATGTCAAAAGTAGTTTCAGGATTCATACTTCCCAAGTAATGTTCCGTTACAATGGAATTCGAATGTCCCAACATATCTCCAATATTATCTTTAGACACACCGGCTCTTCTTAAAGTCATAGCATAAGAATCTCGTGCATTTTTAATTCTCAATGGTATTGATAGATTCAATCGCTTCGAAATCTCATCCAATTTTTGATTCACAATCTTCTTCCATTTATGATTTTTATTCTCAAACATCGAATCAGTATATCCATCCTCCAACTTACCAAGAATAAATGGACTATCCTTCACGCCAATCTTATCAATCAATTCCTTTAATTTAGGAGAAAGTGGAACTACAATTTCCTTTTTGTTACTCTTTCGTGTGGTCTCTGTTTTCTTTCTGAAGAAAATCAAGTATTCACCTTGAATATTGTCCCACCTCATTCGAAGTAAATCTGCAAAGTTAATCCCGTTGCATCGGTACAACATCTCCCATATATCTCTTGCGTACTCCTCCTGTTTGGAGTCAAACTCTTTCAACTCAATAACACTGGCAATCTCTGAATTGGTCATAACCAACTTTCTTGGGAAAAAATTTTGAATACTATACCCTCCTTTTCCGAAAGGATATTGATACGATTCAGGTATAAGCTTTTCCTCATTAATGAAATAGTTAATCACTCTGCGTAAATCGCGTAAATTAGAGTTTACGGCACTTTGACTAACGCCCGATTCCATTCTCTCCTTGACAAATCGATTGATAAAAACCGCTGATACCTCTGTTACACTCATTCCAGGATTAAAAGTTTCAAAAACCGATTTCGAGTACCTAAAGTGCTTCTGTGTTTGAGGTTTAAGGTTCTTGTAGTTTTGAACAAACCTATCAAACAGATCAGATAACATTATAGATTGGAATTCTTGGTCCTCTAATTCATTATTAAAATATAATTCTCTGAATTTCTTTTTATCAAATGGTTTCATCCCTAAGAAAATCCTTTCACACTTGGATAAACTTTCATTACACGATTCTCTAAACCCAATACTGAATTTATCCATCGACCGCTTTACAAAAATATGGTTGTGCTTCTCGATTGTCATCTTTGAGATGTTCAAATAAATCTGCTCCGATCCATTTATAACTCGAATCGATAAATTGTATTGATCGTTCTTCTTTTTTACTCTCGTGTCTAATACCAATGTAAATGTTGCCATTATTCTATGCTGTTTTTAGTGTTGGAAATTCGCTTTGAAATTGACAACCATTTGACATCCACCAATCAATTTGTTCCCTGTCAAACAGTACTCTCTTATCCATTTTAATGTATGGAATGGAGTTATCGGTTATTCTTTTGTAAATGTTGGAAGTGGAAATATGTAAGTACTCCGCTAACATTTTTACTGTTAAGTATTTTGGTTCATTTACCATTTCTTTTTTGTTTTAAAAAGGCTGTTGCTAGGCTACAGCCTTTTGAGTTAATAATCAAATTTATTTTTGGTTTGAATTCTGATTTACAAAATTCCTTCTCAAGGTGAAGTTGATGTAATCAATTGTCGTATAAAACGCCATATCTCGAACATAATCCCAATCCACAGAACTGAATACAGATAAAAAATGTTCTGTATAAAATTCATCTTTGACTATCAAATCCCCAGAGGTATGTTCTATTATCTCCTTGATTGGAATTTCAAGAAAAATGGATGGTGCATCTATTGTACAGTCAGAATGAAGCGTTGGAAAATGATTCCCTCTTGAAATTAATTCTTTGATTAATTCTTGGTCTGAAAATTTCATTAATTTTTTTGACATAATCGTTTTGTGGGTTAACCTCAGACCCACGTCGGTTCTTAATGTTGGGGTTATGTTAACTAACCCCGGTTGTTTTAGTAAAAAATTGATATAAAGAATCCCTGACCCATCAAATTAATGATGCGTAAATTAAATTCACGAAATCGAAGAGGGGATTAAATTATTCTCTGATTAAGAATAACTATAGAAAATAGTATATCAATAATCAGGTTAATAAAAAATGTAAATCGAAATTCTATTTTGGACGATTAAACGAATACTCACAAAGTTTGTTTGGGTCTCTACATACTTTTGGAGGTAACGATGCTTCGCTATCTAAGATTAAAAACTCTTCCATCGAATAGACCTCTTCTAAACACGCGTCATAAAAATCACACCAATCATCTGAGTCTGGATCCATCTCATAGGTTTCTGCATCAATTTCCTTCATCAGAATGTGAATCATATCCCACTCGTGGTATATCACTCGATTTTTCTTTGTATCAATTCCCATTACAGAATTATCAAATTTGGTTTCCAAAAAATCCAAATTTGGAAACATTTTTTTAAGGTCTTGGACACTTTTGTCCGAATAAAAATTAATTTTCATTGTCAAATTATTTATTTATTAATAAAATTTTCAAGCTACTTCTTTAAATTCTTGAAGCAGGAGCAGTTGTTCCATTATGTTGTACTCCTTAAACACTTTTTCTATCGCTATAACCTTTTTAATTGGGTCATAATTTTCCCTTTGATAAGGGAGTTCTTCCAGATCTCCTATCGAGAAAATCATTGGCTTTTTTGTCGGTTTTCCGACAAGGGTTTTAATCTCTGTCATTGTTTATAAAATTAAAATTAATACTCATTTTTAATGTTTCATTGTTACAGATTTTTTGATATTTTTTAAATTTCTAAAAAAGGGGTTCTGTAACCCCAATTATTTTAACTATAGGATGAAACTATAATCTCATCTCCTTAATCATTACATCTCTCAACTCTTCATACGCATTAGACATAAATTTAGTGTTGTTTTTTAATTTCTCCAAATCATTTCCTAATTCTTGAGTTCCCCCCATATAAACTGTTAATTCAGAACGAACATACCCTGGTCTATAAAATGGAGCCCTTGCAATAACATACTCAACTTTTTCACCGCTTTTAATAACCCTTTTAGTAATACCTAGTTTAACATCAATGTTTAGAAAACATCTTGATTGAATCATTTCAGTTTCTAAGTCTACTAATTTGTCTAATATGTTTCTAAATTCTTGACTTCTAATAATTCTTGAATATTCTTGTTTAGTATCAATGAACCTTTTGTTAACCTTGTTTTTAATAGAAGAATTTTGATGATTTGCTTCTGTTGAATTGCCTTTTGATTTTATTATTTTTTGTCCATCCGTGGTAATTTTTAAAATCTCATCAAGATCCATAAACATTTCGAACGAACTCTTCTTTCCGAACCCTTCTACTAATTCTGTTATAACACCTTTTGAAATATTACTTTTCATAATTAATCGATTTTGTTGGCACAAAGATATAAAATAAAATATCATTGTTACAAATATTTTGATATTTATTTACTTTTTAAATAAATAATTTTTTTAATTTATTGATTTTCAATTATTTAATAAATAAAATAAATTTCAGGAAACGGGGCAATTGACAACTTTATCTATAAATGGGGTTTCATTATAACTTACTTTCTCAACCTTAATTATATTTTTTACTATTTAATAATATGAATACAACTACAAAATACAAACTAACAATTGACCCGAAAACACAGATGTCAAAACCTACCAAAAAAGAATTTGGGGGAATCACTAATCGAATGAACTTGGTGACGGGACTTACCATAAACGAACTCTCAACTTTTGTTGCGGAACCCTATACCTATACTTGGACCGGTAGTCTATTTAATGGATCCGTCTATAATGAAAACTGGTCTAGTCAATCCATCTTCGCATTAGACTTTGACAATGGGGATATAACCATTGAAAGGGTATATGAAATTTTCAATACCTATAATATAGTACCCCAACTATGGTACAATACCTTATCAGATTCTGAGTCTCTGAGGAAATTTCGGGTGGTGCTTTTTTTGGATGCACCTGTTTCAGATCTAAGAATCCATAAAATAATCACCGAAGGGTTATTATCCCTATTTCCTCAAGCGGATGAAAAATGTAAAAATCCCGCAAGGTTCTTCCTTGGAGGTAAACAATCTTTCATTACTAACACAGAACCAATTTCAACCCAGAGGTTGTTTGATATTCTAAGTATTGAATTAATAACTAAGGACGGAGGTAAGACTAGGAAAATACCCGAGGTCAACTATAACCACTATGAATCCAATTCTGGTCAAAAACGTACTTTTCTATATAATAACTATAGAAGTAGCCGTTTTCAACCAAATTCTACCACAACCCCTACTACTACAAAAGGGGGTGAAATAACTATTCTTGATTTTAACGTGGCACGAACAAAAGTAAAGGTATTGGATCAGTTCCTAAATGGTGAATGGTTGTTCCACGATCAACTCTTTGGGTTGGCAACCAACCTACATTATATTAAAGGAGGAAAAAAGTTAATGAAAGATACAATGAGGTACTTCAATGAAAGAGGAACAACCCATTACACCCAAAACAATTTTAATATCATTCCTTATATAAGTAAGGTAAATTATCCACCGCTTCCAATTCACAAATTCTCTCCTTACAATCAAGACGATGACCTATATGATTTGGTGTCCGCCACAAAAGACATTAGAGGATCCGTACAGGTTATAGAACCTATCAATCGAATCGAACTTTCAGAAGCAGAACAAATACTCCAAGAAAACTATCAAAGAGTAATTAATGAGGGTAAAATTGGAAAAATATACTTGTTTTCTCTTCCAACGGCAATAGGTAAAACCCAATCTATAACATCAACCTTGGCAACCATCGCACTACCCACCAATGACCTTAAAAATGAAGTAGGTGATCGAATGACAATTGACTTTGTGAAAACACCTGATCCAATTGTATTTGAAAACGAATCGATTAATTTGAAATTAAAGTATTATTACAGCATTGGACTTCCCCATAAATCAATGGAGATTTTAAATCATATTATAAGTTCCCGAAACTCCAATGAGTTCTCTTTAGGAGATATTGAGTTAGCAAAACAATACATCCAACAAGTACATTTATGTTACCAATCATCAGGGAGTGTTCTAACCACTCACAAACGTGTTTTACACGGTCATTTCCCTTTGGACACAGTAATCTTTGATGAAGACCCTTTGAGTTGTTTAATCGATATTAAAACAGTGAATGTGTCGGATTTATTCAAATTAAGTTTGACCTCAAAAGACGTAAGTGAACCCCTATCAAGAATCATTCAGTCCTTATCGGAATCAAATCCGATGGAGATTAAAAAAACTCCCACTTATGTAATTGAAATCGATGCTCTTGTCGAAGCGGTTTCTAAAACTTCAATTCAGTCCAATGTCTTTGATTTTTTAAACAGTTCTTTCTTCCTTAAGGATGGGAAAGATCCTGACCTTATTCATTTTGTGATTAAAAGAGACCTTCCTGATGATAAAAAAATCATCATTATGTCGGCTACTATTCCAATTGAAATTTATGAGAAACTCTATCCCGGGAGAATTGAAGTCATTGATATTGGTGATGTAAAACAGATGGGATCTGTAATACAATTTACCAAAAGATCGTGTTCAAGAAATTCATTAAACAGATATAGTTCCATTATCAGTAATGAAGTAGATGAGAAACCCGTGATTACCTTTAAAGCGTTTTCCAGCCAATTCAAAAACCCAGTAAAGGATATGTACTTTGGGAATTGTTCAGGGTATGACTCACTCAAAGGAAAAGACATTGCGGTGGTTGGAACTCCCCACAGGAATAATATCGAGAGCTTTCTAACGGCAGTCGTTTTGGGTATTGAGTTTAAAACTACTCAAACCTCGATGAGTTTTCAAAAAATAGAGTATAATGGTTTCAAATTTAAGTTCAACTGTTTTGACAATGAAGACCTTCGAATGGTTCAACTATCACTAATTCAATCCGATTTGATTCAAGCCGTTGGTAGGGCAAGAACTCTTAGAACCAATGCAAAAGTAGATTTGTATTCCAATTTTCCACTCCGAATTAGTGATGAATTTATCTTTTAACTATACTTTTTTGTCGTGAAATAGAGGTAGGTTTTGGTATTTTTTTGTCGTAGGAATCTGAGTGGTAATTTTATCTAGTTTAAAGATTTTTATTACCCTGATTTCCCATTAGAGGTATTAAAATCTGAATAAATTAGAAAAACAGAAATGTAATTATAGTTTAAAAAAAGTAGTGGGTAATTGACACTTGTGTGAACTAGAACCAATTATTTTTAAAAGTTTTAAAACAGGTGTCCCGATGTTGTTTGGCGAACTTCCTTGCGGTGATTTCCATCGGATGATTATCGTAACCGTACTCACCTAATTGTTTGGAATATAATCTAACTTCTTTCTGTGTTCTCATCTCGATATGATGTTGGTATTCGTGAAGCAGAGTGTCCACCACATCAATGATTCTTTTTTCGGGGGTTATATAAACGGTAATGTTTTTGTTATAACCGCAGTAACTTCCTTCAACTTTAGAGTGATTGTAATAATTGATTTTGTATGACAGTTTACCTCTATTTTTTGGTAATGAATGATTTGTCTCACACCACTGTAATACGTTTTCAACTAATTTCTTCTTGGAGATTTTAAGGTCTTTGATTTTTGCAGAATTATAGTTGTTTGCATTTGATTCTTTAATGGTCATAAAGACATAAATCACAAACAAAGTCGAAAAATATAATATGAATCCTATTTCAACCATATTAAATTAGTCCCATTTTAAGAGCAGTGGTTTTTACTTTCATAACAGTCCGAGAGGACATATCTAACTGTTTGGCTATTTCTCTGATAGTTCTTTCCTTTTTTAGAAAGTCAATGACTTTTTGGTGTTTAGATTTGTTGATAAATTGGAAATCGGATTGACCACTACCTTTTGGTCTCCCCAGTATTCCGCCGTTTTGAACATATACCATTCGACCGACAGTGGTTCTGTCTTTTATATTTTCAAGCTCCATCTCGTAAAGCGAACTCATCGTTGCCGATAAAATTTTCCAGACAGGGTTCTTTTTCCCACCAGGTCTTGATTCTATTCCAAGATTTCTTATTCTAACATTTACTGACATTTTTTCAAACCAATCAAGCGTATTTATTACGTCCCCAGTATTTCTTCCAAGTCGCGAAAATTCTTCGGTAATCACCTCGGAGACCTTGTGGTCTTCTATAAGCTTAATCAATTTTTTGGCTTCGTTTCTATCTCGAAATTTCACCGAGCCCGAAACTCTATCCAATAATGTCAAATCATATTTTTCAGTGTCAGCTTCAAAACGATTACCTGTTTGCAATAATGTTGATACTCTGTTGTATTTTACTCTCATATTGTGTTCATTTAAATCTCACAATAAAATTACAGCCAAAGTGCCGTGTTGCCTAAGGTTATGATAAACTTTAGCGCAACTTTAGCGCTTTCATTTTTATGTTGATTTAAAGTAACACAACTAACCTAATTTAGTTAATGAGCCAAACTTAATTCTATCACCCGGGATCATTTTCTTCTTTAAGCCAAACATTATCAATCCAGATCTTCACAGGACCTGAAGGAAAATCCATTTACTATTCTCGGCGGGGTCAAACATATTTCACATTCCCGGGATCTTCATCCAGATCTTAAAGCCAAACATATTCTAGTTCTGCTCCAATACTTCCCGGAGGTTTCTTCTAGTAAGTTAGGGTCAATCAATATCTACTGTAACTCCCAGTGTCTGAAGGAAATCAAAAATTGAATAAGGGTCAAACATTATTTCCAGAGAAAGTGCCAGATCTCTTCATCGGGATGGTAATCACGGGGGACTCCCCCCTCCCTCCTTAAACCCTCCCTTAGATATTGGTGTTTTGGTCAATCTCAGAGGGGGGACGGTTTCACGAGTGAAAATTTCCGGCGGAAAAATCTCAAAAACCGGAATTTATCGAGAAATCACAATTAAAAATTTTCTAAAATTTTATTCTGAAATTTGTCCTTTTCCGTGGCATCTATCACACCTGCCTTTAGTACCTTTTCCATAACAAGGAGTACATTTGACTTTTAACGCACCTTTACACAAATAACAAGTTTTTCCTTGAAAAGTCCCTCGTCCATCACAACTTCCACAAAACATCAAAGTAGTCCCATTACATTCTCGACAGACTATTTCACCTGTTCCTCCACAAGATGGACAATTAACCCATTGTTGCTGTTTTTCTGGTTGACGATTCTTATTGGAGTAGTTGTTTGATTTCGATGATGAAGATTCACTAATTGATTTTTCAGATTCATCGTAAAATTTATTTTTGGTCGTTAACACATTAAAAGACTCTATCAATTTTTCAACATCCGATAAATCATCGTCTTTATAATAGATTTTTCTTTTTTCTGTTGTCTCTTTGCCTTCATTAGTCACTTCTATTTTCTCAATCCAATTATCTTGAGAATCGTATGTGTATTTGTATTTGGTAAACTCTTCGTCTCCTTTATCATTGACATATTTCAGATTGATTAAATTTCCCTGTTGGTCATATTCATAGTACAATACGGAACCTTTTTTACCTGACTCTCCAATAACAGTTTTTATTTTCTGCATATGTTCATTGAAATATTCAACACTAAATAATGTTATTTCAGGATCAAAATCACTCGGAGATTTATCAATAGTAGAATCTAATCTTGTCGAATAAAAATATTCTCGCTAATGGAAATGAAATTAGCCCTTCGACTGCGCTCAGGACAGGCTATGAAGCAAACAAACCCTTCGTCTGCGCTCAGGATGACAATGAGTTTAGGAATACTTGGACTAAAAGAGGTTTTTGTGCAGATGAAT
>CAUPOP010000003.1:0-102439 GCA_963512955.1 uncultured Flavobacterium sp. | reverse complement strand
GGTAGCTGATAAAGGATATTATATTTATGACTTTTTCTTACCTGGTTTAGCGATACATACTATCGAAAATAAATCGAGTAAAGCTTTGTTGACTTGGGCTAAGGAAATTATTGCTAAAGGATATAAAACAGTAAACATGCTTGGTTGTCATGATGGAATACCTGTTCTAGATTTGAAAGGCAAGGAAGTTAATGGCGTTTATAATAAAGGATTGTTAGAAGATACTGAGATTGAAAGTATCATGAATAAAATCATGGAACGTGGTGGTCGTGTTAAGAATCTTTACGATCCTTCAGGAAACAAAATTTCTTATTATCAAATAAATGCAACTTTTTTTAGTGCATTAGGAGAAGACGAACAAAAGTTGCTTCTTGCAAGAGTTATTCAAATGTTTATGCCAGGAATTCCTCAGGTTTGGTATTTAGATATTTTTGCGGGTAAAAATAATTACGAAGCGGCAGATAATGGTGGAAGTGCTGGACATAAAGAAATAAATCGTACCACATTGACCATGAACGATATCGAGCAAGGTTTGAAAACGGAAGTTGTAAAAAAACAACTCGAAATCATGCACTTAAGAAATACTTCAGCTGCATTTTCGGGTCATATAGAAATTAATGATGCTGTTGATGCAATTATAGATATCAAATGGGTGAATGGAACAGCAATAGCACATTTAAAAGCAGACCTTCAAACCAATCATTTTAAAATTGACCATTCGGAAAATGGCATTACAAATACGATGAGTTTTTAAATTTCAAACTGGAATCGAAAAAATACCAGTTCTAAAATTTCAAAATATACTAAGATTGTCTTGAGGAATAAATTTTCTGCAATATATAAATGTGGATTCATAAATATTAACCAATTAATAAATAAAGAAATAATGCAAAAAAGCACCGTTAAGATTGCCATGTACCTCAATTATTTTGTGTTTGCAATTTTGCTGAATAGCGTAGGGATTGTAATTCTGAAATCACAAGCAAATTATGGTGTTGATGAATTACAAGCCAGTATTCTGGAAGCATTTAAAGATCTTCCGATTGCAATTGTTTCTTTTTTAGTAGCTTCTTTTTTACCTAGAATTGGTTATAAAAAAGCAATGCTTATTGGATTAGCATTAGTTTCTGTTGCTTGTATAAGTATGTATTTTGGAAATTCTTTTACTGCAGCAAAAATACTTTTCGCAACCGTTGGAGTTTCTTTTGCCTTGATTAAAGTTTCTGTTTATTCTTTGATAGGAACCATTACAGAAAATCAGCAAGAACACAATAGTATGATGAGTAGTGTTGAAGGCGTTTTTATGATAGGAATTGCGTTAGCTTATTTTCTTTTTCCAGCGTTCAATTCAGATACAAATCCAGATTCATGGTTAAACGTATATTGGCTGTTGGCAGGAATTTCATTGATTTCTTTCGTGTTTTTGTTTTTTGCAAAATTCGAGAATCAAACGGAAATTCCCGGAGTTAATTTAGCAGATGATTTTGCTCAAATGTTTAAATTATTCGCTAAGCTTTTGACTATTGTTTTTGTAATTAGTGCTTTCTTGTTTGTTATGATTGAACAAGGAATAATGTCTTGGCTGCCTACATTTAATAGTAAAGTGCTTCATCTTCCACAGAATATTAGTATAATGATGGCGAGTATTTTAGCAATTACATTGGCAGTTGGAAGACTTTTAGCTGGGATAATAACTAAAAAAGTAAACTGGATTTGGGTACTTAGTTTTTGTATTATTGCGGCTATGCTGATTGTTATTTTTGTACTTCCAAAAACAGTTGGATTAGATGTTAAAGAAATTAATTCATTAGGTGATATTCCTTTAATAGGATTTGCATTTCCATTAGTAGGGCTTTTTATTGCGCCTATTTATCCGCTATTGAATTCTGTTGTTTTGAGTGCTTTGCCAAAAAAAATGCACAGCTCTATGACGGGATTAATTGTTGTTTTTTCAGCATTGGGAGGAACTTTAGGGTCTAGAATTATTGGGTACTTGTTTAAAAATGAAGGACCTGAAAATGCTTTTTATTATACCTTAATTCCAATGTCGTTATTACTTATCTCTTTTTTTATTTTAAAAAATCTTACTGCCAAAAATGAAATTCTCTCTTAACATAGACAAAGTATTTAATGAGCTATTGCTTCAAGAAGATACGGATAAAGACAAAAAAATCACTAAGGATGATACTGGTCCTAAAAAATTTGTTTTAGTTGACGAAACTACGAAACAAGAAAAAACCATAGAAGGCACTTATCATTTGTCTAATCTTTTGCAAGAATTAGCACAATTAAAAGAGCAGAACTGTGAAATTGGATCGGTTGATTTAAACCGAATTCAAGAAAATCCAGTAGAAAGAATTTCAAGAAAAATCAGAGATGATTATTGGAATGAACTGACTCGAACTATTGACAAAAAAGGATTAGCTCAAATTCTTCAAGACGAAAAAACTACTAATGAGATTCCTACTCTTTATATTTCTGCGAAAGATAAAAGAGGAGTTGCTTATTTTCAAGAATTAGAAAAAGAGCTTAAGAATTTTAAATTAGGAATTCTTCCTGAAAATTTCACAATGGAATATGTGGAGACCTTAAATAAAAAACCGGGCATTTTAGCTTTAGCTCTAGAGCAAAAAGCGGATGGTTTACAAGGTGTTCCATTTGTTGTTCCAGGCGGAAGATTTAATGAAATGTATGGTTGGGATAGTTATTTTATAGGTGTTGGTTTGTTGATTGATGATCAGTTGGACAAGGCCATGGCAATTGCGGATAATTTTAAATATCAAATTATTCATTATGGAAAAATTCTAAACGCCAACAGAAGTTACTATTTGACTAGAACACAACCGCCTTTATATTCTTCTTTGCTTATTGATATTGTAAAACAAAAAGTCCCGAGTACAGATTGGTTGAGAGATCATCTTGAAACAGTGATATTAGAATACAATACCGTATGGATGGAACAAGGAAACCGATTGACATCAACGGGTTTGAATAGGTATAAAGCGGATGGTGTAGGAATGCCATTTGAGGTGGAGCCAGGACATTTTGATGATGTTTTGGAGCCATATGCAAAAAAATATAATTTGCCAATTCGAGATTTTGAAAAACAATATTTAGAGCGAACTCTAATAGATCCTGAGCTTGATTTGTATTTTGTTCACGATAGAAGTTTAAGAGAAAGTGGTCACGATACTACGGATAGGCTTATAAATATGTGTGCTAATCTAAATTCGGTTGATATAAATAGCTTCCTTTATAAATATGAAAAAGATATTGCCTATTTAATTAAGGAGTATTTTAATGGAAGTTTTCAAGCTCAAGATGTAATATACACTTCGAAAAACTGGGAACAAAAAGCAGATATTAGAAAAGAAAAAATAAATGAATTGTGTTGGAATGAAGATGCAGGGATGTATTTTGATTATGATTTTGTAAACAAAAAACAATTTCCTTTTGAAGCAGCAACAACTTTCTTTCCATTATGGGCTGGGCTTTGCAGCGATAATCAAGCTAAGAAATTAGTTGAAGTTGCGTTGCCTCACTTTATAAAAACAGGTGGAATTACAGGAAGTACCAAAACTAGTTCTGATCTTTTTTCAGATGATGGACCACAACGACAATGGGATTATCCTTTTGGTTGGGCACCGCATCAAATTTTGTTATGGGAAGGATTAATCAAGTATAAATTCTTCGACAAAGCACAAGAAATGGTTTATAGATGGCTTTGGCTTATTACTAAAAATGCAGTCGAATATAATGGTACAATTCCAGAAAAATTTGATTTAGAAATCAGCTCTCATAAAGTTTTTGCTGAATATGGCAACGTAGGTACTGAGTTTGATTATATCGCAAAAGAAGGTTTTGGTTGGGTAAATGCATCTTACCAATTTGGATTGAAGATTTTGCATAATAATTTGAAAGAGAAGCTAAATGAATTAGTTTCTCCAGACGAATTATTTTAGAAGTAAATTAAATTTTTTGTTTTTCGAACGATATTTTTTTTAACTTTATAATTCATTCTAACTTATTTATCATGACTGTAGATCAAATTTTAAGCACAAAGGGAAAGGAAGTTTATTCAGTACTTCCTACGAATACTGTATACGAAGCATTGACAGTGATGAGCGAAAAAAATATTGGAGCTATACTTGTTATTGAAGATACAGTTTTGAAAGGGATTTTATCAGAGAGAGATTATGCCAGAAAAATTGTTTTGAAAGCTAAATCATCTAAGAATGCCTTGGTTTGTGAAATCATGGAGACTGATGTTGTTACGGTAAAACTTACTGACAATCTAGAGTCTTGTATGGAATTAATGAACGGTAAAAGGGTGAGACATTTACCAGTTATAGAAAATAATATTGTTATAGGAATCATATCTATAAGTGATGTGGTTAAAGCGATTATTGAAATTCAAAAAGATACTATTCAACATTTGAACTCCTATATTACTCAATAAAAAAAACAAGAAATAATCTTATATAAAGCTGCATATTCATGCAGCTTTTTTTTTAATTCAAAATGGGAGTTTGTTTTATGCAAAAGAATGGAGTAAAAGTCCTCTTTTTTTAGATCAAGACTCTTATCTTTGTAATCTAGTATAAAATCTGACAAAATGGATCAAAACAGCAAAAGAAGAGAGGCGTTATTATATCATGCAAAGCCCCAGCCAGGTAAAATTCAAGTAGTTCCAACTAAGAAATACGCGACGCAAAGAGATTTATCTTTGGCATATTCACCTGGAGTTGCCGAGCCATGTTTGGAAATTGCAAAGGATATTAACAATGTCTATAAGTATACTACAAAAGGAAATCTAGTTGCTGTAATTACTAATGGAACCGCAGTTTTAGGGTTGGGAGATATAGGTCCAGAAGCTTCAAAACCAGTAATGGAAGGAAAAGGCTTGTTGTTCAAAATCTTTGCAGGAATTGATGTATTCGATATCGAAATAAGTACAAAAAATATTGAAGAATTTATTCAAACAGTAAAAAATATAGCGCCAACTTTTGGCGGAATAAACCTAGAAGACATTAAAGCCCCTGAATCTTTTGAAATAGAAAGACGTTTAGTTGAAGAATTAGATATCCCAGTGATGCATGATGATCAACATGGAACAGCAATTATATCTTCGGCAGCACTTTTGAACGCACTAGAACTTGCAGGAAAAAAAGCGGAAGATATGAAGATGGTTGTTTCTGGTGCAGGATCTGCAGCTTTAGCATGTGCAAATTTATATATTTTGCTGGGTGTTAAACTTGAAAATATTTACATGTTTAACAGCAAAGGACTATTAACAAAAGGAAATCCATCATTGTCAGATTTGCAACAACAATATGCTAAAGATATGCCTTCAATAAGTCTTGAAGAAGCATTAGTTGATGCAGATATATTTTTAGGATTATCGTCAGGGGATATTATGACACCGAAAATGTTGTTAGGTATGGCTGAAAATCCTATTGTTTTTGCAATGGCAAATCCTGTTCCTGAAATAGATTATAACCTAGCAATTGCAACTAGAAAAGATGTTATCATGGCTACGGGAAGATCAGATTTCCCTAATCAAGTGAATAATGTACTTGGATTTCCATATATTTTTAGAGGTGCATTAGATGTACGAGCTACTAAAATCAACGAAGCTATGAAAATGGCGGCAGTTAGAGCATTAGCGGCATTAGCAAAAGAGCATGTTCCAGAACAAGTAAATATTGCCTATGGAGCTAAAAAATTAACTTTTGGGCGGGAATATATTATCCCATCTCCTTTTGATCCACGATTGATTACTGTTGTTGCACCTGCTGTTGCAAAAGCCGCAATGGACTCTGGAGTTGCCTTAAATCCCATTACCGATTGGGATGCCTATGAAGAAATTCTATTAGATCGATTAGGTAACGATAATAAAATGGTTCGATTGATAACAAATAGAGCTAAAAACGATCCTAAACGCATTGTTTTTGCAGAAGCAGATCACTTAGATGTTCTTAAGGCAGCTCAAATTGTTTTGGAAGAAGGTATTGGTTTTCCAATTTTATTAGGAAATAAAGAAGTTATTATGGAGCTAAAAGCGGAAATAGGTTTTGTTGCCGATGTTCCAATTATTGATCCAAAAGAAGCTGCTGAAGATGAGAGAAAAAATAGTTTTGCTACAACTTATTGGAAAACAAGACAAAGAAGAGGAATCTCATTATTAGATGCTCAAAAATTGATGCGTGAAAGAAATTATTTTGCCGCTATGATGGTAAATGTAGGGCAAGCTGATGCGCTAGTTTCTGGTCATTCTAGAAGTTATCCTTCGGTAGTAAAACCGATGCTACAGCTTATTGATAAAGCACCTGGAGTTTCTATCGTTGCAACAACAAACATGATGATGACTGCTCGTGGGCCAATGTTTTTGTCAGATACAGCAATTAATATTAATCCATCTGCAGAAGATTTAGCAAAAATTGCAATCATGACTTCAAACGCTGCTAAAATGTTTGGGGTTGAACCTGTTATTGCAATGGTTTCTTATTCTAATTTTGGTTCTTCAACTAATGAAAGTGCTGGAAAAGTAAGAGAAGCAGTAGCTTATTTGCATAAAAATTATCCTGACATGATAGTTGACGGAGAACTTCAAGCTGATTTTGCACTTAATCCGGAAATGTTAGAGAAAAAATTCCCGTTTTCTAAATTAGCAGGAAAAAAAGTAAATACACTAATTTTTCCTAATCTAGAATCAGCTAATATCACGTATAAGTTGATGAAAGAACTTAACAAAGTCGATTCAATTGGGCCAATAATGTTAGGAATGGGTAAGCCAGTTCATATATTTCAGTTGGGAGCAAGTGTTGAAGAGATGGTTAATATGGCGGCTATTGCGGTTATTGATGCTCAAGAGAAAGAAAAGAAAAAATAAATTTAAGTTCAAAAATAGAATAGAAGCTTGCTCAAAAAAGTAAGTTGAATTTTATTATATTTGATAATATAAAATCTATATGATAGCACATTTACAAGGGAAACTAGTAGAAAAAACACCAACACAAGTCGTTATAGATTGTAATGGAGTTGGCTACCATGTCAATATTTCATTACATACGTATTCACTGCTTCCTAATACAGATTTTATAAAATTATTTACGCATCTTCAAATAAAAGAAGATGCGCATACATTATTTGGTTTTGTTGAAAAATCAGAAAGAGAAATATTCAAAATGTTATTGTCTGTATCTGGAATTGGAGCAAGTATAGCTAGGACTATGCTTTCCTCTTTAGATCCAAAACAAATTACTAATGCAATAGCATCTGGAGATGTAGTTACAATTCAATCCATAAAAGGTATTGGTAGTAAAACCGCACAAAGGGTAATTCTAGATTTAAAGGAAAAGGTTTTGAAATTGTACGATTTAGATGAAGTTTCTATGTCTCAGAGCAATACAAATCGAGATGAAGCGTTATCTGCTTTGGAGGTTTTAGGTTTTGTTCGAAAAGCATCAGAGAAAGTTATAGAAAAAATCATAAAAGAAGACCCCGACGCTACTGTTGAATCAATTATTAAAAAAGCTTTAAAAAGCTTATAAAAGCATTAAAGTAACACTAAAATTATATGAATAAAATTTGTATTTTATTGCTAATTTTATTTTGTGGTTTTGTATCTCAGGCCCAAGTAAATGAAAAGGCTCAGGATACTGTTAAGTCTGGATTTTCTGTAGGGAAAGTTCAAATAAAAAACCCTCAAAGTATTCTTTCTGCTTATACGTATGATCCAGTTACGGATCGGTATGTTTATACAAATTCCGTTGATGGATTTTCTATCAATTATCCTATTATTTTAACTCCAAAAGAATATGAAAATTTAGTTTTGAAAGAATCCATGCGGGAGTATTTCAAAAGTAAAGTAGATGCAATTGATGGTAAAAAAACAGGCAGTGAAGATGCTAAAAAAGATTTATTACCGCGATACTATGTAAAATCAGGTTTTTTTGAATCCATTTTTGGTAGTAATACTATTGATGTGAAACCTACCGGATCTGTTGAAATGGATTTAGGAATGCGGTACACAAAACAAGATAATCCTTCTTTTTCTCCTAGAAACAGATCAAATACTTCTTTTGATTTTGATCAAAGGATTAGCATGAGTTTGATGGGTAAAGTAGGAACGCGATTGAATGTAAATGCTAATTATGATACACAATCAACTTTTGCATTTCAGAATTTAATCAAATTAGAATACGCTCCAACAGAGGATGATATCATTCAAAAAATTGAAGTCGGAAATGTAAGTATGCCTTTGAATAGTTCTTTGATTCGAGGCGCTCAAAGTTTATTTGGGGTTAAAACGCAATTGAAATTTGGTAAAACTACAGTTACAGGAGTTTTTTCGGAACAAAAATCACAAACCAAAAGCATCGTCGCAGAAGGTGGAGGAACCGTTCAAAATTTTGATATTTTCGCTCTTGATTATGATAATGACAGACACTTTTTCTTGTCACAATATTTCAGAAATAGATACGACGCTTCTTTAAAAAATTATCCATTTTTAGATAGTAGAGTTCAAATTTCTAGATTAGAAGTTTGGGTTACAAACAAACAAAATAGAGTTACAACAACAAATAATAATTTAAGAAATATTATTGCACTTCAGGATTTAGGGGAAGGGCAATTATCAGGGATTCCAGATAATGAAGTAGTTGTACTAGATCCTTCAACGGGGATTTTTAACAATCCAATTGATTCACCTACAGATAATAAAAATAATGATTATGATCCAGCGCAGATAGAAGCTGGAACAGGTTTATTAAATTCTAATATTCGAGAAATTGTAACTTCAAATTCAGGTTTTAATACCACTGTAAGTGAAGGACAAGATTATTCTAAGTTAGAAAATGCTCGAAAATTAAACCCGAATGAATACACCTATAATGCTCAATTAGGATACATTTCGTTACAACAAAAATTAGCTAATGACGAAATTCTTGCTGTTGCTTATCAATATACCATTGGAGACAAAGTGTATCAAGTGGGTGAATTTGGGAATGACGGAGTAGATGCAACGGTTGTAGGGGGAAATACTAATACTAATTCAAATAAAAGTATTATTACTCAAAGTTTGGTTTTGAAAATGCTGAAAAGTAATTTAACCAATGTCAAAAACCCAGTTTGGAACTTAATGATGAAAAACATTTATCAGATTCCAGGGGGATACCAATTAAAACAAGAAGATTTCAGATTTAATATTTTGTATACTGATCCTTCTCCGCTGAATTATATTACCGAGGCTGGAAGTCCATTTCCGTCGAATCCGTTACCGGAAAATAAAATTGCAGAAACACCTTTACTTAAAGTATTTAATTTAGATAAACTGAATTATAATAATGATCCGCAAACTGGAGGTGATGGATTTTTTGATTTTATGCAAGGTCTAACCATAGATGCTCAAAACGGGCGAATTATATTTACGACCAAAGAGCCTTTTGGTGAATTATTGTTTTCTAAATTATCAAATACAGGTTCAGGAGAAAAGTATAGTGACGTAAACACCTATAACTCCAATCAAAAAAAATATGTATTTCGAAGCATGTATCGAAATACACAATCAGGTGCTTTACAAGACAGTGATAAAAATAAATTCTTATTGCGAGGAAAATATAAATCATCAAGTGGAGACGGAATTCCTATAGGTGCTTTTAATGTGCCTCAGGGATCAGTAGTTGTTACCGCTGGTGGAAGAGTTTTAGTTGAAGGAGTTGATTATAGTGTTAATTATCAATTAGGAAGAGTTCAGATTTTAGACCCTTCTTTGCAAGCTTCTAATACACCAATAGAGGTTTCATTAGAAAACAATTCTATTTTTGGTCAACAAACCCGGCAGTTTATGGGGGTTAATGTGGAGCAAAAAATATCTGATAAATTTTTAGTAGGTGCCACTTTCTTAAAAATGACTGAAAAGCCATTTACTCAAAAATCTAGTTTTGGACAAGAATCAGTTAGCAATACTATTTTTGGATTCAATACTAATTTTTCAACAGAAGTTCCCTTTTTAACTCGTTTGGTTAACAAGTTGCCAAATATCGATACAGATGTTCCTTCAAACCTTTCGGTGAGAGGAGAAATTGCTTTTCTGAAACCAGATACACCAAAAGCCGATCAATTTCAAGGAGAATCTACTATTTATGTTGATGATTTTGAAGGGTCACAATCTACTATAGATATGCGTTCACCGTATTCTTGGAGTTTGTCTTCAACTCCGGTCAATGATGCCGAAAGCATGTATAATTTTAATGAAAGTGCAAATGATTTGAGTTACGGCTTCAAAAGAGCAAAATTATCTTGGTATTCAATTGATCCTATTTTTTACACTCAAAAGCCATCAGGAATTACTAATGATGATTTGTCATTAAATACAACACGAAGAATTTACAGTGAAGAGTTATATCCATTGACTGATATTGCACAGGGGCAATCTCAAATTGTAAACACTTTGGATTTGAGTTATTATCCATCTGATAGAGGACCGTATAATAACAATTCAAACATTGGAACAAATCCAAGAGATAATTTTGGAGGAATTATGCGTTCTTTAAGCTCGACTAATTTTGAGCAAGGAAATGTTGAGTATATTCAGTTTTGGGTTTTAGATCCTTATGTTGGTAGTGGAGCGGTTCCAGCTTCTAATACAGGTAAAATATATTTCAACTTAGGAGAACTTTCAGAAGATGTTTTGAAAGATGGAAGAAAGCAATATGAAAATGGACTTGGGCCAGACCAAATACTGACAAATCCGCAGCCAATTTGGGGAGACGTTCCTGCATCCCAATCTTTGATATATGCTTTTGATAACAACACAAATAACCGAACCAATCAAGATATAGGTTTGGATGGTTTGCCAAATTCAAAAGAGGCTTCGATATATAATAATTATGCTTCTGAATCTGATCCTGCTGGTGATGATTATACCTATTACCTTAATTCTTCAGGAAATCTTACGGATCGTTATAAAAACTATAATGGAGTTGACGGAAATTCAGCTGTTGATATAAATGATACTAATAGAGGAGCATCTACGGTTCCGGATGTGGAAGATATCAATAGAGATAATACCATGAATACAATTAATGCGTATTATGAATACAGTATCAATCTTCAGCCAAATATGAGTGTTGGTCAAAATTATATTACTGATATCAGAAACACACAAGTTGAATTGCCAAATGGCTCAACTACTGAGGCAAGATGGATTCAGTTCAAAATACCTGTTTCACAACCAGAAAACACTATTGGAAACATTTCTGATTTTAGATCAATACGCTTTATGAGAATGTTTATGACGGGCTTTAATGAGCAAGTTACAGTACGTTTTGGTGCTTTGGATTTAGTGCGTGGCGAATGGAGAAGATATACTAAAACATTAGATTTTAATGATACTAATGTAGATGATGACAATACAGATTTAGATGTTTTAGCGGTTAATGTCCAAGAAAATAATGAAAGATGTCCGGTCAATTATATTACACCTCCAGGAGTAGTTAGAGAAAAACTGTATAATAACAACACCATCATTAATCAAAACGAACAATCGTTATCATTGAGAGTATCAGGTGATGGATTAGAACCAGAAGATTCAAGAGCTGTTTTCAAAAATGTAAGTGTAGATATGCGTCAATTCAAAAAATTGAAAATGTTTTTACACGCTGAATCATTGCCAAATGAAATTTCTATTCAAGACAATCAGATGGTTGGTTTTATTCGTTTTGGAAATGATTTTACCCAAAATTTTTATCAAGTAGAAATTCCTTTAAAAGTTACCGTTCCTTCCTCTTCGTCCTCCTCAGATTGTTCTTCTCTTAGCGCTGAGGTTGTCTGGCCAGAAGAAAATGAAATTGATTTGTCATTAGACTTATTAACTAAATTAAAAATTAAGGCTATGAGTATTGATCCTAGCACATTGCCTATAGATGGAATTTATTATCCAGATAATGTATCAGGTTTAGCGGATGCTGATGGAAATACGAAGTTGAAAATAGGAATAAAAGGGAATCCAAATTTTGGTTTAGTTAGAACTTTGATGGTCGGTGTGAAAAACAATGATTTGCATCAGGATATTAAAGGGGAGGTTTGGTTCAATGAACTTCGTTTAGCGGATATGGATAATAAAGGTGGTATGGCTGCGGTTTTGAATGTTGATTCAAACATGGCTGATTTTGCTACTATATCAGCTACAGGTAAAAAGACCACAATTGGTTTTGGTGCTTTGGAACAAGGACCTAACGAAAGAAGTAGAGAAGACATTCAGCAGTATAATATTGTAACGAATTTTAACCTTGGAAAATTGTTACCGTCAAAATGGGGAATCAATCTACCGTTTAATTATGGTATTGGTGAAGAAACAATTACGCCAGAATACGATCCTTTTAATCAAGATATCAAACTGAAACAACTATTGGATAACAGTGCAGCTTCAGAAAAAGATAATATTAAAAGCAGAGCTATTGATTATACAAAACGAACTAGTATTAATTTTATTGGAGTAAGAAAAGAAAGAAGACCGGAACAAAAACAACATATTTATGATCCAGAAAATTTCACTTTTTCTCAGTCAATAAATGAGGTAGAACGTCATGATTTTGAAATAGAAAATTATATTGATCAGCAAGTTAATTCCTCCGTTGATTATGCATTTACTTTTCAACCAAAATCGGTGGAGCCATTCAAGAATACTAAATTCATGAAGAAAAGCACTTATTGGAAAATGTTAAGTGATTTCAATTTTAATTATTTGCCTTCAAATATTTCATTTAATACCGATATAATTCGACAGTACAATCGTCAGCAGTTTAGACAAGTTGACGGTGTTCAAGGAATTGCTATTGATCCATTATACAGACGAAATTTTGCCTTTAATTATCAATATGGATTTAATTATAATTTGACTAAAGCGTTAAAGTTGAATTATACGGCTTCATCAAGTAATATTGTGAAAAGCTATTTGAATGATAAGAACGAGCCTATTGATAGTTTTACCATTTGGGATAGTTATTGGGATATTGGAGATCCAAATCAGCATATGCAACAAGTTGTGTTAAATTATGAATTGCCAATAAATAAAATACCATTATTCAGTTTTGTAAAAGCTAATTATTCCTACACGGGTGATTATAGCTGGCAACGTGCTTCAAATGCATTGTCACAAATAGAAATTGAAGGAAGTAGTTATAACTTAGGAAATACAATTCAAAATGCTAATTCTAATAATTTGAATGCTACATTTAATATGGATGCATTGTATAAATATTTAGGATTGACTAAAGCAAAAAATAGTTTTGCTCCAAAAACAAAAGCAGCAGCTCCAAAACCTGGAGAGAAAATAGTTAAAACAAATTTCCAACAAGCTTCTAAAAACAATCTTTTTGTTGATGGTTTAATAGGCGTTTTGACTAGTGTGAAAAATGTGCAAATGAACTATACGTACAATAGCGGAACTGTGTTGCCAGGATATATACCAAGTGTAGGCTTCCTAGGTTCGTCTAAACCAACTTTAGGATTTATTTTTGGAAGTCAGGATGATGTAAGGTATGAAGCTGCAAAAAAAGGCTGGCTTACTACTTACCCAGATTTCAATCAGAATTATTCTCAGGTGACAAACAAGATTTTTAAAACTACAGCAAACATAGATTTATTGCCAGACCTTAAAATAGATTTGTCTTTGGATAGATCGTATTCTGAAAATTTTTCAGAGCAATATGATGTTACAAATGGACAGTATAATGCAAGATCACCATATAGTTATGGACTGTTCTCTATTTCGGCAGTTTTGATTAAAACATCTTTTTCAACTAGTGATGAAAACAGTTCAGCTGCCTTTGATGATTTCAGAACAAACAGACTTGTGGTTGCTAATAGATTAGCAGTACAAAGAGGAATTGATATTAGTAATCCTGTAAATCTTGATGCCGAAGGTTATCCTTTGGGATATGGTAAGAATAGCCAAGCGGTATTATTGCCATCATTTTTGGCAGCTTATTCAGGTAGTAACGCCTCAGATGTTTCTTTAGGAATTTTTAGAAACTTCCCAATTCCAAACTGGTCTGTAAAATACAACGGATTGATGCGCTATGGTTTTTTCAAAAAGAATTTTAAACGAATTTCTTTACAGCACAATTATAGAGCTTCTTATACTATTAATAATTACAGGTCTAATTTTGAATACGATAGAACGCCAAACGGAACTGACGCAAGTGGTAATTTTTATAATAAAACAATTATGTCAAATGTCAACTTAGTGGAGCAATTTAGTCCATTAGTGAGAGTAGATTTTGAATTGAAAAGCTCATTAAAAGTACTGACAGAAATTAAAAAAGACAGGGCTTTGTCAATGAGTTTTGATAATAATTTATTGACTGAAGTAAAAGGTATTGAATATATTGTTGGATTAGGTTACCGATTCAAAGACGTCATTTTTTCTTCTAGATTAGCAGATAATCCAACGGGAATTATTAAAAGTGATATCAATGTAACGGCTGATTTAGCGTATCGTAACAACCAGACTATTGTTCGTTATTTAGATTATGATAACAATCAATTAGCTGCGGGACAAAATATTTGGTCTTTGAAAATTAAGGCTGACTATGCATTTAGCAAAAACCTAACAGCTATTTTCTATTATGATCATTCGTTTTCAAAAGCTGTAATTTCGACCTCATTTCCATTGACAAATATTCGTTCTGGATTTACACTTCGTTATAATTTTGGAAATTAATTTTTAAAATGTAAACAAGAATTGTATATAAGATTGTTACATTTGTATCGTAAAATTTAATTAATTATCAATAAGCATTTTTATGAGTATACCAACAAATTTAAAGTACACAAAAGATCACGAATGGGTGAGTTTAGAAGGTGATATCGCTACAGTGGGAATTACCCATTTCGCTCAAAAAGAATTGGGAGATATTGTTTATGTTGAGGTTGAAACACTTGATCAGACTTTAGAAAAAGATGAGGTTTTTGGAACAGTTGAGGCTGTAAAAACAGTTTCAGATTTATTTCTTCCTTTGTCTGGAGAAATTATCGCTTTTAACGATGCTTTGGAAAGTGCTCCTGAAAGTGTGAATTCTGATCCATATGGAGCAGGATGGATGATAAAAGTAAAAGTATCTAATTTAGATGAAGTTGATTCCTTACTGTCAAGCGAATCATACAAAGAATTGATTGGTGCATAAACAACTCTTTTTTTGGATTGCCCTATTTTGGACTTTAGTTATTGCCTTTTTTTGTTTAATAAAGGCGAGCAATATTCCAAGTGTTACTATGTCAATACCAAATTTAGATAAAATTGTTCATGCCTTTTTTCATTTTTCATTTACAATCCTTTGGTTTTTATTTTTTCAAAAACATTACAAAGAAGCAAATAGTAATAAATTACTAATTATAACAGTACTGCTTTCTATTTGTTTTGGGATTACCATAGAGATATTGCAAGAATTATTTACAACTACCCGAAAGGCTGATGTGTTTGATGTTTTAGCAAATTTTTCAGGAGCAATGTTAGCTAGTCTTTTACTCTTGTGTTTAAAAAAACAAAAATCTAATTTGATATAAAATCCCATTCCGATGGGATTTTTTTGTTAGTGAAGTTGTGAAATGGACTTTTTCGGTTTGATTTTAAAAAGTAGACATTTAGAACAACCTTTTTTCAATATAAAATGTACTTTTGCCTACTATTGGTCTCTATTAATTTAAGTTATAAAACCATGAATGTCAGACAATATCTAGATTCTACTTATTTAAAAACCGCAGAGCAAGAGGGAATTAGTGAAGCTGAAAGTGTTTTAATCGCTAAGAGATATATTCAAGAAGCGATTGATGAACATTTTAAGCTTATTATGATTCGTCCAGATAGAGTTGCTTTGGCAAAAAAGATGATTGCTGGAGCACATTCAAATTTACAGATTGGTACTGTGATTGATTTTCCAGAAGGCAAATCTAGTTTAGACGAAAAGGTATTAGAAGCTAATGAGGCAATCAAGAATGGAGCTGATGATTTAGATTTTGTATGTAATTATGAGGCTTTTAAGCGAGGTGAAGTTGATTTAGTAAAACAAGAAATTCTTGCATGTACAACCTTAGGGTTGGCTAATCATAAAGTAGTAAAATGGATAATTGAAGTTGCGGCTCTTACAGATACGCAAATTATACAATTGTCTTGTTTGATTAAAAATTTGGTGATTTCAAATTTTAAAGAAGAATCGTTTTCTTCTGTTTTTGTGAAATCATCTACCGGTTTTTTTAAAACCAAAAATAATTTGCCTAATGGTGCCACAGTTCCATCGATTACTTTAATGCTTGAAAACGCTTTTCCACTTCCTGTGAAGGCTGCTGGAGGTGTTAGGACTTATGATGAAGCTATTGAAATGATACGATTAGGAGTAAAACGAATAGGAACTTCAGGAGCTAAAGCAATTGCAAATGGAGAAAGCACACAAATTGATTATTAAAAACAGCAGCAATATGAAGAAAGGTTTGTTATTGTTATTTTTAGCATTATATACTTGTTTTAGCTATTCTCAAGAATTAAGTGGTAATGCTTTGCCCGAAAGATTTCCTGTTTTTTCGGGATGTGAAAATCTGCAAGGGGTAACCTTAGAAAATTGCTTTTATGACCAAGTTCAAGATTTTGTTTTCCAAAATTTTAATGTTTCTGAAATCTTAAAACAAAATAATTTTAATGGAACTGTAAAAGTGCTTTTTGAAGTAGATGAAGCGGGAACTTTCAAAGTGATTTATGTTGATGCTGTTGAAGATGATTTAGTAAAAGAAACAAAAAGAGTTTTTGCTAAGTTCTCTAAAATTAAACCGGCTACTTATAATGGAAAAGCTACGTATTCAAAATATACGATTTCAATTGCAATACCTTTAAAAACTAAAGAACAAATTGCCGCTGAAGCAAAAGCTAAATCGGAGATTCTTAATAATACTGCTACAAAACTTACGGAATTAGACAGTTTAGTTTATAAGAAGTATAATAATCCAGAGTTCGAGAGTCACCTTAATATTCCGTTCTCTCATAGTTATTATGCGGAATTTGATGCTTCAATGAATAAAATCGGAAGTAACAATCATACGGCTTCTAAACCTTATACGTATGCCGAGGTTTCGAAATATTATGATTTCATAAAAGTTAACGAAAAGAATAAAAAAGAAGCATCAGGATGGTGGTCTAGAAAATTGTGGAACGAGAGTATGGTCGAAATCCAAGGCGAAGGATATTGGTTTACTGTAAATCCTATATTTGATTTGCAAGTGGGGAAAGCGTCTCAAAGTGATGTTTCTTACACGTATGTAAATACTAGAGGAATTAATTTTAGAGGAGGAATTGGGAAACAAATCAATTTTACCACAACTGTTTTTGAAAGTCAAGGACGATTTGCGGATTATTTCAATCAATATTCGGAATCAATTAAGCCAGCTGGAGGGAATCCTGCCATAATACCAGGCATTGGAATTGCCAAAGATTTCAAAACAAATTCCTATGATTTTCCTTTAGCGGAAGCCAATTTAACTTATTCTGCCAGCAAAAATTTTGATTTACAATTAGGTTATGGAAGAAATTTCATAGGTGACGGATACCGTTCTTTATTAGAAAGTGACGGAGCTAGTCCATACCCGTATTTTAAAATAAATACTAATTTTTGGAAAATAAAATATACAAATACCTATATGTGGCTTAAGGATGTTCGTCCAGAAGTTACAATTGAAAGAACATATGCTACAAAGTTTATGGCTAATCATTACTTAAGTTGGAATGTTTCAAATAAATTAAATTTAGGATTTTTCGAATCTGTGATTTGGACTAATGCCAATAATAGAGGTTTTGATAAGAGTTTTATAAATCCTATTATTTTTTATAGATCAGTAGAATTTGCCTCTTCGGCTAGAACTGGAAATGCGCTTTTGGGACTTACCTATAAATACAAATGGAATAATCAAGTTAATCTCTATGGACAATTTTTACTTGATGAATTTTCTCTTGGTGAAATTAAAAGTGTAGACAATAGTTGGAAAAATAAATTTGGATATCAGTTAGGAGCTAAATATTACAATGCCTTTCATGTTGATAATTTATTGCTTCAGTTGGAATACAATCATGTGCGACCATACGTGTATTCTCATAGTGATCCTATTACAAACTATGGGCATAACAACCAAAGCATGGGACATCAATGGGGTGGTAATGCAAAAGAGTTTGTCGTAATTGCTCGTTATCACAAAGGAAGATATTTTGCGGATGCTAAAATTACTACAGGAATGCGTGGTTTAAATTTTAATACGACTGAGGATAGTTACAATTATGGCGGTAATATTTATAAAGATTATGATGAAAACAGACCATTTGATTCAGGAGTAAAAGTTGGTCAAGGAAATAAAACAGCAGTCTTTATTACAGATCTTCAAGTAGGATATTTAATAAATCCTGCAACGAATTTAAAATTTTTCGGAAGTTATATTTACAGAAGTTTTGATCCAAGTCAGAACACAGCAACTACTTTTAACCAAAGTACAAATTGGATCACAATAGGGTTGAGAGCAGATATTTTCAATTGGTATTTTGACTATTAATTTTCGGTTTTGTTATAAAAAACTTTTTTATGAATTGTTTTTTGCCAAATCCCTTTTGATAGCCTACTTTTGCAAAAGTTTTTACAAAAATAAATAGCAGCATTGAATACAATACCAAATCCTATTTCTATAAAATCTCTATATATTGACTTTAAGGCAATTACTAAAGCAGGTTTAGCTATTAGTGTTGTGTTTTCGTCTATTGCGGGATTTGTGCTAGGAAACAATAGTTTTGATTCAAGCAGTTGGATTGTATTATTAAAGCTTGCTATTGGCGGATATTGTATGGTTGGAGCATCAAATGCTTTTAATCAGGTTATCGAAAAAGATCTCGATGCTTTAATGGATCGAACTAAAAACAGGCCTGTTCCTGCAGGGAGAATGAGTTCAACGGTAGCGTTAGTTATTGCTAGTTTGTTAACTATTATTGGTATAGCATTATTATTTACCATCAATCCTAAAACTGCAATGTTTGGTGCGATTTCAATATTTCTTTATACTAGTATTTATACGCCACTTAAGACGGTGACTTCTTTGTCAGTTTTTGTTGGGGCGTTTCCAGGAGCAATTCCTTTTATGTTAGGTTGGGTAGCTGCTACTGGGAATTTTGGAATAGAAGCGGGAACATTATTTTTGATTCAGTTTTTTTGGCAATTCCCTCATTTTTGGGCTATTGGTTGGTTTTTATTTGAAGATTATGAAAAGGCAGGATTCTTTATGCTTCCTACGGGGAAAAAAGATAAAGGAACAGCGCTTCAAATTATTTTATATACGGTTTGGCTTATTATTGCCTCTCTTTTGCCGGTTTTAGGGTTTACAGGGCAATTGTATATTACGCCTGTTGCTGCAGTTATAGTGTTTTTGTTAGGTCTTTGGATGCTTTATTACGGAGTTAGACTTTATAAATTGAGAACTGCTAAAGCCGCAAGAACTTTAATGCTAGTAAGTGTTTCGTATATTACATTGTTACAATTAGTTTATATATTTGATAAATTTTTAAGATAGTTATGGAAATTACAATGACAACAGAGGAACAAAAATCCAGAACGGCAAGATCATATAAATTGATATTGTTGTTTGCTATGGTGAGTATGACGATGATGTTTGCAGGGCTAACGAGTGCTTTTGTGGTAAGTAAGTCTAGAGCAGATTGGTTGAAAGATTTTCAATTGCCAACAGCGTTTTATTTTAGTACAATAGCAATAATTGGATGTAGTGTTACTTTTCATTTAGCAAAAAAAGCAATACAAAAAGACCATCAAGGAAGAACAACTACGTTTCTTTTGTCTACTTTAGCATTAGGGATTTTATTTGTTATCTTGCAATTTGTAGGATTCGGTCAAATTGTAGCAAACGGTTATTATTTTACGGGACAAGCAAGTTCAATTACAACAACATTCCTTTATATTGTGACGGTTGTTCACTTGTTGCACCTAGCTGGAGGGCTTATTTCTCTTTTAATTATTATTTATAATCATTTTAAACAAAAATACAATTCAACACAAACTCTTGGAATTGAACTAGGTGCGATGTATTGGCACTTTCTTGATTTATTGTGGGTTTATTTATTTTTATTTTTATTTTTCTTTAAATAAGAAAAAAATGTAAATTTGGGAACTTTTTAACGAATAACTTATATGGGATCGACAGTTAGTACTGCAAATAGTGAAGAAAAAACTTGGGGTGGCGGAAATGAGCCAATGGGAGCAAGTTATGGTAAATTAATGATGTGGTTTTTTATCGTATCTGATGCCTTAACGTTTTCTGGATTTTTAGCTGCTTATGGTTTTTCTAGATTTAAATTTATTGAAACATGGCCTTTAGCGGATGAGGTGTTTACTCACTTTCCATTCATGCATGGTGTATCTGCACCAATGTATTATGTAGCATTAATGACATTTATTTTGATTTTCTCTTCTGTAACAATGGTTTTGGCTGTTGATGCAGGACACCAAATGAAGAAAAATAAAGTAGTTGTTTACATGTTTCTAACCATTATCGGAGGTTTAATCTTCGTTGGTTCACAAGCTTGGGAATGGAAAAACTTCATTAAAGGAGAGTATGGAGCAATTGAGACAAAAGGAGGTAGCTTACTTCAGTTTGTTGATAAAGATGGTCACAGAGTAGCTTTGGCTGACTTTGCTGCAACATTACCAGAAGAAAGAGAGCAACTTACACGAAATAAAGGGAATTGGTTTATGAGTGAGTCTGCTTTGCCAACATACTCTGTAGCTGAAGTTCAAGCAGGTTTTAAGGCACATCCAGATATTTTGATTAGAACTGAGGTTATTACTAAAGAAAAGAAAAAAACAGTTTTATCAAGAGAAGAGTCCGAATTAAGATTGAGTCAAGCTAGTTTAGTAGTTGAAGGTGCAAATCTTACCAGAAATGAATACGGAAGTAAATTATTTGCTGATTTCTTCTTCTTTATCACTGGTTTCCACGGATTCCACGTTTTCTCTGGTGTAATTATAAACATCATCATCTTTTTTAATGTGCTTATGGGTACCTATGAGAAAAGAAAAAGCTATGAAATGGTTGAGAAAGTTGGTTTATACTGGCACTTTGTAGATTTAGTTTGGGTATTTGTATTTACAGTATTCTATCTTGTTTAATTTTCAAAAAAAGTAATTATCATGTCACACGAACACGTATCTAATACCGGTAGAATCTGGAAAGTATTTGGAATATTATCTGCCGTTACAATTATAGAAGTTTATTTAGGTATTATTAAGCCTGATTTTCTTAATATGAACAATTTTTTAAGTATGAATTTGCTTAACTGGATATTTTATGCACTTACAATATTTAAAGCATATTATATTGTTTGGGCCTTTATGCACATGGAAGGTGAAAAAAGTTCATTGAGAAATGCAGTTGTTTTACCGGTAATTTTTCTAATATTATATATCCTTTTTATTCTATTGACTGAAGGGGATTATATTTATGGGGTTTTTAAAAATTCTACTATTAAATGGAATTTTTAACAAGATATTAATTCAAAAAAAGGGTACGCATTGCGTGCCTTTTTTTATTTTTGCACTTTAAATTTTATTTTTCATAATGAAAAAAAATATAGTCCTTTTTGTTCTTTTTATTTTACCCATCGTTGCATACCTTTTTTTTGCATCGGGAGTGAATAGTTTTACTAAGCTACCAGTTATAACTCCTAAAGTTGCTGACTTTGGTAATTGGAAATCTTTAGACAATCAAAAAGTCAGTTTAAATGGTAAAGTAACAATTCTGGGGTTCTCAGGAACAGAGCTTTTGAAAAATAGAGGTAATTTTTTCAATTTAAACCAAAAAATTTATCAACGGTATCATGACTTCAAAGATTTGCAATTTGTGGTTATCTGTCCAATTGGAACTGAATCTGAGGCTAAAAAAGTTCTTGATGCTTTAGGGGCATTTACAGATGTCTCTCAATGGCATTTTGTTTTTACAAGTACAAATGAAATAGATAGCTATTATAAACAATTAAAATTAGTTGGAAAATTAGATGCTAATTTTGGTACTTCTAATGTTTATATTTTGGATAAAGAAAGAAATCTAAGAGGTAGAAAACAAAATAAAGAATATAAAGAGGGGTACAATACATTTCATCCTTCTGAATTAAGTAATGAAATGTTAGATGATTTTAAAGTGATTTTGTATGAATATCGTGCAGCACTAAAAAAAAATCATAATGCAACTAGAAAAATTTAATTGGGATATCATGCTTAAAAATAAATCATACATTGGAATTTCTTTTATCATTCTAATCTTTGGAATTTACGCTGTTCCTAAAATTGTAGATAGGATTAAAAATGGTGATGTTGTAAAAGGAGATCGTTTGGATAAAGTTACAACACATCAAAATGACACTAAAAATTTGGTGCTAATAGGGCCTGCTCCAAAATTCGAATTAGTAAATCAAGACAATAAACAAATTACTAATGAAGATTATGAAGGTAAAGTTTATGTCTTAGAATTTTTCTTTTCAACCTGCCCTTCTATTTGTCCAAAAATGAATGCCAGTATGTTGACTATTGAAGATAAATTCTTTGGTAATCCTAATTTTGGAATTGTTTCTATAAGTATTGATCCAACTCACGATACACCTGAAATTCTAAAAAAATACGCCCGTTTTCTAGGCGTTAAATCTACTAATTGGAACTTTTTGACGGGAGACAAAGAGTATATTTTTAATCTTGCTAATAAAGGATTTAATCTTTATGCTGGAGAGAACAGTAATGTAAGTGGAGGTTTTGAGCATTCAGGTTTGTTTGCTTTGATTGACAAAAATGGAAATATCCGTTGTAGAAAAGACGATTTTGGAAATCCAATTTTATATTATGATGGGTTGGATAAAAAAGGAGTCAGAAATATTCAACAAGACATTAATACACTATTAAACGAGTAAAAATGAGAGAAAATTCAATTGAACAAAAAAGTAGTAGTTTTATAATTATTGTTTCCATTCTAATTCCAGTTGTGGTTGCTATTCTTTTTGGAGTTAAACTAAAGGATTATGGGTTTGATGTTGAACCACTAAGTTTTTTGCCTCCAATATACGCTACCACTAATGCCATTACAGCAGTTGTTTTGGTTGCAGCTGTGATGGCAATAAAAAACGGAAATAGAAAACTTCATGAGAGGTTAATGACCACTGCGATTGCGTTGTCAGTTGCTTTTCTTGTGATGTATGTTGCGTACCATATGACCTCAGATTCAACAAAATTTGGTGGAGAAGGTACTATTAGATTCGTTTACTTTTTCATTTTGATAACACATATAATTCTTTCTATTGCAATTATTCCTTTAGTATTGACTACTTATGTAAGAGCATTGGCCGATAAATTTGACAAACACAAAAAAATCGCGAAAATCACCTTTCCTATTTGGTTATACGTTGCTGTTACTGGAGTGATTGTTTATCTAATGATTTCTCCATATTATGTTAATTAAGGTAACAAATATTAAAAACAATACATTTAATTCTAAAATAAGAACACTCTTACTTTGTGTCTGTTTTTTTCTTGTTTCGGTAACTACAACTGCACAATGTGCAATGTGTCGTGCAGCGTTAACTAGTGAGGGAAATAAAACAAAAGCTGAAGCTGTTAATGACGGAATTGTTTATTTGATGGTAATTCCGTATTTATTAGTTGGCGGTATAGGATATGCTATTTATAGAATGAAGAAAAAGAAATCTTAATCATTCTGTCTTATTCTATTATTTTAATCCATCTACTGAAACATTCACAGTTCCATTAATTTTTATAAAAGCTATCATGGCTTGGTTAGTCAATTGTATTTTTTGAAATTGAATGTCTTCCATTTTTCCATTTATAAATACACCAGGCATAGGAGAATAATTTTTCAAATATGCTAAAATACTTTGTTTGCCTTCTTCTAAATTTGGTTTTATGGAGTAGCGACAACTTTCCTGAATTTTTCTTAAAACAAATCCTTTGGCTAGCCAATTTGCAGTTAGCATCAATTTGTTTTTTGTGTCCAAAGCATAATCCAGTTTGTCAAAAAACACTTCTTTAGTTTCGTCATTATATTGTGGGAATCCAGCCAAATAAATAGTTCCATTTATTGAGCCAATCACATCTAAGGCAATAATCATTTTTCCGTTTTTATGCCAAATAGCTACGTTTTGCACTTTAATTTTTTTGGTTTTCGAACCAAATTCTTGCCCATAGAAGTTTTTGGTCATTATTTTTGAAGCTTCTTGATAGGTCGAAACGGCAGCAATATTAGCGGTAATTTGCTCAGGGATTTTGCCTACAGGTTTTAAAATAATAGTATTCGCATTAAATTTTGTATCCGGTTTTCTGCCAATCAAAGTTTCCATGTTACATTTCATTCCCATATCTAGAAGAAATGTATCATTTTTGAGTTTTATATTTGTAGAATAGATTTCAATAGGTGCTATTCGAAGCCAACTTTCATAAGCTTCGCTCATCTGAAATGGTGTGCAAATTTTTTCTAAAGCAGCAATAACATTTGGTTTGAAATCCATAGATTTAGAAATGGATTCATCGATTTTCTTTTCAATTTTTGACCTGAAGATTTTGACAGCTGGATTAATTAAATAAGTAATTGGAATGTTTTTGTTAAAAACAGTCATAGTTGGACTTCCAACCCAATCTAATGATTTTAATTCGGTTGTTGTGTTCAGTTTCCAGTTTGTTAGGTTCACATCACTCAGTAAAGTTACCATACCATTTAGGTTGAATTCCTTTGTATTGTAAAGTTCTACGCCTAATTTTTTGGTTCCTATTCGGTACTTGATAACAGCTTTTAAAGGTAAAATAGTTTTAATTTTTTCTTCTGCTGTTCCGTGATTGTTTTCAATTGTTATAGGCGCCAATTTCCAAATTTTCATTTCAATATTATCATCTTCAATATCGTTATCTTCATAAATCAATCCAGATAAGAGGGAATTCGTTTTCTTTTCAATGTCTTTTAGCTTAATACTAATAGGCAAGTTGATAAAAGAGGGTGTGTTTTCATAAACTAATGGAACAGCATCGTCAGGTTCAGGTTTAAGTGTTGTGATTTTTTGAGAATTGGCACAGCTAGTAAGTAAAATTAAAAAGGCAAATACAAGTACTATGGGAATGAGTTTTGGCATTTTGTTTTTGTTAAGAGAGACAAAATTAGTGAAACAAATATATTTTAGTATTAAACTGTAACATTTTCAATTGAAATAAGTCTTATGGATTTATATACAATGCTATATTAACGTTTTATTATTACAATTTCTTTTGCCAAAGAACTATTATTGTTAAAAATTGACTTGCTATGATTGAAATTAAAGACTTGCATAAATCCTACAAAATGGGAAGTTCCGAATTACATGTATTAAAAGGAATTAATTTCAATATTAATGAAGGAGAATTAGTGGCTATAATGGGGTCATCTGGTTCAGGTAAGTCAACATTGCTTAATATTCTTGGTATTCTTGATGAAGCTGATTCAGGGAATTATATTTTAGATAAATTACCTATCAAAAATTTAAACGAAACGATTGCTTCTAAATATAGAAACCAATTTCTAGGTTTTGTTTTCCAATCTTTCAATTTAATTAATTACAAATCTGCCTTGGATAATGTAGCTATGCCCCTATATTATCAAGGGATTAAAAGAAAAGAACGTAACGAAATTGCGATGAATTTTTTAGAAAAAGTGGGATTATCTTCCCATTCTCATCATTTGCCAAACGAACTTTCCGGTGGGCAAAAACAGCGTGTGGCAATTGCAAGAGCATTAGCATCAAACCCAAAAGTTTTATTAGCAGATGAACCTACAGGTGCTCTGGATACTAAAACTTCGTATGAAGTAATGGAGTTAATTCAAGGAATTAATGATGAAGGGAAAACAATATTGATTGTGACTCATGAGCCTGATATTGCTGCTATGTGCAAAAGAAATGTGGTCTTGAAAGATGGATTAATTATAGATGATAAATTAGTACAACAAGTAAGAGCTTCGGATTATGTTTAACGTTGAGCGCTGGCAGGAAATTTTTGAGGCTATCTCAAAGAATAAACTGAGAACTTTTCTCACGGGTATTTCTGTGGCTTCAGGAATTTTTATTTTGGTGATTCTTTTAGGAGCAGGTAAAGGGCTTCAAAACGGTATTGCAAAACAATTTGAAAGAGATGCAGATGGAATCATAGAAGTTTGGTCTGGAATGACAACTAAAGAATATAAAGGATTGAATCCTGGAAGGCAAATCCAATTTCGGAATAGTGATTACGAACTTTCTGTGCAGAAATTTGGAAGTCAATTAGAGAAACAAGCGTCTACATATAATTTTTGGAATGGTTTAATTTCTTATGGGAAGGAATCAGGTAATTATCAATACCGAGGGGTTTATCCCGATTATATTTTCATAGAAAACGGAACAATTATTAAAGGAAGGTTCATTAATAATAATGATATGATCAATAATGAAAAAGTAGCTGTTATTGGTTTAAAAATAAAACAAGATTTATTTAAAGACAAAGAGGCGTTAGGAGAACAAATAGCCATTAATAACATTAATTTTAAAATAGTTGGTGTTTTTACAGATCCTGCTGGCGAAAGAGAAGAAACCCGAGCCTATTTGCCTTTGACAACAACACAACGCGCATTTGGCGGAGGAGACAAGATTAGTAATTTATTTTATATTTTACATAAAAAAGCAACGTATGACGAGGCTTTGGCCGAATCAACAAAGTTTTCAAAAGAGTTGAATCAATTGCTTAAAAGTAAAAACACTGTTGCTCCTGATGATGATAGCGCTATTAGTGTCCATAATTCTGTAGAGAATGCCAAACAATTTTATGATTTGAATTTGTACATACGTTTGTTTTTTTGGTGGGTGGGGATTTGTACTATAATTGCAGGAGTTGTCGGTGTTAGTAATATTATGTTAATCATTGTGAAGGAAAGAACAAAAGAAATTGGAATCCGAAAAGCTTTGGGCGCTTCGCCAATTTCAATCATCGGAATGATATTGCATGAATCTATATTTATAACATCCATTTCAGGATTTATAGGGTTGTTAGCTAGTTTGTCTTTGTTAGAGTTTGTAGGACCTCAAGTTAAAAGCGAGTATTTTATTAACCCAGAAGTTGATTTTAGTGTGGCAATAACCACTTTAATCTTACTTGTATTAGCAGGTGCTATTGCAGGTTTTTTTCCAGCTTATAGAGCTGCAAAAATTAAACCCATTGTTGCACTTAGAGACGAATAATTATGTTTGATAGAGATAATTGGAACGAAATTTTAGAAGCGCTTACAGCCAATACTTTCAGAACTATTCTGACTGCATTTGGTGTTTTTTGGGGTATTTTTATTTTGGTTATTTTATTGGCAGCTGGAAATGGATTGGAAAATGGAGTAAAAAAAGGATTTGATGGAATTGCCACAAATACTATGTTTATGTGGACACAAACTACTTCAAAACCATATAAAGGATTGCCTAAAACGCGAGAGTATGATTTTAAAAACAGTGATGTTGATGCTTTAAAACAAAATTTTCCAGATTTATTGTATGTTTCTCCAAGAAATCAATTGGGAGGATTTGAAGGTGCTAATAATGTGGTTAGAGGGACTAAAACGGCTGCTTATACTATTTATGGAGATTATCCAGAACTTATAAAACAGCAACCTATGGATATCATAAAAGGGCGTTTTGTAAATCAGCAAGACATACTTTTGAAAAGAAAAGTTGCGGTTATCGGTCAAGGTGTAGTTTCGGAATTGTATGAAAAAGCAGAAGAAGTTATAGGAACTTATGTTAAAATGAATGGGGTAAATTTCATGGTGGTTGGTGTTTATAACTCTAAATCTCAAAATAACGGAAATTCAGAATCTGAACAGAAAAATATTTTTGTCCCTTTTACAGCCTTTCAGCAAGCATTTAATTATGGTGATAAAGTAGGATGGATGGCAATAACTGCAAATGATAATACATCAATAACAAAACTTAAAACTGATATTATAAAACTTATTAAATCTAGGCATTCTATAAATCCTGAGGATGATAGAGCGGTAGGGAATTTTGATTTATTTGAAGAGTTCAGTAAGGTGCAAGATTTGTTTTTAATATTAAAATTTATAGCCTATTTCGTAGGAACCTTGGTATTACTTTCAGGTGTGATTGGAATTTCAAATATTATGTTGATTGTTGTAAAAGAGCGAACTAAAGAAATCGGAATTAGGAGGGCTTTAGGAGCAACTCCTTCTGCAATTAGATCGCAAATTTTATCTGAAGCCATTTTTTTGACCATAGTTGCTGGAATGCTTGGAATAGCAGCAGCGACAGGAGTATTGTGGGTAATTAATATGGTTTTAGATTCTATGCCAAGTGAAGGGATGATGTTTGCAAATCCAAGTGTTGACCTATCTGTAGTATTCGTTGCTTTAATTATATTAGTAGGATCTGGATTGTTAGCAGGATTTATTCCAGCTCAAACCGCTATAAACATAAAACCAGTTGACGCATTAAGAACAGAATAAAATATAAATCAAAAAATAACCGATTAAACAAATCAAAATGAAAAAAGGAGTAACCATAACTATTTTAATTTTAATAGCACTTGTTTTCTTTGGCGCACTATATTATTTGTATGCTAAAAACCAAGAATCTCCAATTGTTTTTAAAACAGATAAAGTAGAAATAAAAACAATTGTTAAGAATACTATAGCTACAGGAAACATTGTTCCTGATGAAGAAGTACTCATTAAACCGAATATTTCAGGTATTATTGAGGAAGTATATATTAAAGCTGGAGAAACTATTAAAGCAGGGGATTTAATTGCAAAAATTAGAGTAGTTGCTAATGTGTCTAATTTAAGTAGTTCTCAAAACCAGGTTCAAACAACTAAAATTGATTTGGATAATCAAGAAAAACTATATCAACGACAAAAAACATTATTCGACAAAGGAGTAATTTCGGCAAATGATTTTGATGCGGCTCAATTAGCTTATAAGCAGGCAAAACAAAATTATTCAGCAGCAAAACAAAGTCTTGATATTATAAAAACAGGAACAACATCAGGCCTTGGAAATTATGCTAATACATTGATTCGTTCTACCGTTAACGGAATGGTGTTAGATGTTCCGGTAAAAGTGGGGAATCAAGTTATTGAAAGTAATAATTTTAATGAAGGAACAACAATTGCTAGCGTTGCTGATGTAGGACGTATGATATTTGTGGGTAAAATCGATGAATCAGAAGTTGGTAAAATAAAAGAAAAACTGCCAATCGAAATTACTATTGGAGCTATAGAAAATAAAAAATTTGATGCGGTTTTGCAATATATAGCCCCTAAAGGGAAAACAGAAAATGGAGCTATTCAATTTGAAATAAAAGCTTCGCTGGCTAATAAAGACAATACTTTTATTAGAGCAGGATTGAGTGCAAATGCTTCTATTATTTTAGAAAAAGCAGAAAAAGTTCTTGCCTTGAAAGAATCCTTAATTCAATTTGACAAAAAAACTCAAAAACCCTATGTTGAAATTCAATCTGGAGATCAAAAATTTAGTAGAAAGAATTTAGTTCTAGGCGTTAGTGATGGTATTTATGTAGAAATTAAAAGCGGAATCAAAGCTTCAGATAAAATAAAAATATGGAATCAAGGCTTATTAACGGAAGAACCTAAGCAATAATAAGCGATTTAAAAAAGAATTTTAGTTTTAAAAAAAATGTTAAATTTGTGTAGTACCTTTACTGTACTTTCATTCAAAATATATGAAAAAAAATAGTTGTATTAGTTTTGTTTTTATTGTGCTTTTTGGATTGTCTACTCAGGCACAATCTAAAAAGTGGACTCTGGAAGAATGCATCAAGTATGCAATACAAAATAACATCTCGATTAAGCAAACAGAATTAGATACTAAAACTGCCGAAATTGATAGAAAAGGAGCTGTAGGAAATTTTCTTCCATCTTTAAATGCGAATGCTTCTCACTCATGGAATATTGGTTTAAACCAAGATATTACTACAGGACTTTTAAGAAATCAAACAACCCAATTTACTTCGGCTGGAGCCAATGTTGGAATTGATATTTACAAAGGATTGCAAAACCAAAATACACTCCGAAAAGCTAATCTTTCGATTGTTGCTGCTAAGTATCAATTGTTAAAAATGCAAGAAGATATTGCTTTGAATGTAGCCAATGCTTTTTTACAAGTTCTTTTCAATAAAGAAAATTTAAAAGTACAACAGCAACAATTAGCAATAAATCAAAAGCAATATTCGCGTTCTGAAGAATTAGTTAAAGCGGGTTCTGTTCCTCGTGGTGATTTATTAGATATAAAAGCTACAGTGGCTTCAAATAATCAAAATGTTATTAATGCAGAAAACACTTTGCTTATTTCGAAACTAAGTTTGGCTCAGTTATTACAATTGAAAGAATTTGATTCTTTTGATGTTGTTGATGGAACGGATATCAAAGACGAAAATAATATCATGGCTCAAACTCCAACTTCAATTTATGAAAAAGCAAAAGAGAGCCGTACAGAATTGAAAATTGCAAAAACTAATTTAGAAATTGCAGAGAAAAATGTTGCCATAGCAAAAGGAGCTTTTCAACCTACTTTACAAGGTTTTTATAGTTTTAATAGTCGTGTCTCTTATGCAGATGTTCCAGCTTTTGATAGTTCGGGAAATATTATTGGTACTAAAAGCCCATCTCCTTTCTTTACACAGTTTAGTGATAACAAAGGGCAATCTTTTGGAGCACAGTTGTCTATTCCGATATTTAATGGTTTTTCAACCAAAAATAATTTGGAACGTACAAAAGTTAGTTTAGAAAAATCTAAAATTGCTCTTGAACAAAAAGATTTAGATTTGCAAAGAAATGTTTATACTGCCTTTACAGATGCAAAAGGTGCTTTAAATGCTCATGAATCATCTATAGTTGCACTTGAAGCAAGACAGGAAGCATACAATTATGCAAAAGAAAAATATGCTGTAGGGTTAATGAATTCATTTGATTTTAATCAGTCTCAAACCTTGCTTACTAATGCGCAATCAGAAGTACTTAGAACTAAATACGATTATATCTTTAAAATAAAAATATTGGAATTTTATTTCGGAATCCCAATTATCAAAAACTAATTTATTATGTCAAAAAAAACAATTTATATTTTAATAGGATCAGCTGTAGTTATTATTGCTTTATTAATAGGACTTTCAAAAGCGGGAGTTATAGGAAATAAAGACGAAGGGAAAGAAGTTGAGATTTCTCAAGTTAATGCTACAACAATTGTTGAAACGGTTTCAGCTACAGGTAAAATTCAACCTGAAATTGAAGTGAAAATTGCTTCAATGGTTTCAGGAGAAATTATTGCACTTCCTATAAAAGAAGGACAAGTAGTTAAAAAAGGAGATTTGTTAGTTAAGATAAATCCAGACTTATATACTTCAGGTTTAAATAGAACTGTTGCTAATTTATCAGGAACTAAAGCAGGCTTAAGTCAAGCGGATGCTTCGTTTAAAGAAGCAAAAGCAAGTTATGAAAGAAACAAAATTTTATTTGAAAAAGGAATAATTTCAAAATCAGATTGGGATAAAGCAGTGGCTTCTTTTGATGTTGCAAAAGCAACAAAGCAAACGGCTTATTTTAATGTTCAAAGTGCTTCTGCATCCGTAAACGAAGCGAAAGATAATCTTGGAAGAACCATAATTTATGCGCCAGCAGATGGGACTGTTTCAGTGCTTAATGTAGAACTTGGGGAACGTGTTTTAGGAACACAACAAATGGCAGGAACTGAAATATTACGAGTGGCTAACTTGAATAATATGGAAGTAGAAGTAGATGTAAATGAAAATGATATTGTTAAAATAAAAGTAGGAGATAAAGCTAATGTTGAGGTTGATGCTTATTTAAAAAAACAATTTAAAGGAGTTGTTACCAGTATTTCTAATTCGGCTAGTTCTACTTTGACATCAGATCAGGTGACTAATTTTAAAGTAAAAGTTAGAATTCTGAAAGAATCATACCTAGATTTATTAGAAGGAAGACCTGCTACTTACTCTCCTTTTAGACCTGGAATGACTGCAACAGTTGATATTATTACTAAAACAAAAAATAATGTTTTAGCAGTGCCAATAAGTGCTGTAGTGGTAAAATCAGATACCGCTGCTGTTAAGGAGATAAAAGTTGACGATCCAAACTCAGAAGAGAAAAAAGTAGCTCCAAAAAGCGATAAAAAATTCGAATGTGTTTTTGTGAAAGTTGGAGATAAAGCAAAAATTAGAATCATAAAAACAGGAATACAAGATGATACTAATATCGAAGTACTAACGGGTCTTAAAGCTGGAGATCGAGTTATTACGGGACCATACACAACAGTGTCAAAAGAACTAAATTCTGGAGATAAAGTAAAGCTCAAAACTGCTGCAAAAAAATAATATAGTCAGAATGCAATAATTTTAAATCTTAAATTTCAAACTTGTCTTATATATTAAATATTGAAACGGCAACGAAAAATTGTTCCGTTGCTTTGGCCAAAGATGGCATGACCGTTCTTTGTAAAGAAATTGCAGATGAAGGGTATTCTCATGCAGAACGCTTGCATGTTTTTATCGAAGAAATTATAAAAGAAGCTGGAATTGCTTTCAAAGATTTAGCTGCAATTGCAGTAAGTCAAGGTCCCGGTTCTTACACGGGATTACGAATAGGAGTTTCTGCGGCTAAAGGATTGTGTTTTGCCCTTAATATTCCTTTGATTGCTGTTGATACTTTACAGGCTTTGGCATCCAAAGTAAAAATTTCTGAGGGATTAATTATTCCTATGATTGATGCCAGAAGGATGGAAGTATATAGTGCTATTTTTCATCCAAATTTAAATAACCAAAGAGCGACCGTAGCAGAAATTATTACCGAAAACTCATTTGAAGATTTTCAGGAAACTTTATATTTTGTTGGTGATTGTCTAGAAAAATGCAAATCGGTTCTTACGAAAGAAAATTTTATTTTTTTAGAAGAAATTAAATATCCATCCGCTAAAGAGATGAGCGAACTAAGTTATACAAAGTTCAAAAAAAGCGACACTGTAGATGTCGCTTATTTTGAGCCTTATTATTTAAAAGACTTTATGATCACTACTTCAAAAAAGTAATTTAAGATTTGTTTTTTGACAATTCTGTTACGAACGGTTGGATAGCAATTCCTTCAATATCAAATGCCAATTTACAATTTTCCAATGTTTCTGAGAAAACAATACTGTAGTCTTCATTATTTGCCCATGGTCTTACAGCTAACTGTATTGCATTATCGGTTAGGTTTTTTACAGAAACTTCGGCTACAGGTGTCTTAAGTATTTTTGGATTATTATTAAGAACCTCATTAATTATATTTTTAGCTTTTTTAATATCTGTGTCGTATGAAATGGCAATAGTCAAATCTGCTCTTCTATATCCTTGCAAAGAATAATTAATAATAGTTCCGTTTGATAACGAGCCATTTGGTACGAATATAGTCTGATTGTTTCCAGTAATTAATTTGGTTACAAATATTTGTATTTCACTTACTGTCCCAGTTACCCCTTGTGCTTCAATTGTATCCCCAACTTTGAAGGGTTTGAATAATATAATTAACATTCCACCAGCAAAATTTGATAGCGAACCTTGAAGCGATAGGCCAATTGCAAGTCCCATAGCTCCTAAAATAGCAACAAAAGAAGAGGTTTCAATCCCTAATTTTGATATAAAAGTAACAAACAAAAGAACTCTTAGAACCCAAAGTAATATATCTGCTAAAAATTTTGTCAGCGTTGGATCTAGTTGTCTTTTAATCATCATTCTTCTGATGAATCTATTGATAAGCCGAATGGTATAAAGACCAACAAAAAGGATTAAAAATGCTGAAATAACTTTTGGTGAATAATCAATCAATACTTTGATGAAAGTATTTGCGTAATCAGTCAGTTGATTTGGGTTTAGGTCCATTTTTTAAAATAAAAAACCTTCTCAAAGGAGAAGGTTAAGTTTGTGCTGCAAAGATATAAATAATTTTATTTCTTTGAATCAATCCAGGTCTTGTTATTTCTTTGGTTCTATTTCATCAATAATTTCAGATGAATCAGAATTTTTCTCTGTAAAATCATCAGTTGTAACATCAATAACATCAATTGTAATTTCTTTTTTTTCAACTGTTGGATTTGTGTTTTCTTTTACTTTATCTAGTATTGTATCTAGACTATCAGCTGCTTTTTCAGAATATTCTTGAACAACTTCTTTCGTTTTTTCTATAATCGGTGTTAAGGCATCTTTTGTTTTTTCGATTGTTTCTTCGGCTACAATTTCTACTTTTTCAATTATAGGAGTTGCAGTTTCTTTTACTTTTTCAAGTGTAGTCTCTACTAATTCCTCTGCTTTGTCAATGTAAGGTGTTGCTGCTATTTTGGCCTCTTCTACAGCTATTTCTGCATTTGTAGCAATTTGATCTACCGTTTTTTTTGCGGTGCCAAATAAATCTTTGAAAAATGATGATAATCCCATACCGTTTGTTGTTTGATTAGTATACAATACTAAGCATTTTTTTTCAGAAATCCTTTATTAAAATGTTAATAGTTTCTTGAAAATCAGTAAGTGGCATTTTGCAGGTTTTGTTTTGACAAATGTAAAATTGATCTTTTGAATCCGAGAATCTACCTTGTAAAAAAGGAAGCTTGGAATTGGTCTGAGTACCTGCTAATAGAATATTTGGGATATATAGCCTATTAATTGTCTTCATATAATCCAAAGCTTTTGGACTACAAATAGCCAGTTCTTTATTTTCGCCCGAATAATTAAGGCCTAAATCAAGCCAATTTGAATAAGCAGATGGGTAATCAATATTTGGAAGTATTTGATGTAACATTTGCTGGCAAACTTTTTCGTAATACGGATTGTTGAAATAGATACTTAATTGGTATAAATTTTTAGCCATAACAGAGTTCGATGCAGGAATGACATTGTCTTCCGTTTCAAAATGTGTGCTAATTAATGGCGCATCTAGATTTGATGTAAAAGCAAAGAAAGATTTATTTTCATCATAGAAATGCTCAAAACTGTAATCCATAAGTTGTTTAGCATCATGAAGCCATTTTTCTTCAAGAGTAACTTCATACAATCCAATAAAAGCTTGAATTAGGAAGCAATAATCTTCAAGATAACCATTTATGGTGCCTTTTTGAGCTTTATAATTATGAAGTAAATTTCCGTCACTAGTCCAAAGGTTTTTGATGATAAAATTTGCATTTTTCAAAGCTAAATCTAAATATTTGGAATCTCCTAATGCTTTATAAGAGTCACTATAACCTTTGAGCATTATGGCATTCCAAGAAGTAAGGCATTTATCGTCCAGTCTTGGTTTAGATCGTTTTTCTCGTTCTGTATAAAGTAATTTTTCCCAAGCAATTTTTTTCTTTTGGAGTTCTGAAGTAGCTATATTATTTGTTTTAGCAATATCTTCCAGCGATTTATTTTGAATTAAAACATAATTCTCCTCTTCCCATAATCCAAAACTATTGCAATTAAAGACTTGGCTGAATAAGTTGAAATCTTCTTTTAGGAGTTGTTTTAATTCCTCAATTTTCCAAACATAAAAAGCACCTTCTTCTAAATGATTTTCAGGGTTCAAACTATCGGCATCTAATGCAGAATAAAAGCCTCCTTCGGCGTTCATTAATTCTTTTTCAACAAAGTTTAGCGTTTTCTCTATGACTTCTTTATATAAAGGATTTTTGGTCCATTTATAAGCATCGCTGTATAAGGAAACTAATTGGCCATTGTCATAAAGCATTTTTTCAAAATGAGGAACATGCCATTTCATATCTACTGAATATCTCGAAAATCCTCCGTCAACAGTGTCGAAAAGACCTCCATAAGCCATTTTTGTTAAGGTTAAATTGACGAAATCCAGCACTTCAGCATCTTTATTTTGATAACCAAATCGCATTAAAAAAGCATAATTATTAGGCATCATGAATTTTGGAGCTCTAGCCATTCCTCCAAATTCTAAATCAAAACTTTTTTTCCATTTTTCGACTAATGAAACAATCTGTTTTTGGTTAACAGTATTTTCTATAGTGTCTGATTGTATTAGTTCTAATGATTGGATTCCTTGGTGCAATTTTTCCGCATATTCAATCATTTTCTCTGGAACTGCCTGATACATTTCTTGCAATTGGTCAAGAGTTTCAGTCCATTCTTCTTTTCTAAAATAAGTGCCACCCCAAACTGGTCTTCCATCGGGTAAGGCTACTATATTTAATGGCCAGCCACCACGTCCAGTCATAATTTGAACAGCTTTCATATACACAGCATCTACATCTGGTCGCTCTTCTCGATCCACTTTGATGTTTACAAAATGAGCATTCATAACTTCAGCAACTTCATTATTCTCGAAGCTTTCATGTTCCATTACATGGCACCAATGACATGCCGAGTAGCCAATACTCAGTATGATTAATTTATTTTTTTCTTTGGCCTCGGCTAATGAATTTGCATTCCATGCTTTCCAATGTACTGGATTATTAGCATGTTGTAACAAATAGGGACTGGTTTCTAGATGTAATTCGTTCATGGTTATTTTTTATATAGATAACATTGAAAATACTTTTACTTCGTTCTTTTAGCAAAGAAAAGATTATGATATGCTGTTTGGTTATGCTTATAAAAATAAAAAAAGCGTTCCTAAATGAAACGCTTACTGTTAGTTTTTAATAAAAATAGTTAGGCATTAATTGCTTCAACTTTAATATTCTCATCGTTTAACATACTTTTCAACATGTTTTCGATTCCGCTTTTCAAAGTGAAAGTTGATGAAGGACAACCGCTACATGCGCCTTGCAAAATTACTTTTACCGTTTTGTCGGATTCATTATAAGAATCAAAAGCAATATTTCCGCCATCGGCTGCTACAGCAGGTTTTACATATTCTTCTAATATATTGATAATTTGTTGTGATGTAACGTCAAGGTTATCAAAATCTTGTGTTTTATTATTTTCTTCGATGGTAGCTGCTTGAATAAAATTTTCGTCTAAAACTATTCCGCCATTTTCAATATATTGCTTGATAAAACTTCTTAATTCTAATGTTATTTCTTGCCATTCATTAATTTCATATTTAGTTACAGAAATATAATTTTCGTCAATAAAAATTTCTTTAACGTAAGCAAATTTGAATAATTCTTTAGCTAATGGTGAAGAAGCAGTTTGATCTATATTTTTAAATTCTACCGCAGTTTTAGTTAACATTCTGCTGACTACAAATTTTAGAGCTGAAGGATTTGGTGTAGTTTCTCCATAAACGGTGATAGGCTGTTTTTTTGCTTTGTTTTCTTGTTCAGCAATTATGATACCGCCATCATTTACAAAATTTTCTATTTGCTCAGCTACTGCATCTTTTACATCTTCCCATTCTACAATACTGAATTTTTCGATAGCGATAAAATTCCCCGAAATATATACGGTTTTTACAAAAGGCAAGTAAAAAAGTTGTTGTGCTAAAGGAGATGATTTTGCTTCGTCTATGTTTTTAAATTCAAAACTTTCGTTCTGAGTTATAAAATCAGGAAATTCAAATTTTAGTATAGTTGGGTTTTGAGTTTCTTTTATGATAATTTTAGTCATGGTAAGATGTATTTTTTTGCAAATTTAGTGAAGTTATTTTCTACGAATACCTATATTTGGTTTTTAATGGAATAAATTAACTTTTTTTTAGATAGTCATAGTAGTCAATTCGTTTTTTGTGTTAAACATTTTACTAATTTAGCCTATCTTTTTGTATAAAAAAACCTCAATGTATACCAGAATTAAGTTTTTAGTTTTACTTTTTTTAATAAGCTTTTATTCCTTTTCACAAGAAGGAATACCGGTATATTCCGATTATTTGTCTGATAATTATTATTTGGTTCATCCTTCTATGGCTGGAGCGGCTAATTGTGCTAAATTAAGATTCACGGGACGTAAGCAATGGTTTAATCAACAAGATGCGCCAGAACTGCAAACACTAAGTCTGAATGGTAGAGTAGGAGAAAGAACAGGAGCTGGGATTATTCTTTTTAATGATAAAAATGGGTATCATTCTCAAAAAGGGGTGAAACTTACTTATGCCTATCACATTATGTTTTCGAGAGATGAAATTGACTTGAATCAATTGTCTTTTGGGATGAGTGCAGGGTTAATTCAAAGTCAATTAGATGAAACTGAATTTACGGATTTTGATCCTATAGTTTTTGGGCAAGTTCAGAAAGACTCTTATTTTAATGTTGATTTTGGAGCTTCTTATAATTATTTAAATTTTTACGCACATGCTACGGTGCAGGGTGCTATAGAAACTAGAAGAGAACTTTATACCGAATTTGAAAGTGATAATTTAAGAAAATATCTTTTGAGTTTAGGATATGTTTTTGGAAACAAAGACAGAGTTTTGTGGGAACCATCTATCATGTTTCAGTTAATTGACAAAACACAAGAAAAATCAATTGATCTTAATTTGAAAGCCTATAAACAACTTGATTTTGGAATGTTATGGGGAGGATTATCTTATAGGAGAAGCTTTGATGGTGCGCAATATCTAAATGGGACTGGTGTTTCTTCACAAAAACTCCAGTATATAACTCCAATTGTAGGGGTTAATTTCAAAAGTTTTATGTTTGCCTATACCTATTCAAAAGTTTCAGGGGATATAAGATTTGATACTGGTGGATATCATCAGATTACTTTGGGACTTAATTTATTCTGCAAACCTGAGAAATACGATTGTAATTGTCCCGCTATTAATTAATTTTTTTAAAAATAAAATTCGATGTTAATTAAATCTGTTAACGGAAAAACCCCATCTATTCCTGATGATTGTTATGTAGCTGAGAATGCTACTATAGTTGGCGATGTAAGTTTTGGTCATTCGTGTAGTGTTTGGTTCAATGCCGTTATTAGAGGCGATGTGAATTTTATCAAAATAGGGAATAAAGTAAATATTCAAGATGGTGCAATCGTACATTGTACCTATCAAAAACATCCTACAATTATAGGAAATAATGTTTCTATTGGACATAATGCTATTGTGCATGGTTGCACGGTTCATGATAATGTATTGATAGGAATGGGAGCGATTGTAATGGATAATTGTATTGTAGAAAGTAATTCTATTATTGCGGCTGGAGCAGTTGTTACTCAAAACACTGTAGTCACTTCAGGGAGTATTTATGCAGGTATTCCTGCAAAGAAAGTAAAAGACATTGATCAATCTAATTTTGCAGGTGAAATAGAACGTATTTCCAATAATTACGTGATGTATTCGAGTTGGTTTAAAGAAGAAGAGTAATCACTATCATTTCATGCTCTTAATGTTATAAATGGATTTTTTCAAAGAAATATTTTTAATTAAAAATCTATTTGTTCAACAAGATATTTTCCTTCTAATATTTCAGACAATACTTTTGGATTAGTATTTGTATAAAAAACAGGTGTGTTTTTTGTTGCAGAGCTGAAACCTACTTTATCGTTCAAGATTTTTTGGGTTTGTTTAGCGACTGCTTCGCCTGAATCAATAATTTGAATGTCGGCTGGTACTATTTTTTTGATTTGTGGAATCAAATAGGGGTAATGGCTGCATCCTAAAACTAAATAATCAATATTAGCTTCAATCATAGGTTTAAGATAGGATTGGAGTAGTTGAGTCATTTCGGGTGAATTGATTTGACCGTTTTCAATGAGCTGGACTAATCCATAGCCTACTTGTTCAATGATTTTTGTGTCCTGGAACATTTCAGTAGTCTTATTGAATAATTCGCTATTTAGCGTTCCTTTAGTAGCTAAAATTCCTATTGTTTGTGTTTTTGAATTATTTGCTGCAGGTTTTATTGCAGGTTCAATACCTATGAACGGGACATCATATTTTTCGCGTAACTCTTGTATTGCATTTGTGGTTGCGGTATTGCATGCAACTACAATGAGTTTGCACTTCATTTTAAGTAGAAAATCTGTGTTTTTCATACTTAATGCAATAATTTCTTGTTTTGATTTTTGACCATAAGGAGCATTCTTGCTATCTGCAAGATATATAGTCTTTTCTTTTGGTAATAATTGGTGTATTTCTCTCCAGATTGAAGTTCCTCCAATACCAGAATCAAATATTCCTATAGGTTGGTCATTATTCATATAAACAAAGTTAAATGCTATGATATAAATATCCTAATAAATTATAATATGGCAAAAAAAAACTGCTCGATCACAAATTTTGGATGAGCAGTTTTTTTATAGGTTAGGTTTATACTAGAAACCTAAATCTTTTTTTACATCAACAGTCAAGTTAGGACCATCTGCAAGTAAAAGAGTAGAACCATCAAGAACATATTGGAACCCTTTAGCTTTTCCAACTTTTTGGATTGAAGCTCTAACTTTTTCCATTAATGGTTTAACGATATCAGATTCTTTTTGTTGTAATTCTTTTTGAGCATTGTCTCTATAATCAACAATTCTTTTTTGCATTTCTTGAACTTCTTTTGAACGTTCTCCATTAACAACTTCTGTTACTGTTGCAGCTTCTTTTTCATATTGAGCTAATTTAGCTTGGTATTCAGTAACCATTTTTTTGTAATCTGCATCGTAAGTAGTACTCAGTTTATCTAATTGTTTTTGAGCATCTAACATTGCTGGCATTTTTGACATAATTTCGCTTACATCTACATGAGCAGTTTTTGCTTGAGCTGAAATTGTTTGGCTAGCTCCTAAAATAAGTATTGCAGCAATTAATAAAGTTTTGATTTGTTTCATCGTGTTTAAAATATTTAGTAATTAATTATTAGTTTGTTTTTTCTTTTAATTTTTCTTCGTTAGCTTTTTTTAGTGCTTCTCTTTCTTCTAATACTTTTTTCTTTCTTTCCTCTAAAGCTTTTTTGCGTTCTTCGAGTACTTTTTTACGTTGCTCAATTAGTTTTTCTTTAGTGCTTACTTGTTTTTTTGCGGTTTCTTCTGGAGTAGTTTTTTCGCTTGCTGTGTCAATTGCTTTTTCAGCTTCTTTTAGAACGTTAGTTTTATCATTAACAGAAATAGTTGTTTTCTTAGCAGCCTCTCTATCTTCTATTGCCTTTTTCTTTTTATCTTCTATAGCTTTTTTACGATCTTCAAGCGTTTTTTTGCGTTCTTCAAGAATTTTAGCTTTAGCATCGATTTGTTTTTTTCGTGCTTCTTCTGCAGCAATTTTTGCTTTTTCATTTGAGTTGTCTAATCCCGTTTTTACTTGATTAGTATCTCCAGTTTTAGCAGAGGCAGAAACCGTGCCATTTTTTTTAGCTTCACGTTCCGCTTGAAGTTGTTTTCTTCTTTCTTCAAATTCTTTTTTCTTTTCTTCCTGAAGTAATTTTCTGTCAGCAAGTATTTTTTCTCTTTCTGCTTTTCTTTGCTCTAATATTTTTTCTCTTTCCGCCAATGCTGGATTTTCATCTATCGCATCTTCTTTGTTCTCTTTAGCTTCTTCTGCAGCAAGTTGTTTTTTTGTCAGTTCTTCTCTTTTTTCTGAACGGTTTAAAACGCGCAAAACTTGATCACTTATGTCAAATCTTTTGGAAGCAAAAAGCATGGTTAAGTCCGAAGATTTGTCAAATATAAAATCATATTTTAATCTTTCGGCAATATCCTGAACAGCTGTAAAAACTTGATCTTGGATTGGTTTTGCCAAAACTGATTTTTGTGAAATCAAATCGCCATTAGCTCCAAATCTTTTTTGTTGGTATTCCAATCTCTCATTTTCTAAAAATTTGATTTCAGATTCTCTTTCATCAATAAGCTCTCTTGTCAATAAAGGACTTTCGGCTTTTAGTGCTTCTTTTAACTTGTCAATCTCAATTTTTTTGGATTCAATTTCTTGTTTCCATTTTTGTGCTTTTTCTTCTAACTGCGTTTGGGCTTCTATATAATTGGGTACATTTTGTAAAATGTATTCCATATCAATATAACCAACCTTGTTTCCTCTGGTTTGAGCCTCAATAAGCGAGGCTGTAAAAAGGGCTAAAAATAGAAATAAAAAATGTTTTCTCATAACTTTATTGTTTTAGAAAAATTCGTTTCAAATTTTTAAAACTGTTGTCCTATTATAAAATGGGTTTCCCATCCGTTTTGTATTGTTTGCCCTGGTAAGGCATCAAAACCATGTCCAAAATCAATTCCTAATAATCCAAAAGCCGGCATGAATACACGTAAACCAAATCCTGCAGAACGATTCAATGCAAAAGGATTATAGCTTTTGAAACTGTCATATGAAGATCCTGCTTCTAAAAAAGCTAAGGCGTAAATTGAGGCCGATGCTTTTAAAGTTATTGGATAACGCATTTCTAATGAGAATTTATTGTATACCGTAGCACCAATTTGTTCTCCTTTACTATTTACGGGAGTCAAAGAGTTGTTAGGATATCCTCTTAATTGTATTGTTTCTCTTCCATCCATTGAGTACATAGCCATTCCATCTCCACCTAAATAAAATCTTTCAAAAGGAACTAATCCTCTTTCTTGATTGTAAGCACCCATAAATCCAAATTCAGATAAAGTTCGCAATACTAATTTACCATAAATTTTTGTATACCAATCTGCTTTGAATTTAATTTTGTAATATTCTAACCAGTTAAATTTCTTTTGGTCCACTAATGCTGGGTCAGCAGCTGCATCTTGATAATTAGCAACGCTATTAGGATATGGATTTGTTGTTGATGGAATTGCTTCCAAGTAATCACCGGTATTTACTTGGATTCCATTTACTCCAGTATAAGTCGTTCCCGTAAATTTATATTTATAGGCCTCAGCATCTCCTAGAGAACCGTATTTTACTCCATTTAGTAACGAATAAGGAGGGGTTAATTTAGCTGAAACACTAAATTCAGATCCATAAGTTGGGAATATTGGATTTACGCCTTTATTGCTTCTTGTTAAACCAATAGTATAAGCTAAATTTCGTGAAGCACCATTACCAAAAGTAAATAGCCCTGTGTTGTAATTGTTTAGATCATAGTGTTGGAAACTAACAGATTGTGATAATACAAAATAATCATCTGGTACAGTAAGTCTTTTTGCCAAACCTAGAGATAATGTCAAAATATTGAAACTTTTACTTTTATCTACTTTATAGGTTACATAATTGTTTGAAAACTGCTTGCTGTAAGATATCGAAGAACTGAATTGTACTGGTTTTTTTCCTCCAAACCATGGTTCAGAAAAAGACATGCTATAGGTTTGGAAATATGTACTTCCTTGTAAACGCAATGATACTTTTTGACCATCTCCCATAGGAAGTGGTTTGTAAGCTTCTTTGTTTAGCATGTTTCTTGCAGAAAAGTTATTGAATGATAATCCAAGCGTACCGATGAATCCGCCTCCGCCATAACCTCCCTGGAGTTCTATCTGGCTTGATCCTTTTTCTACTAAATTATATTCGATGTCAACTGTTCCAGCTCCTGAATCCACATTCTTAAATTTAGGGTCAATAGCTTCTGGATCAAAAAATCCAAGTTGCCCAATTTCACGAATAGTTCTAACAAGTTCTTCTTTGCTATATTTTTCTCCAGGTTTAGTTCTTAGTTCTCGGTAAATAACGCGGTCGTTTGTTTTGTCATTTCCAACAACAGTAATTTTGTTAAAATAAGCAATTGGTCCTTCTGTTACACGTATTTCAAAATCGATAGTGTCGTTTACGGTTTTTACCTCTACTGCATTGATAGTAGAAAATAAATAACCATTATTTTGGTATAAATTGGTTATATCTTCACCGTCAGGTTTTGATTTGTCTGCAATTCTTTTTTCTAATAAAACACCATTATATACGTCTCCTTTTTTAACTCCTAAAACACTATTTAGGCCTTGATCAGGGTATACTGTATTTCCTAAGAATTTGATATTTCCAAAATAATATTTGTTTCCTTCGTCAACTTTTATTTTTATAGCTAATGCTTTTTTGTCTTTGTCATAAGCTACAGAGTCTGATATTATTCTAGCATCTCTATACCCTTTTTCTTTGTAGGCATTGATTACTTTTTCTAAATCTGTTTTGTATTTGTCTTTAATGAATTTAGAGGCTTTTAGAATACGAGTAGTCTTCTTCTGCTTCGTATCTTTCATAGCTCCGCGCAAGGTTTTATCGCTTAGTTTTTTGTTGCCAATAAAATCAATTTCGTCAATTTTTATTTTGGTTCCTTTGTCAACATTGATGACCATGTTAACTTGATTTACTGTTGTAGTATCAACTATTGTATTGATGTTTACTTTAGTATTGTAGTATCCATCTTTTTTGTATTTGTTCTCAATATAGTTTTTGGTGGTAGTAATTAAGTTTTCATTTACTACTTTATTCTTGGTAAGACCGTTGTCTTTTATTAAAGACTCTGTTTTATTTTTCTTAACACCAACAAATTTTACTTGACCTAATTTTGGTAATTCTTCTAGATTTAAATCTAAAAAGATGCTGTCGTTTTCAATTTTATTTACGTAAAAAGAGATTTCATTAAATAGTCCTAATTTGCCAAGCTTCTTAATAGCGCTGCTGATTTCTTCACCCGGAACGGTTATTTCCTGACCTTTTTGAAGTCCCGAAAAGGTAACCACGGTTTGATTGTTAAAACTTATTTTGCCAACAACTGTTACGTCAGCTAGGATGTATTTTTTTCCTTGATCAAAAGGGACTCTGTCTTGCGCTTTAATTTGAGAAAAACTTCCAAAAATCAATAAGGTAAGGACTATTTTTATGCTTTTATGTAACACTAAAAAATTATTTAATTTGTTCACTTGTTTTTCCAAATCTACGTTCTCTTTTTTGATAACTAATGATAGCCTCATATAAATCTTGTTCTTTAAAGTCCGGCCACAAGATATCAGTAAAATATAATTCTGCATAGGCAATTTGCCAAAGTAGAAAGTTACTTATTCTATGTTCTCCACTTGTTCGTATTAATAAATCTACATCCGGTAAATTTTGCGTGTAAAGATGCTCATTTATAATTGAATCGTCAATAGCGTCTATTGAAATTATATTATTTTTAACTTTATTACTGATGTTTCTTACAGCATTTGCTATTTCTTCTCTTGCACCATAACTTAAAGCTAAGGTTAAGGTCAATCTGGTATTGTCTTTTGTTTTGGCAATAACATCTTGAAGTTCTTTTTGAGCGGATTTAGGTAGTTTTTCTAAATTCCCAATAGCATTCAGTTTGATGTTGTTGTTTTGTAAAGTTGGAAGTTCTTTTCTTAAAGAGTTTATTAATACCTTCATCAAAGTTTCAACTTCTAGTTTTGGTCTGTTCCAGTTTTCGGTAGAGAAAGCATAAAGGGTAAGGAAATCGATGCCTAATTTTGCACTAGCTTCAATGATTAGTTTCACTGATTTTGTTCCGCTTTCATGACCAAAAGCTCTCAATAGCCCTTTTTGTTTTGCCCAGCGTCCATTGCCATCCATTATAATGGCTAAGTGTTTAGGCAATTTAGTGCTATCTATAGTATTTAGTAAATCCATTTTTTTATTCTGCACAATAACAAGGTTTCATACCAAAGGTATAGGTTAAGGTAAGTCCCGAAAAAACATACCAGTCATTATTATTTAGGTTTCCAAATCGGAAGCTTTGTAAATTCTCATTTGTTGGATTGCTTCCGTCGATGTCATCAGCAAAAGTGTATCTTGCTCCAACCTCTAAACCTAAAACAAAATTAGAAGTTATATTTGATTTTACACCTAAAATTATAGGTATTGCTAAAGTTTTATGACTAGCATCCTGATTTGTTCTTCCGTTAACTATAAATAGACCGTCATATTTGACATAACTCAATCCGGAATAAACATATGGAGTGAATTTTTTTTCTTGTTTATGATGAAGATTAAAGTCAAAAAAATTGAATTCTAAACCTGCAGAAAATTCTTTTATATTATTTTCAAAAGCATAACCTCTTTGATTTCTTCCAATTTCTTTAGAATCAAGGTCATTGGCGCTAATTTTTGACTGTGTGTATGAAAATCTGTAGGCATGTCTTGGGCTTTTGTTCCATTTGTATAGCAAACCTATTGCCGGTTCATTTGGCGAAATATAGGTAGTTGTGCCAACATCTCCCACAAAATTACTTCCACCAAGAAAAACACCAAATTCATGAATCTGAGCATGGGTAGCTAATAGTGGGAATAAACAAGATAACAGAAGATAAACTTTATTCATTTAAGTAAAAATTGCGTGCAAATATAATAATTATCAATACGATTCAATGTCCAATATACTAAATATGGCTTTTTTTGAATGTAGAATCAATTAATTACCGTTTGACTGGTTGTAGATTTAGCTAAAACGGAAAAAATAGTACTATTCGTATGATTTGAGTTTGAATAAAAAATTAATTTCTTTTGTCTTCTCCCCAGAGTAATTTGTTACGAAGTGTTTTTAAAAATGTTTCTTCTGGAATTTCCACCATATTAATATGAAAAGGAGTTTTTCTAATGGTAAGAATGGATTCGTTTTTTACCGAAGCTACTCTTGAATCTAAAGAAACTAAATATTGTTCTTCACGTCCTGAGACTTTTAATTTGATTTCAGTTTCGTCAGGAACTACTAGTGGTCTTGCATTCAAGTTGTGTGGAGCAATAGGAGTTATGACTAAACTTTTTACGGTGGGTGTCAAAATAGGGCCTCCGCAACTCAAAGAATAGCCTGTAGATCCTGTAGGAGTTGAAACTATAAGGCCATCTGCCCAATAGGAAGTCAAAAATTCCTCATTTAAATACGTTTCTATGGTAATCATCGAAGTAGTATCTTTTCTGCTAACTGAAATTTCATTCATAGCAAAATTGATGTCATTAAAAGCTTCGTTTTCAGGAGAACAGGATAAACTTAATAAAGATCGTTCAGAGGTTGTGAACTTTTTCTCAATTATAAATTGCATAAATTCCTCAATGTTTTCTTTTTGAACCGTAGCTAAGAAACCCAGTCTGCCAGCATTTATGCCTAATATTGGTACGCCAGAATCTCTAACTAATGTGGCTGCTCTCAAGATGGTTCCGTCTCCACCAATACTAATAAGCATATCAAAACTATTGTCTAGTTCCTTGTGTGACGAGAAGGTATTGTATTTTTCATGGATGATTTTTTTCTCATAAAGCATCTTTAGAAATTCCGCTTCAATAACCATCTCAACATTGTTCTTGTTGAAAAAAACAAAAATATCCTTTATAATTGGTTCTGTACTTACAAGGTAATACTGTCCGTATATAGCTACTTTCATTAGTGTTTTGTTGGTTAATTGCTCCGTGACTTATTCTAAAAATATACGATGAACTATATATTTAAGTATTTGTCTAAATAATCAGAACGCTCTTTTAAGTTGTTTATATAATTATCTTCATGATGTTCGGATACAATTTCATAATTATACCTTCTAAAAGTCTGAATGATTTCATTCATCGCTCCCAAACTTATTTTGATAGTAACTTCTATGCTTTCAGTGTCAGAATCGGATATGAATAAGCCTAGAAGTTTTCCGTTATTACTTTCAATAATTTGAGTAATCTGGCTCATAGAGTAGTCCAAAATCCCTTTTTTAATAACAATAATTCCTCCAACTTCCTTTAAAAAAGGGGTTTCGTGAAAAAATTTCATGATATCCTCTATCTCATAATAACCAACATATTTATTGGTTTCGTCTAAAACAGGAACTAAATTAGTGTGGTTTTTGGCAAAAACTTCCAAAACATCCAACCAAATCATATTTGATCTAGCAAAAAAATGTTCCAAAGTATATTTGTAATCGCCAACTTTTTTATCTGTATCAAAAGTCTCCAAATCATCCGCAGCAATACTACCAATATAAATTCCCTCTTCAACAATTGGAAAGTGTGAAAAGTGTAAATCTATAAAAAACTCTTGAGCAGCCGCGATAGTTTCTTGACTGTCAATAGCTCTAAAATCATTGGTAATATAGTTTGTAATTTCTGTCATAAATCAATCAGCGATATTTCATGCAAAATAATCAAAAATAAGCAAAAACTCCTAAGTTTTACTTTGTATTTTTGCTTCCATAAAATAGTTTTATCAAAATCAATATCAGTTTATATGACAAAGTTAAGTGTAAATATCAATAAAATTGCAACTTTAAGAAACGCTCGCAGTGGGAATGTTCCTGATTTACTAAAAGTAGCAGCCGATATCCAAAAATTTGGAGGACAGGGAATTACAATTCATCCGCGTCCTGATGAAAGACATATTCGCTATCAAGATGCGCGCGATTTGAAATCTATTGTTTACACAGAATACAATATTGAAGGCAATCCAGAAAAAAGTTTTATGGATCTTGTTCTCGAAATAAAACCTACTCAAGTTACCCTTGTTCCTGATGCTGTTGATGCAATAACTTCAAATGCAGGTTGGGATACCATAAAAAACGAGGCGTATTTAACTGAAATAATTCAAGAATTTCAACGAAACGGAATTCGGACTTCTATTTTTGTAGATCCAGTTCTAGAAATGATTGAAGGAGCTAAAAAAATTGGAACCGAAAGAATTGAATTGTACACAGAAGCTTTTGCGCATGAATATGGATTAGGTAACGAAAGAGGAATTGATCCGTATGTAAAATCAGCAATATTAGCAAATGAACTTGGACTAGGAATTAATGCAGGACATGATTTAAGTTTAGATAATATTCAGTTTTTCAACCAAAATATCCCAGGATTATTGGAAGTTTCCATAGGACATGCCTTGATATCCGAAGCTATTTATCTTGGATTGGACAATGTGATTAATATGTATTTGCAAAAATTAAAATAAAATGATTTATTCAAAAATAGAAGGTTCTGGCAAACCACTTTTAATTATTCATGGATTTCTAGGAATGTCAGATAATTGGAAAACTCTAGGAGCGCAATTTGCTTCTGATGGTTTTCAAGTACATTTACTGGATTTGCGTAACCACGGACGAAGTTTCCATTCAGAAGAGTTTAGTTACGACTTAATGGTTCAAGATGTGTTGGAATATTGTGAATATCATAATCTGAAAGACATTAATATTATTGGACATTCTATGGGAGGGAAAGTAGCAATGCTTTTTGCAACAACTTATCCAGAATGGGTTGATAAAGTTATTGTTGCGGATATTGGGCCTAAATTTTATGCGCCTCATCATCAGGATATTTTAGCGGGATTAAATGCAGTTGATTTTTCTACAAAGCCAAGTCGAAATGCAGTTGAAGAAACTTTATCTGAATATATAACTGATTTTGGAACCCGACAATTTTTGATGAAAAACCTTTATTGGCAAGAACCAGGGCAATTAGCTTTCCGATTTAATTTGGACGTTTTTAATAAAAAAATTGAGCAAATTGGGACACAACTGCCTGAAAATTATATTTCAACAAAACCGACACTTTTTATTAGAGGAGGGAATTCGAATTATATTTTAGAGGCTGATTTTGAAAAAATAAAACATCATTTTCCTAATTCAACTATCCAAACAATTCCTAATGTTGGGCATTGGCTTCATGCCGAAAATCCAGCTTTGTTTTATGAATTGAGTAGTAATTTTTTAAAAGCAGATTGAAAATTTATTGGATTTTTAACTACATTTAATAAATTTTAAAAAAGATTCCTATGAAATTAGTATTCAGAATTCTTGTCACAGCTGCCCTAGTTTTGTTTATTGCTCACTTTATGCCTGGGGTTCATGTTGCCGGATTTACAACTTCAATTATTGTTGCGTTTGTTTTAGGGTTGTTAAATATTTTTATAAAACCCATAATGGTATTACTTACATTGCCGTTTACCATTGTTACTTTCGGTTTATTTTTATTGGTTATTAATGCTTTGATAATACTATTGTGTACTAAAATTGTGGGGGGATTTAGTGTTGATTCTTTTTGGACAGCCCTTTTGTTTAGTATAATATTATCGCTTTCACAATCAATTATGAATGGTATAATTGGAGATAAAAAGTAAGAATATCTTTTTTAATTTAACAGTTTTATAACGGTGACAGATCGATAATTTCGTAAATTTATGATCAATTAAAAGGTATAAATGACTCGAAAATTTTTCATATTACTAATAGTTCTATTTGGGATCTTTTTGGTGCCAAATAGAACAATTGCATGTACTATGAAAGTAGAAAACAAGAGTTGTAATAAAGAAGTATCTTCCTCTGAGTCGAAATCTTGTTGTAAAACACACGATAATCCTAGTGCTAAGCAAAACAGCGGTTGTACTGATAAATGCAATCATTCAACAACATCTTCAACATTTCATTTTGGGATTATTCAACCAATTCCTTTGGATATAAAAGTTAATCTTGTTTGGGTTCAAAAACAAAATTTTTATTATTCAAAAACAACCATTTCTTCAGGTTATAGTTCTATTTGGGTTATTCCTAAAATAGCATAAATATTTTTTGAATAGCCATAATTATGTCTTTTTGAAATATTTTTGAAAGGAAACAATTAATCAAGAAGCGAGTTTAAACTAACAACAATAATCTAATAAAAATCGAGCACCTATTTTTGTTGAAGAATAGTAGTGCCAAACAAATGTATAATTAATAAAATTCGTAAAAATGAAAAAAATAATTATCGTACTAAGCGTATTCTTAGCCGTAAGTTCAGCTTTATCAGCACAAGAGACACAAAAAACTACTAAAAAAGAAGCACAAAAAACAATGTATACGTGTCCCATGCACCCAAAAGAAATGAGTGACAAAGATGGAGAGTGCAGTAAATGTGGTATGGAATTAGTAAAAACACTGAAACACGACAGCTCTGGTAAAGGAAAAAAGACAGAAGTTGTAACAAAGTATATTTGTAAAATGGATGGGCAAACTTCTGATAAACCAGGAAAATGTTCTAAATGCGGAATGAAAATGACTCCTCAGGAAGGTCAAAAACCAGCCTATTCTTGCCCAATGCATCCTAAAGAAATGAGCGATAAACCAGGAAAATGTTCTAAATGTGGAATGCAAATGACTTCAAAAAAAAGTGATAAAAAAGAAGAGAATCATCAGCATTAAAATTCTTAAAATCGGTTCTGTAATTTTATAGAGCCGATTTTTTTTTAATTTAACATTATGGAACAGAACTATATAATAACTGGAATGAGTTGCGACGGTTGCCGCTCAAAAGTTGAAAAAACTTTAAATGCTATTGAAGGAATTGAAGCAAATGTTTCTTTGCAACCACCAATAGCTAATTTAAAAATGAAAAAACATATTCCAATAGCTCAATTGCAAGATGCATTATCAGCAGCTGGAAAATATACCATAATAATCAATAATTCAGAATCTCCTACTGATAAGCCCGAAACAAAATCCTGTTGCGGCTCTAAAAAACATGATACTATCGAAAATGTAGTCTTTGCAGATGATGCGAGGGGTAAATACTATTGCCCGATGCATTGCGAAGGTGAAAAAGTTTATGATAAGCCTGGAAGTTGCCCGGTTTGTGGAATGAATTTAGAAAAAATTCCTGAATTAACTCCTGTTAAAATAAAATATACCTGCCCGATGCACCCCGAAGTAATCAAAGAAGGTCCTGGTTCGTGTCCCATTTGCGGGATGGATTTAGTGCCAATGGAGCCTACTGATTCTGAAGAAAATAAGATGTATAATGATTTGGTACACAAAATGAAAATAGCAGTTATATGTACTGTTCCTGTTTTTATTATTGCCATGTCAGATATGATTCCCGATAATCCATTGATTAAAATTTTGAGTACTGAAAACTGGAATTGGGTGCAATTGCTATTATCGCTTCCTGTGGTTTTCTATGCCGGTTGGATGTTTTTTGTTCGTGCTTGGAAATCAATTCTAACATGGAATTTAAACATGTTTACACTCATTGGAATTGGAACTGGAGTTGCTTTTCTATTTAGTTTATTTGGGATGTTTTTTTCAGCTATTTTCCCAGCAGAGTTTAAAACGCATAACGGAATGGTTTCGCTTTATTTTGAAGCAACTACGGTAATATTGACTTTGGTTTTATTAGGTCAATTACTTGAAGCTAGGGCGCACAGTCAAACGAGTGGGGCTATAAAAGAATTATTGAAATTAGCGCCAACCGAAGCGGTTTTGGTTCTTGATGGTAAGGACAAAGTGATTTCTATTCATGATATTAAGAAAGGGGATTTATTGCGTGTAAAACCAGGCGATAAAATTCCTGTAGATGGAAAAATAACCGATGGCGAAAGCACCATTGATGAATCGATGATAACAGGGGAACCCATTCCTGTTGATAAAAAAACAGGAGACAACGTTAGTTCTGGAACTATCAACGGAAATAAATCTTTTGTGATGATTGCCGAAAAAGTTGGTTCAGAAACCTTGCTTTCGCAAATTATACAAATGGTCAATTCTGCCAGTCGTTCAAAAGCTCCAATCCAGAAACTAGCAGACAGAATAGCGAAATATTTTGTGCCAATTGTAGTTTTTGTTTCGGTTGTTACTTTTTTTGTTTGGGCAAAATTTGGTCCAGAACCAGCACTTGTTTATGGATTAATTAATGCTATTGCGGTTTTAATTATTGCTTGTCCTTGTGCTTTGGGATTAGCTACGCCTATGTCCGTAATGGTAGGTGTTGGTAAAGGAGCACAATCAGGAGTTTTGATAAAAAACGCTGAAGCATTGGAAAACATGAATAAAGTAAATGTTTTAATTACAGATAAAACAGGAACAATCACAGAAGGTAAACCTTCGGTTGAAAAAGTTTTTTCTTTAAATAATGACGAAGATGCTCTGTTGCAAAGTATTGCTTCTTTAAATCAGTACAGCGAGCATCCTTTGGCGCAAGCCGTAGTATATTTTGCGCAAGCTAAAAATACATCGGTACTGGCGGTTCCGGATTTTGAAGCCATTACGGGAAAAGGGGTTGTGGGAACGGTCGCTGCTGCAAAAGTGGCGCTGGGCAATAAACAATTGATGGAGCAAGTCAAAGCAGCGGTTTCGGAAGATTTAGAAAATAAAATTATTGCGGAACAAAAACTGGGAAAAACCGTTTCGTATGTCGCTATCGATGGACGCGCTATTGGGTTTGTCTCGATTTTTGATGCTATAAAAACATCAAGTGCTGCGGCGATACAAGAATTGATGCGTCAAGGCGTTGAGGTTATTATGCTTACCGGTGATAATGAAAACACCGCAAAAGCAGTTGCGGAGGAGCTGGGTTTAAAAGGCTATAAAGCAGGTTGCCTGCCGGAAGACAAACTCAAAGAAATCAAAAAATTACAATCCGAAGGAAAAATTGTTGCAATGGCGGGCGACGGGATAAACGATGCTCCAGCTTTGGCACAAGCTGACATTGGAATTGCCATGGGAACTGGAACGGATGTTGCTATTGAAAGTGCTAAGATTACTCTGGTAAAAGGAGATTTACAAGGCATTGTAAAAGCTAAAATGTTGAGTCATGCCGTTATGAAAAACATAAAGCAAAATTTATTTTTCGCCTTTTTTTACAATGCACTGGGCGTTCCTATCGCTGCGGGTGTTTTGTATCCTGTTTTTGGAATTTTACTTTCACCTATGCTTGCAGCTCTAGCTATGAGTTTTAGTTCGGTTTCTGTAATTGGGAATGCGCTTCGATTGCGAAATAGCAAGCTGTAATTTAAATTTGAAATTTTGCCTCCTTTATTTCATTTTGGTTAACTATTATTTTGACTAATTTTGAAAAAAATACTTTATGCTCCAACTTTCAGAAATCTGGATTTATCCAATAAAATCATTAGGCGGAATTAAACTTCAGCAAGCACAAGTAACGGATCGCGGTTTAGAACACGACAGGCGTTGGTTGTTAGTTGATGAAAACGGTTTGTTTCAGTCGCAACGGGAACATCCAGAAATGGCTCTTTTTCAAACGGAAATTGAGGGCGATTTCTTGTCTGTTACGCATCGGTTTAAAGAAGATAAAATCCAAATTCCGCTTTTACAATCTTTTTCCGAAAACGAGAAAACGATTTCTGTAACCGTTTGGGATGATGTTATTGAAGCGTATGAAGTAAGTAAAGCAGCAAATGATTGGTTTACAAAAATGCTAGGATTAAAAGTAAGGTTAGTCTACATGCCCGAAAATAGTCATCGAAAAGTGAGTCCAAAATATGCTATTACTGGAAATGAAATCAATTCTTTTTCGGATGGATATCCTTTTTTAGTGATTGGACAAGCTTCGTTGGATGATTTGAATTCGAGGTTGACTACAGCAGTTCCTATGAATCGGTTTCGACCTAATTTTGTTTTCACAGGTGGAAAACCTTATGAAGAAGAATCTTGGAAAGAAATTAAGATTGGAACGGTTTCTTTTTTTGGAGTAAAACCCTGCGGACGCTGTGTGGTAATAACAATTGATCAAGAATCGGGTAAAAAAGCGGGAAAAGATCCGCTATTAGCCCTTTCGAAATATAGGAAAGTAGGAAACAAAGTCTTGTTTGGTCAAAATTTGTTAGGCGTACAAAACGGTTCTCTAAATGTAGGAGATGAAGTGCAAGTTTTGAGTAGTAAGTAAAACTAGGTTGGTTAAAAACATCCCAAATACAAAACCAATTTCAAATTAAGCCTTAAAACTCCAATTTCATGAAACCGCTGTTAGCGGTAGCTCTAATTCAGAGCACTTGCTTGACTATATAAACTTTTCAGATGGTTGATAGACATGTCAATTAAAGGCTCAAACATAAAGGCGTTTACATGAATATTTTCAGGCGTCATAAGATTTACTTTATCAAGTACTTTAATTGCTGGGCTATTGGAGTATTTGGTCTTATATGCTTGGAACAACTTATTCGTTTGATTAGTATCAATCATCGATAAATCTATTTCAGGAAGTTTTTCAATAAGATATTTTTCGGATTTTAATCTAACAGCTATCGCCAAGGTGATTTTGTTTTGCAACTCGATTTCATTGATATTAATTTCAGCACATATTTCGTCGGCTGTTTTGTAAATTAAATCTACGAGTTTTTCATTACTGAAAGTAATTACTTTCCCTTTTGCATTTGTAATTCGTGCCGTATAAATATTGAAAATATCTCCTGCTAAAAAGCTCTGTGAGTCTGATTTTAGATGTAGGCAACTGGTTAATGTCATGTAATCCTGAGATTTTTTCGAATCTGTATATTCAACAATATTTCGGACAAAAGCTATTAGGCTTATGAAAAATCTTGGGTTACTGAGATTTTTTATGAAGTAAGGAAAAATATCATTCCTATATTGACCAGCGTGTAGAGTTACTGTTTTGTCATCAGTTTTGGTAGCCATGTAAACAATTTCGTGAGGCAAATATAAACGCGAGGCAATCGTTCTGTAGAAGTCGAAATTATGAGTTAATACAAGAAGTTTAAAATTTTCGGAGTTATGTAAGTCACGTATATATTCGAGAACTGCAAATTTATTTTTATAATCAAACGAATCAGCAACATCATCAAAAACTATCAATTGTGATGATTGGGCATTTTTTCTAGATTCAATCTCGAATAAAAATTGCAAAATAAAATATGCACGTTGTTCGCCTTTGCTGAGAATATTTAAAAGATTTTCTTTCTTCTGTTTGACTGGGTCTTCATTGTGTTCTAAATATTCAAATTCGAGATTAGCAGTTTCTTGCTTTAAGATAATATCTTCTTGATTAGCAAGTATAACCTTAAACGGAACAATAAACCTAGAATTAAAGGTGTTAACTATTGTCCCCCAAAGTAGGAACTCTTTTTTTGCTTCAGATATAATTTTCTCTAAATCTGTTTTTCTTTTAGAATATTCATTAGCTAAATCATCAGTTTCATCTTTAAGTTCAAACATATAGCTGTGCCACACTTTTTTTTGAAATACGTCATAATCCTTAAGTTCGACTAATATCAAATGATCTTTTTCGATAACTTTTTTGAAAGTGCGTAACTCTGCGTTGCTACCGATTGCTTTGTCAATTTTTTCGAAACCTTTTTGTAGTTTTTCGTCGCTTAAAATTTTAGCTATTTCCTCTTGAACAATTGATTTTAAATCTTCAGAATTATTTACCTCGGTTCCATCTTCTAAAAGAAATTTGTGACCAGCATCGAAGAAAGAGTTATCTTCTATTGATCGGAGAATTTCGTTAGCTTGGTATGTGCCAAAAGAGTTATTTGATTGTTTAAAAAACTTTGATTTTGAAAGTAAATTAGTGTAGTCAGTTACATATTGATTTAGTAGCTTTTGATTAGTATCTAAAAACTTTCGCACAGCATTTTTTTTGTCAAAAACATCATTGTATTTGAAAGTATATTTTGTGATAGGACTATTTAAATTTTCCGATTCTTTGGAAATTATTTCAAAAAAATTTTTTGCAGAAGTATCGGAAAAACTATTTACTATTTCTCCCTCACAGTCGCTACTTTGAGCAACAATTTTTAGTTTTTTTAAATATTCCGATTTAAGATTTTCTAATTCTGAATAAATCTTATCGTATTGTGCTTTTAGTTCTTTACTTGCTAAGAAATTCGAAATCTTATTAGAAGCATCAAATCCATTATCTTCTGCATTTATAACCAATATATCCTTAGGATTTATTGGATTTGCATCTGCGGTAATTTCAAATTTTGATACCCGATGCGAATGAACCCGATCGCATGGAAGATTTTTTGGATCTCCCTTCGAAACCAAATCGAAGGTTCTTGCAAATGAAGTTTTCATTGTTCCATTTGGAGCATAGATAACCGCTGTATTTGAATTATGTGTCAAATAGTCAAATTCATGAACAAGTTTACCAATGCCAAAGCAATTCTCTAAATCAATTGTTAGTTTATTCATGTTTGTTTTTTTACGAATTTTAGGGAAGAGTTACCGCTAACGTTTCGGGGCTTTGCGTTCGGACGGGAAATCAAAGCACAAAAAGTTAATTTTATTACTGAAGTTCAATAGAATTACTGCCGTTGAATCTTGCATAATTGTTTCATAGAAGCACTTCAGCCGCCATATTGCTAAACCGATGTTAGTGGCAGTTTTTCTATGTTTGAAGTTCTCCATTCGCAATTTTACAAACGTCTCCTTCAACATAAATATCTCCAAATGTTTCGTTTATTTTTGTTACAATAACTTTTAATTTGCTTGGTCTGTTGAGGAAATCTCCCTGTTTTAGAATAATTTCGGAATTATAATCTTCAACTCCATTTTGTACTAAGTATGCTCCAATAGGTCCTGCTGAACTCCCTGTTGCAATATCTTCCATTAATCCTAAGTTGTCCCAAGTCCTACCTTGTCTATTTTTAATATCTAATACATAGAAAAATTTTGCCCCGATGTTAAAGAGTTTATCTTCTAAATCTGTTACAGTAACTCTAATTTTAGACAGAGCATTTTCTTTAATTGGCAATATTAAATAAGGGAGTCCTGTTGAAATTACTTCAAAAGGGAAATCTTCATATATGTCATCTTTATCAAGATTCAAGTATTCTAAAAAATCATCTCTTTCAAAACTTGAAAGTGTTTTTCCAAAATCGGGTACTCCTTGGTTCATTCTTGCAGAAATAAAACCATTCTTTAATTGTGTAGTAACTTCCACGCTTTTATGGTTCAATTCAAATGTCCAAATATTTGTTTCTTTTTGTGGTGAATTTATGTCATGTAAAATTGCTGCTGCGCCAATTAGTGGATGTCCTGCAAAATCTAATTCTTCTTCAGTTGTAAAAATAAATGCTCTAAAAATATTAGCATTAATTTTATAAAAAAAGATACTTTCAAATTGTCGCATTTCCTGTGTGATAAGTTGCATAAAATTTTTATCTAAATTTTCTGCATTAGGGAAAACAGTAAGCCCATTTCCCGAAAACTTCTTGGACGAAAAAACGTCAACGTGATAATACTTCATTTCTAAATGGTTTTTTAATTAGATGATTTGCCAAAATTGACTCCAACTTAATATATACATGCTATAAAGTAGCGCTTATATGTCTATTTTGGTTCGCTTTGCGCAACTTTGTTTTAATCATTTCAAATATATTAAAATTTTTCTTACAAAACATAAAAACAACTTAATATTCTTGAATACCTCGGCCCGCGTGAAGGATGGTAGTGGAGCTCTTTTATGGGTTGCCTTTTTTTGGCAGACCATAAAAAGCGGGAACGTACAGCCTGACCCTCAGTTGCGAGGAGGAACAACGAAGCAATCTGGAGGGACACGCCCAAATTATTTTTTGTTTTTGGGTTGTGATTTGGTTAAATAAAGGCTTAAAATTCAATCCAGAAGGTTCGGGGCTAAAAAGCTTGTTTGGGTTGTAAAAATTTTATAATTTTGCAACCCAATTTTATTATGTAAATTAAAGAAGAAGATGGATATCAAAAGAGTAGCTATAAACGCTGTGAATGAAACAATTGTAATGACTGTTGTTCACATGGACTACAAAGGACAAGTAGCAAAAAGAATAAATGAAAAAATGCCTTTAGCTACTGTTAAAGGATTTAGAAAAGGACAAGTGCCTAAAGATCTTGTTGAAAAACAATACGGTCGTGCTATCAAACAAGAGGAAGTAAAAAAAGTAGTTGATTTAGCTTTGGAGCGTTTTGTGCAATCGGAAAGATTAAATCTTCTTGGAACTCCTCTTGCAAAAGAAAACGAAAACTTGGATTGGGATGCTGAAGAATTAGTATTCGAATACGAAATTGGTTTGGTTCCAAATTTTGAATTGGACTTAGACGCTAAAAACGATATTATTAAATATGTAGTTACTGCTGACGATAAATTAATTGAAGGTCAAGTAGCACGTATCCAAAAACAATTTGGAAAAGCAATTGCTCAAGAAGTTGTAGCAGCAGATTCAGATATTACTGGAACTTTTTCGAATGAAGCAAAAGGAATCAATAACGCAACTACTATTGCTTTGGATCTTTTTAAAGACAAAGCTACTGCTGATAAATTCATTGGTAAAAAAGTAGGTGATGTTGTTACCGTAAATACGAAAGGTTTGTTTGAAGACGATCATCAATTAATGGATTACCTAAAAGTAAGTCATGATGATGTTCATGGATTAGATGTTGATGTTGATTTCACAATCGAAGCGATCAATACTGCTGAATTAGCGGAATTGAATCAAGAATTGTTCGACAAATTGTTCGGAGAAGGAAATGTAGCGACTATTGATGACTTGAAAGCAAAAATTAAAGAAGATGCTGAATCTCAATTTGCGCAACAAGCAGATCAAAAATTATTAGGTGATGTAACTGAGTTCTTAATCGAAAACACAAAATTCGATTTACCAGCTGAATTCCTTAAAAAATGGTTGCAAACTGTAGGAGAGAAAAAACTTTCTGCCGAAGAAGCTGAAGTAGAATACGCTCGTTCTGAAAAAGGATTGCGTTTTCAATTAATCGAAGGAAGAGCAATGGCACAAAGTAATATTCAAATCACTTTTGAAGATTTGAAAACGTTTACTACCAATGCAATCAAACAACAAATGGCACAATTTGGACAAACAAATCCTACTGACGAAGAAGTTCAAGGAATTGTAGCAAGAGTTTTGTCAAATCAAGAAGAAGTAAAAAGACTTTCAGATCAAGTAGTAGCAGCTAAATTGTTAGAATTGTTCAAAGAAAAAGCAAATCCAACAACTAAAGAAGTTACTTATGAAGAATTTATTGCCGCTTCATACGGAGAATAAATTTTAGTAATAAAGTCAAAAGTCTTAAAGTTTAAAGTCGAAAATTATGATTTTATTACAAAGACTGAATGATAAAAAATAGTTATATTTGAGCGTCAGAAATTTTTTTGGCGCTCTTTTGTTTAAAAGTTTCAGGTTTCAAGTTATTACTTTTGAAACCTGAAACTTTTAAACTTATATAGAAGACAAATTGGCATCATTTATAGAAAGGTATGAACTTTGCCTTAAGGATTAACTGACTTTCAGACTTTAGACTTTCAAACTTTTAAACATAAAAAAAATGAACTACGGTAAAGAATTTAAAAAATTTGCTACAAAGCACCAAGGAGTAAATGCCTTATATTATGACAAAATAGTAGGTGCTATGACTCCTAAAAATATGACTCCTTATATTATTGAAGAACGTCAATTGAACATTTCACAATTAGACGTTTTTTCAAGATTAATGATGGACAGAATTATATTCTTAGGAACAGGAATTGACGATCAAATTGCTAACATCGTTCAAGCACAATTGTTATTCTTAGAAAGTGCAGATGCTTCAAAAGACATTCAGATTTATTTGAATTCTCCAGGAGGAAGCGTTTACGCAGGGCTAGGAATTTATGACACGATGCAATACATCAAACCAGATGTAGCAACTATTTGTACAGGAATGGCAGCTTCAATGGGAGCAGTACTTTTATGTGCAGGAGCAGCAGGAAAACGTTCGGCATTGCCACATTCAAGAGTAATGATTCACCAACCATCAGGCGGTGCTCAAGGAGTTGCTACGGATATGGAAATCAACTTACGTGAAATGTTGAAATTAAAAGATGAATTGTACAAAATCATCTCTCACCACTCCGGACAAACTTTTGAAAAAGTACATAACGATAGCGAACGTGACTATTGGATGATTGCTGAAGAAGCAAAAGTATACGGAATGATTGATGAGGTTTTAATAAGAGGATAAATTATTAGTCGAAAGTCAAAAGTCAAAAAGTCAAAAGCATTGCTCAGACTTTACGACTTTTGACTTTATGACATTAGACTAAAATAATGGCAAAAGTAGTATTAGAGTGTTCGTTTTGTGGAAGGAAGAAGCCAGAAACCAATTTATTGATTGCAGGTATCAATGCACATATTTGTGATAAATGTATCGAACAAGCGCACGGAATAGTTTTAGAAGAATTAAAATCCAGTGGAAGTTCAAAGCTGATTGGAGATTTGATTTTGAAGAAACCAAAAGAAATTAGAGCATTCTTGGATCAATATGTTATTGGACAAGACCAAACTAAAAAAGTAATGTCGGTTGCCGTTTACAATCACTACAAACGTTTGATGCAACAGCAATTAGACGATGAGGTTGAGATTGAAAAAAGTAACATCATTATGGTGGGACAAACAGGAACTGGAAAAACATTGGTAGCTAAAACCATTGCAAAAATGTTAGATGTTCCTTTGGCTATCGTTGATGCGACAGTTCTTACAGAGGCAGGTTATGTTGGGGAAGATGTGGAGAGTATTTTGACACGTTTGCTTCAAGCTGCTGATTATGATGTGACTAAAGCGGAACGTGGAATTGTATTCATTGACGAAATAGATAAAATTGCTCGTAAAAGTGATAATCCATCTATTACGCGTGATGTTTCTGGTGAAGGTGTACAACAAGCATTATTGAAATTATTGGAAGGAACCGTTGTAAACGTGCCACCCAAAGGAGGACGTAAGCATCCAGATCAAAAATTTGTTGAGGTAAATACGCAAAATATTTTGTTTATTGCCGGTGGTGCTTTTGATGGAGTTGAACGTATTATTTCAAAACGTTTGAACCGTCAAGCGGTGGGTTATAGTACATCTAAAAATGTAGATAATATTGACAAGGACAATTTGTTGCAATACATTATCCCAAAAGACATTAAAGATTTTGGATTGATTCCGGAAATTATTGGTCGTTTGCCAGTTTTGACACACATGGATCCTTTAGATAGAGAAACCTTGCGTGCAATTTTGACACAACCTAAAAATGCTTTAATCAAACAATACGAGAAATTATTTTTGATGGATGATGTTGAATTCACCATTACAAATGAGGCCTTGGATTTTATTGTTGATAAAGCATTAGAATATAAATTAGGTGCTCGTGGTTTGCGTTCTTTATGTGAAGCTATTTTAACCGATGCGATGTACGAATTACCAAGTTCTGATACTAAAATATTAGAAATTGATAAAGAATATGCAAAAGAAACCTTGAATAAAAATTTATTAAAACGATTGGAAATCGCATCATAAATAGAGTTCTGATAAGGATTAATTGTAATCTTTTCTGAAAAATATAAAACCTGTTCATTCCTTTGAGCAGGTTTTTTTATGGATTATATTTTGATTTCAATAGAGAGCCAATTTCAAATATTTTGTAAATTTATATTCGAAAATTCAAAAAGTAAACTTAAAATGATAACAGTAGAAAGTACAATAAACGCTTCAATTGAAAAAGTATGGGAATTATGGACCGCTCCAGAGCATGTAATGAAATGGAATAATGCTTCTGAAGATTGGCATACACCTTTTGCAGAAAATGACTTGAAAGTTGGAGGTAAATTCAAATATACAATGGCTTCAAAAGATGGAACAATGCGTTTTGATTTTGAAGGAATTTATACAGCTGTGACAAATCATTCTTTAATTGAATACAAACTTGCTGATGACAGAAAAGTAAAAATTACTTTTGAAAATCAAGGTGATAAAGTAGTGCTTACAGAAAAATTTGACCCTGAAACAGTAAATTCCGAAGCATTACAACAACAAGGTTGGCAGGCAATCTTGGACAATTTTAAAAAATATGTTGCAACTTCCACTTTTTAAAAACAGATAAAATGACAAAACAAATCTGGCTTAATTTACCCGTAAAAGAGGTGGCCAAATCAAAAGCGTTTTTCACTAAGATTGGATTTTCTTTTAATGAACAGCAAGACACGCCGCATTCCTCTTGTTTGTTAGTTGGAGCAAGTAATTTTGTAGTTATGCTTTTTGAAGAATCAATGTTTGAAGGTTTTGTTAGAAATAAAATTACAGATACGCAATCAAGTTCTGAAATTCTAATTTCTATTGATGCAGAAAGTAGAGAAGAAGTAGATGAATTTGCTAAAAAAGTAGAAGAGGCTGGAGGTGCCATTTTTGCTAGACCAGCTGAAAATCAAGGCTGGATGTATGGTTGTGCTTTTGCAGATTTAGATGGACACCGCTGGAACATGTAGTACATGGATTTTAGTAAAATACCAAAGCAGTAGTTTTTTAAGTTCATTAAAAAAGCAAAATGATCGTATTGGGATTTGCAATCGACAGGAATGTTTCAAAAAAATAAAATAGTAATCTTATAAATAAAATTATGGCATCAATTAATCCGTATTTAATTTTTAATGGAAATTGCGAAGAAGCATTTCTGTTTTATCAATCTGTATTTGGTGGGGAATTCCCTTATATCGGAAGATTTAATGATATGCCACCAGCAGAAGGAAATCCTGTACTCTCTGAAGAAGATGGGAATAGAATTATGCATGTTACATTACCAATAAGTGATGGATATGTATTGATGGGTAGTGATAGTAATTCCGCAAGTGGGGAAGTTGCTTTTGGGGCGAATGTTTCCCTTTCAATTAATGCTAAAAGTAAAGAAGAAGCGGATAAATTGTTTAATGGACTTTCTGCAGGAGGATCAGTAACGATGCCAATGAATCAAACCTTTTGGGGAGCTTATTTCGGTATGTTTACAGATAAATTTGGAATCCATTGGATGGTGAATTTTGATAAAAACGAAAATAATTAGTATTGGAACAAATGAAAATCTAGTCTAAAATTCGATTAAGATTTTTTAAATTTTACCTTTTCTGGAATTCAATTCTGGAAAAGGTTTTTTTATTTTTAACGTAGGAAAAATAATACTGTATCTTATGTTTATTAGTTGATGTTTTTATTGTAATATTAGATTCAATAATACTTTTAGCAAGTATTAGATTTGTAATTGCTTTTATAAGTTAGATGATTTTTTATAAATTGTAAAAATGAAAATGTTTCAGTTGCTAAAGCTAGAGATTGGTTTGAAAATAGTAAACTAGCCTAAAAGGTATGAAAAAATATATGTTTATTGGGATTTTAGTAATTTTCACATTTTCTTGTAAAGCTCAAACAATTGTGCCAGTAGAAAATAAAATCATTTTTATGGATGCAGATAGTGACATTCCTGATGGAACATATCTGAAAGATATAAATAATAGGTTTGATAAATATATTGGTATTTGGAAAGGGACTTATAATGCTAAAATTTATGAATTTAGGGTAACTAAATTCGTAGATAAATATTTAAACCTTATTGAAGATAAACTTTTTATTAGATATATTATTAAAGATGTAAATGGAGTGATCTTAGAAGATACAAGTTCATTGCCAAACGAAAGTCCATATGTTATAAAAGGACATTATTTTAATAAGACTGCTTCATATTATGTTTTGTATTACATGGGAAAGAATGCCAAATGTGGGCAAAAAGGGGATATTTACATATCAAGATATCAAGATACAACTAACTTAAAAATGGTCTTGAGTATGTTGCCAAGTAATGATATGGTTCTCGAAAGTGATTGTCCAGGATTTAAGTTAGCGCAACAAATATTACCATTAAATAATATTGTATTGACAAAACAATAGGTTTTAAATTAATTGTGTTTGTAATTCAGAAGAAAAGTTAACACAAAGCTTAAAAGTATATAAATTTGAAATAGCAATTTGTTATGTCAATTATTGAAAAGTTTTTTTTGATTTTTTAACATAGGAAAAATAATGCTGTATCTTATATTTTTTAGTTGATGTTTTTATTGTAATATGGTCAATAAGATTACCAAAATGAAAAATAAAAATTTAGTTATTGTATTTTTAATTGGGCTAACTATTAGTTCTTGTTCAAACGATAAAACTTCATTGGAGAAATTTGCAGCTGATGTTGTAAATAATAGTTTTCCAATAGAACAAGTTATAGATAATCATATTATTTGTGATGAAAATTCAAAATTTATGACTGTTTTGCAACTCAAATATTTCAGGATTGAATTTAAAAAAAGACCTTCAAACATTGTTGTTTATAGTTTCAAGGAAGCTCAAAAACAAAATAAAGAAATTGAGGGAATTATTACCAACGACTACAACAAGGTTTTTTTTATTTATTTTAATGACACCTTAAAAATGTCTTTATTGTTAAATGAAAATTCAAAAATTATTGCAATCTCTACTTTGAATAAAGGAGGTAAACGGTTTTTTATGCGAACTGATGGAAATAAATAATTTTATTATTTATTTTGATTTTTAACGATTAGGAATTAATTATAATAGTAAAGAGATCTTTATCAATCGTATTTGATGATTATTACCTCTATCTAAAATTTCTGTGGGATTAACTACGAAGACTAGAATCTCAATTTTCTCTTTGTGAAAAAATATAGGATATTCTTTTTTATCAGCAATAGATTGCCGATTTTTGCCTACTCAAAATTAATATAAGACAAAAATGGCTATAGAAGATAAAGAAGTTATTTTATTAAAAGTTTCTGGACAAGACAAACCTGGAGTTACTGCTGGTTTAACATCTATATTAGCGACTTATGATGCCATTGTTTTAGATATCGGACAAGCAGATATTCATGATACCTTATCTTTAGGAATTTTATTCGAAATAAAAGCAGGGTCTTCTTCTGGGCCAGTTTTAAAAGATTTATTGTTTAAAGCGTATGAATTAGAAATTAAAGTTAAGTTTATTCCAATTTCTATTGCTGATTACGAAATTTGGGTAAAAGCACAAAGCAAGCAACGTTACATTATAAATGTTTTGGGCGAAACCTTAACGGCTAAACAATTAGCAGCTGTGACTAAAATAATGTCCAATCAGAATTTGAATATCGATTCTATTATCCGATTGACAGGTAGAACTTCGGTGGTTGAAAAAGAAGAATATCCTCGTTCTTGTGTACAATTATCCGTTACAGGCACCATTGAAGACAAAGCATTGATGACGGCTAGTTTCATGGAAATTTCCAGAACATTAGATGTAGATATTTCTTTTCAAGAAGATAATATGTATCGACGAAACAGACGCTTGGTTTGTTTTGATATGGATTCTACTTTAATTCAAACGGAAGTAATCGATGAATTAGCAGAATTAGCTGGAGTAGGTGAGCAAGTAAGAGCAATTACGGAATCAGCTATGAATGGAGAAATTGATTTCAGCGAAAGCTTCAAAAAACGTATGGCGTTGTTAGAAGGTTTGAGTGAAGATGTTTTGCATAATGTTGCTATTAATTTACCTATAACAAAAGGAGCACATCGCTTGATGAGAGCTTTAAAATATTACGGATATAAAACCGCTATTCTATCCGGTGGATTTACCTATTTTGGTCATTATTTACAAAAGGAATTAGGAATCGATTACGTATTTGCTAATGAATTAGAGATTAAAGATGGTAAATTAACGGGCAACTATATAGGTGAAATTGTTGATGGTCAAAAGAAAGCAGAATACCTAAAAGCAATTGCTGACAAAGAAGGGATTCACATCAACCAAACCATTGCCGTGGGTGATGGTGCAAATGATTTGCCTATGTTGAATTTAGCAGGTTTAGGAATTGCTTTTCATGCTAAACCTACAGTGAAAGAAAATGCAGCAACTTCCATTTCTAGTTTAGGTCTTGACGGTATTTTATATTTATTAGGCTACCACGACAGACATATAGATATGATGCAAGAGTAGTAAATACTGAAATAAAATAAAAGACTGTCCGAAAATCATTTTCAGACGGTCTTTTTAATTTTTTCATTTTTATATGGTTTGAAACTGCATGCTTTTTAGTTGTTCCAAATAATCTCTTTGGTTTGATAATCTGGGAATTTTATGTTGTCCACCTAGTTTGTCTCTTTCTTTTAACCAATCAAAAAATAAATCTTTTCGTGCAATATTTATGATTAATGGATTCAGAGTCATGTTATTGTAGCGCTTCGCTTCGTAGTCTGAATTTAAAGATTGCAATGTTTGATCTAGTATTTTTTGAAAGGCATCTATATCAGTTGGGTTTTTCTTGAATTCAATCATCCATTCATGTGCGCCTTTTTCTTTTTCTTTCATAAAAACAGGAGCTACGGTATAATCAACAACTTCGGTTTGTGTGAGTTGGCAGGCTTTGGCAATTGCCTGATCTGTATTTTCGACCATTAATTCCTCGCCGAAAACATTGATATGGTGTTTTGTTCTTCCTGTAACTCGAATTCTGTAGGGTTTCAATGAAGTAAAACGCACGGTATCTCCAATTAAATAACGCCATAAACCAGAATTAGTAGTAATCACCAAAGCATAATTTTTGAAAAGTTCTACATCGGCTAAACGAATAATTTTTTGGTCAGGTGTACCAAAAGTGTCCATTGGAATAAATTCATAGAAAATGCCGTAATCTAACATTAACAACAAATCACTGGAATTATTTAAATCCTGAATGGCAAAGAAACCTTCCGAAGCATTGTAAATTTCATAATATTTGAAATCACTTTTGGGTAGAACTTTTTGATATTGTTCTCGATACGGTTCAAAATTTACACCGCCATGAAAATAAACTTCTAGGTTGGGCCAAATTTCGAATAGATTTCCTTTTCCTGTTTCTTCTAAAACTTTATTCATTAAAACCAAAAGCCAAGAAGGAACTCCAGCAAAACTGGTTACATTTTCTGTTTTGGTTTCATTTATAATTGCAGCGATTTTGGATTCCCATTCGCTCATTAAGGATGTTTTATTACTTGGTGTACTGCTGAATTCAGCCCAAATAGGCATGTTTTCAATTAGTATAGCTGATAAATCTCCAAAAAAAGTATTGTTGTCTTCGTATATCTGTGAACTTCCACCAAGGCGAAGACTTTTCCCTAAAAACAACTCAGAATCTTCATTATTGTTGAGATACATGCACAATAAATCCTTGCTTCCTTTATAATGACAATCCTCTAAGGCCTCATTACTTACGGGAATAAATTTGCTTTTAGCATTAGTAGTTCCGCTAGATTTTGCAAACCATTTTATGGGTGTTTCCCAAAAAACATTTTGCTCTCCTTTTCGAGTTCTTTCAATTAAAGGCTGTAATTCTTCATAAGTTGAAACAGGAACTCTTTCAGAAAAAGTTTGATAGGAGTTTATAGAAGCGTAATCATATTGTAATCCAATAACTGTATTTTCGGATGCACGAATTAAGTTCATTAACAACTCTTCCTGAACTTCATTTGGATATTTCAAGAAAAGTTCAATCTGATGAATCCGTTGTTTCAGAACCCATGATGCAAATGAATTAATTATTGGTAGAGGCATTTTTAAATTATGAGTTATGAATTATGAGTTATGAATTATAACTTTACCAAAAATAACAAATTTTGTTTAACTAGAAACTTTAAACCTGAAACTTTAAAATAATGACTTACGAAGGTGTCCTTACCAAAATGCAAACCGAATTTGGAAATCCTATTCAATATTATCTGGTTTTTGAGAATAGTTTTTTGAACATGAATCAATTGTTGGATAAAAAAATAGAAATCAATTTTGTGGGATTTCAATGTTTGAATTGTGGAAAGAAAAAGAAAATTTTCCGTCAAGGATTTTGTTACGACTGTTTCTATTCAAGTCCAGCAGTAGGGGATTGGATCATGAAACCAGAATTAAGTACAGCTCATTTGGGTATTCAGGACAGAGATTTAGCATATGAGCAAAAAGTACAATTGCAGCCTCATATTGTTTATCTGGCTCTTTCTAGCGAAATAAAAGTTGGAGTGACTAGAAAAACGCAAGTCCCAACACGATGGATAGATCAGGGTGCAACTCAAGCAATTTCAATAGTGGAAGTGCCTAATAGATATTTAGCAGGAATTACGGAAGTAGCGCTTAAAGATCATTATGCTGATAAAACGAATTGGCGTAAAATGCTAACGAATAGTATTGAAACAGTAGATTTAGTAGCCGAAAGATTGAAAGTAGAAAATTTAATCCCAAATGAAGTTCAGGAGTATTTCTATTTGCAAAAGAATGATTTGTATGAAATGCAATATCCTGTTATAGCATATCCTAATAAAGTAGCTAGTTTAAGCTTAGACAAAACGCCTTCTTTTCAAGGGAAACTAAAAGGAATTAAAGGACAATATCTTCTTTTTGAAGACGGAACAGTTTTTAATATTCGCGGTTCCGAAGGATACGTGGTAACAATTAATGTATAAAAAAAAGCCTAAAAGGATTTAAAACTTTTAGGCTTTTCTTTTGGGTTTAGAACTAATCTAAGGTGTTGTTTTAGGTTCTTCTGTTTTTTTCTTTTTATTAAAAAATCCATTTAACAAATCAGCAGCTTTTGCTTTTACAGCATTCGTAGTTTCTTCTTTTGTTGTGGGAGTTGCTGTTTTTGTAGTATCGCTTGGTTTCTTATTTTTATTTAAAAAATCTGTCAAAGCAGAAGTTCCTTGTTTTACCAATCGCTCTTTTTGTTGTTTTACTAATTGAGAGGTCAGATTGTTGACCGTACTTTTCATGTCAGTTGTGATTTTTGGATTCGTAAAGTTTCCAGTTAAAACAGCATTTATAGGGAGATTTTCTAATTTGGCAGCATCAGCAGGAGACAATTTGGCAATTAATGCATTGGCTTCTGAACCTAGATATTTCGCTGGAACGTCAAATTTGACATTGTAATTCATGCTCTGATCAAAACCATGAGAGCCGCCAATTGTTGCTTTAATATCTTGGTATTTTATGTTAAATGGTTTTACATTTACTTTCCCATCTTTGAATGTTATGGCAGCTTTCAAATCATTTAAATTGAGTTTGTTTACATCAATAAATTTAACGTTAGAACTCAAAGCGGTCAATAATGTAGAGTTTTTAGAATTTATAGTTGTAGATAATAACTGCCCTAATAAATCACCTGTGAGTGTTTTTAAATCAGGAGTTAATTCCGTTGCATCAAGATTTCCGTTTAATTTTATGGTTGAATTTAACTTTCCGTTTATTATTCCGGCAATTGGTGCGATTTTTTTCAACATATCAAGTTGAGTAAAAGACTGCGCAATATCTACTTGGTTTAAATTTAAATCCATATTAAAAACGGGTACTTTTCCTTTTGTAGAAACGGCACCATTTACTCCAATTATTCCTCCAAAAATGGATGTTTTTACGTTTTCTAATGTTACTTTTTCATCTTTTACTATTAGTTTTCCAGATACGTCTTTCAACTTCAAATCATCATACAAAACCGTAGTCGCTTTTGCGGTAAGCGTACAATTTAAGAAAGCAGGAATCTTCATAGCTTCTGCTTTTTTGCTTTGTTTTGCCTGTTCGTTGCCTTTTGGGTCAGTTTTAGAAGCTTCTGTAGTTGTCATAAAATCACTTACAACTAATTGCTTAGAATTCATATTGAAGTTTCCTTTCAGTTCTTGATTTCTAAATACAAATCCATAAAAATTCTCTAAAACTCCTGTTACATTGATATCACTTTTCCCAGTTGTTGCATTAAATTGTTTCAAATTAACTTGACTTGGATTGAACTGAACTAAGGCATTACTGATGTTCATTGTTTTTCCATTTTCGTCCGCATAGTTAAATCCAGACAAACTCATTGTTCCCGCATTGTTAATATTTTCATATTGGCTTTTTTCTACGGATTGCATATCAAATTTTGTCGTTACATCTGCTTTTAAAATTCCTGACAATGGTTTATCTAACTTTATTGGATATGCTTTGGAAAGATTGGCTAAGTTGATAGTTCCTTTTAAAGCGGCATCAACGATTGCATTTTGTGTTACATTTTTGATATTAGCTTTGGCATTGAAAATATCTTGATCTATTTTGAAAGATAGTTTGTCTAAATTTACATATGTGTCATTCAGAATTCCTGTTTCATTAATGATTTTAGTATCAATAATAATATTCTGAACTGATTTTGGTAAATTAGGATATTGAAATGAAGCATTATTAGAAGCAATTTCAATTTTGAATTTTGGAACAGTAGAGTCGGAATAAAGTCCTTTTGCAAAACCTTTAACAACAAAATCACCAGTTGTTTTTACATCATCCAAACTTGCTGCATAAGCTGCTGGAATAACTCCCAAGAAATTTTTGAAAGACGAAGTTGGTGTTTTAAATTTCAAATCATATTGTTGGCCTGCTTCAACCATTTGAATAAATCCATCAAATTCTAATGGTAATTGGTTGATTAATGCTTTGTTTTCTTTGAAAGTGTATTGGCTTTTTTCTAAATCAATTCCCAAAACAGCATCCAGAGTCAAAGAAACGTTTTTCATGTAATTAACTTTGTCCATGTCTAAAGATATTTTTGCAGTAGATTTAGTAACTAAATCTAATTTTTGTGCTGCAAAATCTCCAGTTCCTTCATGGTTCAAGCTGTCGATTACCATTTTAATTTTTGAACTTTCGTCAAAATATTTGAACTTGAAATTCTCGATTTTATAATCTTTAATTTTGAAGGATAAAGGGCTGCTTTTACCGTCATCTTTGGATTTGTTATCTTTCAAAGCAATGTCATAATTCCCGATCCCATCTTTGTTGAAGATGATGTTGATTAGACCGTTTTTTGAAGTTATTCCGTCAATATTCATCGCTTCATTTTTGCCTTTAAAAAGTTCTTTAATCGACATTTTTAAATTCAATTCGCCTAATGAAACCAAAGTGTCACCTTCAAAAGGAGCTTTGTTTATAATGACTAATTTATCTAAAGTTACATTTGCGTTTGGAAAATTTTTGAACAAACTTAAATCCGCATCCGCAAAACTAACTTTGGCATCTACATTTTTATTAATTGCATCTGCAATCTTCGCTTTTATTTGATCTTTAAAAAAGTAAGGAATAGCAAATAATGAGGCGGCAATTATAAGAAGTATAATTCCTGTAATTTTTAAGATTTTCTGTAGCATAATTTTGTTTTTTATATAGTTAACTTGTTTTCAAAAACCTTGCCTTAATCGGTATAAAATTAAAATAAAAAGATAAAATATTCGTAATTTTCTTATAAATAAGACCGTTGTTTTTTTGTGTAAGTTTAATTTGGAACTTTTTTAGAATAAAAAAATCCGTTTAAGTACATACTCAAACGGATTTTGTATCAGTGATATTGCTCTTTATTCAATCGTAATTGTAAAAGGCATCATTGCTTGAATTCCTTTTTGTGCCTGAATTCTTTTTATTTGTTCTAGTATCAAATAGTTTTCCTCGCCGATTTCTTCTTTTATAAAAGCTTCTTTTGATTTTGCAAAAGGTAGATTTTCTAGAATATCATCAAAATTTTTCTCGTATTCAGGAAAGTTTTGAGTGCTGTAGGTTTTTATTTTTGCCAGAGAAGCAGCTTCTTTAATAGCATCATCCAGACCACCAATTTTATCAACAAGTCCTATTTTTATAGCATCAGCACCAGTCCAAACTCGGCCTTGAGCAATAGCATCTACTTGCGCAAAAGTCATTTTTCTTCCTTCTGCAACATGAGTGACAAATGTTCTGTAAATATGTTCAACACCTTCGAGGGTTACGGCTTTGAAATTTTCGTCCAAAGGGACAAAAGGACTATAGTTTGCTGAATTTTCATGTGTTTTTACTTGTTCTACATGAATGCCTATTTTTGTAGCAAGCTGACTAAAATTAGGTAATATCCCAAAAACACCTATCGATCCTGTTATGGTGTTATTTTCGGCAAAAATTTTGTTAGCGTTACAAGCAATATAATACCCGCCCGAAGCTGCATAATTACCCATAGAAACAACAACTGGTTTAACTTTTTTTGTCAATTCAACTTCTCTCCAGATCAAATCTGATGTTAAAGCATTTCCGCCAGGGCTGTTAATACGAAGCACAACTGCTTTTATTTTGTCATTTTTTCTTGCTTCTTGAAGCGATCTTCGCATGGAACCTTCTCCAATAACATTGACATCACCTTCTCCGCTTTGAATTTCTCCTTGTGCATAAATAATGGCAATCTCGTCATTAGCATCGGATATTTTTGAAGTTGTGGTGCTATTTATGGTATAATCTCTAATAGATACTTTATTGTAATCTTCTGAAGGATCAACATCTAATGCTTTTTTAATAGCGGCATGGTACACATCTTCATAAGCAACAACATCTACTAGTTTTTGTGCTTTTGCCATTTGAGGTGTTCGTGCCAAAAGGCCATTCGCAATCTGGTTTAGTTTAGCGACAGATATATTTCTGCTTTTTGAAATGTCATTTGTAACTGAAACCCAAATGGAATTTAATAATGCTGTAATTTGTTGTCTATTCGCATCACTCATTTTATTTTCAAGAAAAGGTTCCACAGCACTTTTGTATTTGCCATGACGAATTACTTCCATTTTTACGCCAGACTTTTCTTGAAGGTCTTTGAAAAACATAACTTCCGAGGATAATCCTTTGAAATCCATATCTCCAACGGGGTTTAGATAAACGGTATTGGCTATAGAATTTAAATAATATTCTTTTTGTGTAAAAGAATTGGCGTAGGCCATTATAAACTTTCCTGATTTTTTGAAATCTTCTAGAGCATCACGTAATGCTTTGCTTTGAGCCATTCCTAAAGAAGAATCATCGTTAAGTATTGAAATTCCTTTGATATTATTGTCGGTTTTTGCTTCTTCAATAGCTTGTATAACATCAGTTAGGCCTATGTGTTTTTTGTCTGCAAAAATGGTCATCCAAGGATCTTTGTATTTTCCAGCATAATCGTTTTTTATGTCTTCTAAATTTAATTCGATAACTGAATTTCCTTTTACTTCAACACCCTCAGCTTCTCCTCCAAAAATAGTTCCTATTAGTACAATCCCAAATAAGCATAGCATCAAAAAAACAAAAATACCAATGACTGTTGCTAATACGTTTCCTAAAAATCTCATAATTATATTTTTTTAATTAGTAACAAAGGAGTTTGAATTGTTACACGATTTAGGTTTAAAAACTCTTTGTTTAATTACAAATAGACAGTACAAATATATTGCTAATTCTAAAATACTTTTAGTTAATTTGCATCTAATTATGAAATCACAACATCAGGTCATTTTATCGATAGGGACAAATCAAGGCAATCGTTTGGAAAACGTTGAGCGCTGTATACAATTGATTCATCAAGAGGTTGGTACTGTAGTTAAAGTTTCAAAAGTTTATGAAACACCTTCTTGGGGATTTGATAGTGAAGCTTTTTATAATTGCGCTTTAGTATTGCATACATCTCATTCTTCTCATTTAATTTTAGAGCAAGCTTTACGAATTGAAAAAAAAATGGGACGTGTTCGAAATTTAGATTTTGGCTACCAATCCCGAATTATTGATATTGATTTGATTGCTTTTGATGCTGAAATTATTGATACGGAAAATCTCCAAATTCCGCATCCATTACTACAGAACAGAAAATTTGTTTTGTTGCCCATGCAAGATTTGAATCTAGATTGGGTGCATCCTGTTTTGAATAAGTCAATACCTGAATTGATTGCAATAACTCCAGATGAAAGTGTTTGTGAAGTAGTTCAAAATTTGAAAGCTCCTTTAGATAAAATTCCTTTGGAAAAGTTTAATTATGTTGCTTTTGAAGGAAATATTGGTGCTGGTAAGACCACTTTGACGACAAAAATAGCAGAAGATTTTAATGCTAAAACAGTATTGGAACGTTTTGCAGACAATCCTTTTTTACCAAAATTTTACGAAGATCAAAATAGATATGCATTTCCACTTGAAATGTCGTTTCTGGCGGATAGATACAAACAGTTGTCAGACGATTTAGCTCAATTTAATTTATTTAAGGACTTTATCGTGGCTGATTATCATATTTTTAAATCTTTGATTTTTGCCAAAATTACTTTGGCGGAAGATGAATCTCGATTGTATCGCACACTGTTTGATATTGTATACAGAGAAATGCCAAAACCCGATTTGTATATTTATTTATATCAAAATTCAGAAAGGCTTTTACAAAATATAAAGAAAAGGAACAGAAGCTATGAACAAAACATTCCTGCCGAATATTTAGATAAAATTAATTCTGGATACTTGGATTATATTAAATCTCAAACGGATTTGAATGTGTTGATTATTGATGTTTCTAATCGAGATTTTGTAAATAAGCACGAGGATTACCTTTACATTTTGGATGAAATCCAAAAGAAAATAACTTAAAAATTATCTTTTCAACGAAAAGTGGCCTTTTGTTTCTCTTCCGTTTTCTAGTTTTAGGGTAAACCAATAATCATCAGCAGGCAAAAGCAAACCGTTAAATGTTCCGTCCCATTTTGGTAAAGAAGCATCAAGTTGCGTAATCAGTTTTCCATATCGGTCAAAAATGGTAACAATAGCTTCAGGATAATTATTTAGACCTTTTACTTCCCAAAAATCATTGTAAGAATCATTGTTTGGCGTAAAAAATTTAGGCATACTTAGTACTATAAAATCTCCAGTTGCATTGCTGCAGCCATTTGTTTCTCTTACAAATGCAGTTTGAAGACCAGCAGGTGAATTTATAAAAATATTTGACGATTGGTAGTTGACACCATCTATTGAATACTCATAATAAATAGCAGGATTTTTTAGAATTATCGTTACTGTAGTTCCATCAACGCCTATTGATTCTATTATTGGATCTGGATTTTCAATGACAGTTATTGTTTTTCTGACGGTACAACTTTCAGGAGCTGGACGAGTAATATCTACAGTATATATGCCGTCTTTTGAAATTTCGATTGCTTGTGTTCTTTCTCCTGTTGACCATAAATAAGTCATTCCTATTTCTGCTATCTTAGCATCGATAATTAGTTTGTTTGACTTGCAAATAACTAATTTTTCGTCTGGAATAATGGGTAGTTTATAGACAACTACTTCCACAGGAACTCTTGTTCCAGTTGTACATTTTTTATTTACAGCTTCGACATAAAATGTTGTATTTGCGGCGATATCTCTTGTTATACTCGTTCCTACGGCAATTAAATTACTCCCAGTTGGCTCGCTATACCAATATATTGTCCCTTCCGTTGTTTTAGCTTCAATGGTTATGCTTCCTGGTCCACATAAAGTAAATCTCGAATTAGTAGTTGTAATTACAGGAATATTATAAATAGTTGCTGTAACTGGAGTTCGTGTAGAATATTTTTCGCAAAATCCATATTCTGTATCTATATAATACGTAGTGCTTTTTGAAATATTGGGTGTTGTAAACGTAGTGCCTGTTGCTAAAGGAGTTCCGCCAGTTTCATTTTCAAACCAATTAATTGTTCCTAAATTAGAACTTGCTTGTAAAACTAAACTACCAGATCCACAAGTTGCAGATTCGGTTGTACTTGTAATTTGTGGGATAGTAATTGAGGTACTTGTTGCTATCTGTATTTCTGGATCACCAGGCATACCACCATATTCTACAATAAATCCATTAGCTTGTTGAGAGCCTTCAAATGATTCGCCATAGTAATTGATATCATTCCAAGATCCCTTTGTTCCTTTGCTGTTATTATCTATAATAATAGCATAATCTTCATCTTCTCTATATAAATTATAAATATCATTGGGTTCGTAATAAGGAATTCCGAGATACCAGTACGGACTGCTTCTATTCCAGTTGACATAGTTCGTAGTTGAGCCAATACCGTGTGGATTAGAAGCAAATATTCCAGGAGCTGGGGTAGATTCTAGATTGTAAAAAAATTGAGTTCCTTTTTCGGGGCCGGTCATCCATTTCCAGACACCTTCTTCTCCTATGTCAGATCCTCCAATCCATCCTGTTCCTGATTGTTGAGTTGCAGCTATTTGGTTTTCATCTGCAGATAAAATAGTTACTAAATATCCTTTTAATCCGTTGTAGGTTCTTGCATTAGCCAAGTCATTTGCAACACCCCAATCAATTCCTAAATTTGGAGCAATTCCAACACTTGGAACAAACTCATAAAAATGCTGGTTTGATGGCAAATAACTAAGTTTATCGGTGCTAATAGAAAAGGTTCTGTTTCCTGTTGGTTTATTAGATGAATTTGTATAAACAACATCTTTAATTGCTTTAATAAAATCAATATAAGTTACCGGAATATCTGGTGTTGAACTTATTAGAGTTAATCTTCCAGTAGCTAAATCCCAGGTAGAATTTATAGTGGTATGCAATCCGGTGAGGGTTAATACGTCTTGTGAATCGTCATATCCAGTTGAAATTTGAATATAGATTGCATCTGTGCTTACATCATCAGGATCAGCAATAGTGATGTCGGTAACAATATTTATTGCGGTATGTGGGCAATATACTTGATCTCCCACTGCCTTAATTATTGGAAGAATATTGCCAGTTGATGTTGTTTTAATTTTTTTTAAAAAAGAAGATGATTGGTAATTAATAGTATCTTCTACATTTGAAATAAAAACTTTTTTTGAATAATAATCACAATTAGTTGCATATGCAGTTTTAGCACTAAAAAATAGTACTAGTAGTATTATTCTTAAAAAAACTGCATTTTTCATTTTGTAAAAGTGGTGATTTTTTTAGATTAATACTTTTATAAAATATAATTTATTGTAATATCACCTTAAAATTTACCTTTTTAGTGAAAAATGACCTTTTGTTTCTCTTCCATCTTCAAGTTTTAGGGTAAACCAATAATCATCAGAAGGTAAAGGTATTCCATTGTAAGTGCCATCCCAACCTCGATCTAAAAGTGGAACCCATTGTTTGATTAGTTTTCCGTATCGGTCAAAAATGTAGAGTATTGATTTTGAATTGAAAGTTTCGTTTACTCCTTTTACACTCCAGTAATCATTATAACCATCATTGTTAGGTGTAAAGAATTTTGGTGCGCCAATAACCGCAATAGTCTGACTAACAATACCACAACCATTTTTGTCTTTGACATAAACGTAATGAATTCCTGCGGGTACATTATTAAAGAAATTTGAGTCTTGCCAAAAGCCATTTGGGTCGTCAATACTAAATTCGTATTCTCCTTTTCCTGTAACATTTACCGTAACGGTATTGATATCAGTTAAATCTACAATGTCAATACTTTCGATTTGCGCTACGTCTGAAGCAGTAACTTTTATGGTCCTAATTCTGCTGCAACCATAGCTATTTGTCACTTCTACTGTATACGTTCCTTCTGCGTTTACTTGTAATGTTGGTGCTGTTTCACTTACCAAAGCGTTTCCGTCTTTTGACCAAATATAGCCGTAATTATTCGTTGCGGATCCATCTTGAATTCCTGCATCGAGTTGGACAAAAAAGCTTGGAAGATTCGAACAAACTAATTCATTTTCGTCACCATTAGTATTTAAATTAATTTTTGGAAGAGGATTTACAGTTAAGGTTATATATGCACCAATGCCAAAACAAGAATTGTCTAGATTACTATCAACCCGAACCCAAATATCTTGTCTGTTTTTGATAGTATTTCTAAAATTTGAAGGATTTGTTATTTCGTTAGTTTCCGACAAAGCATCCGCTTCGGTAGTATAATATTTTATAATATAATCAGTGCTAGGCGGCGGAAGTTTAGCTTCGATATCTGTAGTTACTGTATGAAAATCGAATGTTGAAAAACCATCTATATCACTTGGAAAAGCATCGTCACAATTTTCGAAATTTTTATGAAAAGTTGCATCTATTTGAGTTACGGAAACTTTCAATGTTATTTTGGCAACGCTAAAGCAACCACTATTTTTATTTTCAACTCTTACCCAAATATTCATTATTGAAGGTATTGTGTTTTCGAAAGCTAAGTCATTTGAAATCAAATCAGTTGATAGATCACTATTTGCTCCAGCTAAAGAAGTATAATAAGTAAAATTTTCATTAATGTAATTCGAAGAAATTAAATTATTGTTTGCGGTTAAATTAAAAAGAGTTTTTCCATCTGGAACGTCATTATCACATTGAATAATAGTAACATCGTTTACAATGGGTAACGGATTTACGACAAAATTCAAAGTTGTTGTTGCGCTGCAGTTTGTATTTAATGGATTTGTTACTGTTACTAAAATATTTTGAGTTCCAGTAACAAATGGATTTGGTAACGGACTAAGCAACGGATTATTGTTTGAATCAGAATAAGTAACTGTAATTCCAGTTTGACCTCCTCGAATAGTAGCTTCGAATGTTGATGTGTCAAAAGCAAATTTTCCGTCTTGATTTAATGGATTTGGTTCGTCATCACATGCTGTTGTTAATGATTGAGGAACGGTAAAAGCTTCAGGTAAATCGTCAACAATAAACGAAATGGTTGTTTGATTGGTGCAGTGTAAAGGAGAGTTACTTTTTACAACAGCTTTTATTGTTTGTGATGTCGTTGAGAAACTTGCAGGAAATGGACTTGTGATTAAATTCCCGTTTGAATCTTTTAATGGATTATTAGCTTGGTCAAAATAAGCAACCGTTACGTTTGTTTGATTTCCTAATAAAGTAGTCTCAAGAGTAGCAGTATTAAAAGTAAATTTTCCGTCTTGATTGTTATCACACTGCCTTGGAATTATGACAGTATTCGCTATAGGTAATGACTCAACAGTTACAGATATAGGTGTTCTTGGAGTACATCCGTTATCAATATAAAAGGTTGTTGTTGTATAGAGTTGAGGAGTTATGAAACTATTCCCAGTTCCAAGTTTGTCACCATTTGCATTATACCAATTTATTGTTCCTGTGGTTGAAGTTGCTTGAAGTGTGGCAGTTCCTGAAGCGCAAATAGGACTTGGTGGCGTAGCTATAATTTTTGCTATTGTCAAGCTAGTACTTGCGGAAATTTTAATATTGTCAACGTCACCAGGTACCATTCCTCCGTATTCAACAACATATCCTTTTGGTTGATAATCTCCGCTTAAATCCCCTGCTAATTTTAGGTCGTTCCAAGATCCTGGTGTTCCAATTCCGGGAGCGGTAATATGCGCATAATCTTCATCACCTGCTTGGTTTGGTTCGTTGTCATTCCAAAATTCAAAATTTGGAGTTGAGCCATTTGCAACGCCATTCCAAAAAACAGTTCCTGATTCTGGTCCCGTAACCCATTTCCAAACTCCTTCTGTTTCAGAATCACTTCCGCCAATCCAGCCAGTTCCTGATGCTTGTGCTCCCGCTAATTGTGCTTCGTCAGCAGCAGTCAGTGTGGCTAAATAGCCTTGTAAGCCATAATAGGTTCTTGTCGATGCTGCATTTTTTGCATCGGTCCAAGTAATACCCGTTTTAGGGACATATTCATAAAAATGTTTGTTTCTGGGTAAATAATTCGCTTGGCCAATTGTAATTGAAAATCCACGTGTTCCAGACGGAGTTAATGAGGAATTGTTAAAAACTACATCTTTAATAGCAGCTTCAAATTCAGCTGAGGTTGTTGAGGTTCCAATGCCATAGAGCCTAAGTTTTCCTGTAGTTATATCGAATGTGGAGACTCCAATTGTTGGATGTGAACTAGGGTTATTTAGTTTTAATAGATCCTGACCTTTTACATAGCCTGTTGAGATTTGGATGTAAATCTCAGTTGTTAAATTATCTGGGTCTGTAATAGTAATATCACTTACTATTTCCGTAAAATTTCCTGGGCAATATGTATTAGGATTAGGTATTGCTATAATTTCAGGAGCGTTGCTTGTAGGTGTTGTTGAATTTAGTGTACAATCACTTATTAGAATAGGAGTGTTGTTTTTAATTGAAAATTGTCCATCACCAAATTGCCCGTGTTCATTACTTCCCCAGCTATATAAATCTTTTTGAGTTGTCAGAACAGTTGCCGAAAGGTTTCCTAACGAAATATCTTGAATGGAAAAATTGGTTGCAATTTGACTCGGGCTGTAATTGTTATTAAAATTACCATTACCTAATTGTCCTGCTGTGTTAGCTCCCCAAGTCCATAATGTACCATCCGTTTTTATTCCATAAGAATTTCCAGGGCCGATACCTATGATATCCCAGTCTGAAGATGTTCCTATCTGTTTAGGAGAGTTGCTTTGATTTGTCGTGCCATCTCCTAATTCTCCATATCTGTTCAATCCCCAGCCCCACAAAGTGCCATCATTTTTTTTCGCTAAAATGGTATGATACGATGCGGAAATGGAAGACCAATCATTTAAGATTCCAACTTTGGTTGGAATATTGACTTTTCCTAAAATTCCATTTCCCAATTCTCCAAAGTAGCCAGATCCCCATACCCAAATTGTGCCGTCATTTTTTATTCCAGTTGAAAAAAGTGCTCCTGCCGAAATTGATTTCCATGTTGTATCATTTCCTACTTGAACAGGAATATGACTATCGATGTTTGAACCATTTCCTAATGTACCATTGTCATTTGATCCCCAAGCCCAGATTGAATTATCATTCTTTTGTGCTAATGTATTATACGCATTATTTGAAACAAATTTCCAATTATAATCATTTCCAATTCTTGTAGGGATGTGTCTTTCTATAGTAGAACCGTCCCCTAGTATTCCATATATATTAAAACCCCAGGCCCAGAGTGAACCATCCGTTTTAATGACAAATGAACAAAGATCTCCAGGGAAAATAGATTGCCAATCAGCAGAACTGCCAATTTTTGTTGGGGTATTTCTATTTGTGGTTGTTCCATCACCCAATTGTCCGTAGGTGTTATCTCCCCAAGCCCATAATGTACCATCAGTTTTTATACCAAGAGTATGAAAATCTCCTGATTTTACAGTTTTCCAACATTGAGCGCTAACTTGAATATTGAATATAATAAATAAAAAAAATAATGTTTTTTTCATTTCATAAAAATATTATTTTTTTATATACAAATAAAAATTATCTAGGCCAATTCATTTTTTGGAATAAATCCCAAACTACAATTCCGGCACTAACCGAAATATTTAAAGAATGTTTTGTGCCTAATTGAGGAATTTCGATAGCTCCATCACATAAGGCAACTGCTTCTTGTGATACTCCGTGAACTTCATTTCCAAAAACCAAGGCGTATTTTTTTTCTTTTTCAACTTTAAACTCTTGAAGAAAAAAAGCGCTTTCTACTTGTTCAATAGCGAGTGTAGTTATGTTATTTTGTTTTAATTCTGAAATAACTTCAAGTACATTTTCATGATGTTCCCAGGCTACAGTTTCAGTTGCTCCAAGCGCGGTTTTGTGGATTTCTTTATTTGGCGGAGTTGCCGTGATGCCGCATAAATATATTTTTTCAATCAAAAAAGCATCTGCAGTTCTGAAAACAGAACCGATATTATGTAAACTCCTTATGTCATCTAATACTAAGATGAGTGGTGTTTTTTCTGAATTTTTGAATGCTTCAATAGATTTTCTTTCGAGCTCGCTGTTTTCTAGCTTTCTCATAATATTTTGAAATTTTATTTAAAAAAAAAGCTTCCAAAAATGAAGGAAGCTTTTTGAGTATATTATTTTTTGAATTTAGCTTTTTGGAGCTGCATCAGCTAAAACAGTTCCTTTTATAGTAACTGTTTTTGTAGCCTGTCCAGCTGCATTTGAAGTTATAGTAACTGTTTTTGTAAATGCTCCAACTCTATTTGTATCGTATTTTACACCAATAATTCCTTTTGCGCCTGGCGCAATTGGTTCTTTTGGACTTGTTGGTACCGTACAACCACAAGAACCTTGTGCGTTTGTAATGATTAATGGTGCGTTACCATTATTAGTAAAAACAAACTCACGTTTACCATCTGCGTTGTGAGCAATAGTTCCGTAATCAATAACTTCGCTTACAAAAACCATTCCTGCACCGTTTACTTTTGGAGTTGAAACTTTAGTTGATGGGGCTTTTGTTTTTTTAGAAGTTTCTTGTGCATTAGCAGATATAACTCCCAATACAACTAGCATAGTTAATGTAATTATTTTTTTCATCCTTGATTTAATTAAAAATTATTCACAAATCTATATAAAATATAGAAACGACCTCCTAAATTTTTCTTAAAAATATTTTAATTTTTGAAGTCTTCTTTATTCACTTTAAAATATTTAAATTCGCTGACGTATTTTTTTCAATTTTTAAAGATAGATAATTTGGCAGCTAAAGATAAAGTGGTTAAGGAAACGCCATTAATGAAGCAGTATAATGAGATAAAAAGGAAGTATCCAGATGCCTGTTTGTTGTTTCGTGTGGGAGATTTTTATGAAACATTTGGTGAAGATGCTGTTAGAGCTTCCAAAATATTAGGAATTGTATTGACTAAACGAGGAGCAGGCTCAGAAACCGAAACTGCTCTAGCAGGGTTTCCACATCATTCTTTGAATACCTATTTGCCAAAATTAGTTAAATCAGGTCTTCGTGTGGCTATTTGTGACCAACTCGAAGATCCAAAAATGACCAAAACTATTGTGAAAAGAGGAGTTACAGAACTTGTAACACCTGGAGTTTCTATGAATGATGAGGTTTTGCAGTCTAAAACCAATAATTTTCTTGCGTCGGTTTATTTTACCAATAAATCAATTGGAATTTCATTTCTTGATGTTTCAACGGGTGAATTTCTTACTGCGCAAGGAAATGCAGAATACATTGATAAATTACTTCAAAATTTTAATCCTAGCGAAGTTTTAATTCCTAAAAATAATAAAAATGATTTTCGAGAAATTTTCGGCGAAGATTACCATAGTTTTTATTTGGAAGATTGGATTTACAAAGAAGATTATGCACTAGAAACTTTGACGAAACATTTTCAAACTGTATCTCTGAAAGGTTTTGGAATTGAAGAATTAAAAGAAGGGATTATAGCTTCAGGAGCTGTTTTATATTATTTGTCCGAAACGCAACATAATAAAGTGCAGCATATAACAGCTATTCAACGAATCGCAGAAGATGCTTACGTTTGGATGGATCGATTCACTATTAGAAACCTTGAATTGTATCATAGTTATAATCCAAATGCGGTTACGCTTCTTGATGTAATTGATAGAACGCTTTCGCCAATGGGAGGTCGTTTGCTAAAAAGATGGTTGGCACTTCCGTTGAAAGACAGTGCTAAAATACAAAGTCGCCATCAAGTAGTGGCTTATTTAAAAGAAAATCAGGATGTTTTAAAAAGCATTCAGTATCAAATTAAACAAATATCAGATTTAGAACGTTTGATTTCTAAAATCGCCGCTGGAAAAGTATCGCCACGTGAAGTGGTTTATTTGAAAGAATCTTTAGATGCAATTATTCCGATTAAATCATTGGCTTTAGAAAGTACTCAAGACGCAGTAAAAGTAATTGGAGATAGTTTACATAGTTGTGATTTGTTGCGTGAAAAAATTAAAACAACTTTAAATCAAGATGCGCCTGTGGCTATTGCCAAAGGGAATGCTATTGCCAAGGGAATTAATGCCGAATTAGATGATTTGCGTGCTATTTCAACTTCAGGAAAAGAATTTTTAGAAGGAATAGAGAAACGAGAATCCGAAAGAACGGGTATTTCCTCCTTGAAAATTTCATTTAATAATGTTTTTGGATATTATATCGAAGTTCGAAATACGCATAAGGATAAAGTGCCCGAAGAATGGATTCGCAAACAAACTTTGGTTAATGCAGAACGCTATATTACCGAAGAATTAAAAGAATATGAAACTAAAATTCTTGGTGCCGAAGAAAAAATTCACAAAATAGAAGTTGACTTATTTGAACAATTGGTAGGTTGGATTGCGACTTATATCAAGCCAGTTCAGATGAACGCTAGTTTAGTGGCGCAATTAGATTGTTTGTGTTCTTTTACGCAATTGGCTATTGAAAATAAATACATCTGCCCTGAGATTGATGATACTTTTGAACTCGAAATCAAGAATGGTCGTCATCCTGTTATTGAGAAACAATTGCCTGTTGGGATGCCTTATATCGCTAATGATGTTTTCCTCGATAGAGAAACGCAGCAGTTAATTATGATTACCGGACCAAATATGTCTGGAAAATCGGCTATTTTGCGCCAAACGGCTTTAATTGTGCTATTAGCTCAAATGGGAAGTTTTGTTCCTGCAGATGGAGTTAGAATGGGAATTGTAGATAAAATATTCACTAGAGTAGGAGCTTCGGATAATATTTCGATGGGTGAATCTACTTTTATGGTCGAAATGAATGAAACAGCTTCCATTTTGAATAATATTTCAGATCGAAGTTTAGTATTGCTTGATGAAATTGGAAGAGGAACGAGTACGTATGATGGAATTTCTATTGCATGGGCAATTGCTGAATTTTTGCACGAGCATCCGTCTAGGCCTAAAACCTTATTTGCAACTCATTATCATGAATTGAATGAAATGAGCGAATCACTTTCTAGAATCCAGAATTATAATGTAGCGGTTAAGGAATTAAAAGACACCGTTCTTTTTATTAGAAAACTTGTAAAAGGAGGAAGTGCTCATAGTTTTGGAATTCATGTGGCAAAAATGGCGGGAATGCCTCAAATAGTTATTTTGAAGGCACAAAAGCTATTGAAAAAACTAGAAAAAAACCATTCTAATGATGCTCTAAACGGTATTAAGGCTGCTAAAGATGAAATGCAGATGAGTTTCTTTAATCTTGATGATCCGCTTTTAGAAGAAATAAAAGAAGAGATTTTAAATCTCGATATTAACACCATTACACCGATGGAAGCGTTGATGAAACTGAATGAAATTAAAAGAATGCTAACTAGAAAATAGTTTCTTTGTTTTTAAAGTTTACGTTATCAGAAGATTAACTTTTATCTTATATTTTTTTGCAAAAAAGGCTTGTGTAATTGAATTAATGTATTAAATTTGCATCCGCAATACAGAACAAGTATCGTGATTCTTTAATAAGAATTGTAAATGCGAAAATAGCTCAGTTGGTAGAGCGCGACCTTGCCAAGGTCGAGGTCGCGGGTTCGAGCCCCGTTTTTCGCTCAAACACCACATAATGCTCGGATGGTGAAATTGGTAGACACGCTGGACTTAAAATCCAGTGAACAGCAATGTTCGTGCGGGTTCAAGTCCCGCTCTGAGTACTAAAAAAGCTTCAAACTATGTTTGGAGCTTTTTTTATTTGTAATAATTTGTAGCTCGAAAAGTATTTACAAAAAGAAATTCTAAGTAGTATTGTTTGAAATTTAAAATTTTATGGGGGTTTTTGTAATTAGTAAACGGTTCAATGATGAATATAAATTTGTATTCACTTCACGAAAAGGAAAGACCATATTCACAAGTTTGAGTTATGAACTTAAATTTGAGTGTGAAGAGGATATTGAAAAGTTTAAGTTGAATATAGAATCAGCAGAGTTTTTAAAATTTAAATCTACGACTGGAAAATACTTCTTTAAGTTATTCTTGGCTGGGAGCCATTTTGCTACCAGTAGGAAATACACAACTGAGCTAAGACTTCAGAAAGGAATTAATGAGATTGTTCAGTATGCTTCTAAATCGGAAATGCTAGATTTCTCTGAGAATAATTTTGTTTTCTCTGATTAGAGCATTCTCTATGATGTGATTGGAAAGCCATTTTAGTGATAATATGGCTTTTTTTTTCTTTTATTTTAGGAAAGTTGCAATAAAAAAAAAGCCGTTTCACGATGTGAACGGCTTAAATTTTTTGTGTTGTAATTTAAAATTACTCAGCAGCAGGAGCTTCAGCAGCAGGTGCAGCAGCAGAATCAACAGCTACAGCAGCAGTATCAGCAACAACAGCAGCAGAATCAACAGCTACAGCAGTAGTGTCAGCAGCTACAGCCTCTTCAGCAGGAGCTTCAGCTTTTTTACATGATACAACAGTTAAAACAGCAACAACAGCTAAACTTAAAAATACTTTTTTCATCTTACTTTATTATAAAAGGTTAATTATTAATTCGTGGCAAAGATATAAATTTTTTAATATGTAAAATATTTTTTTATTTTTTTTTTAAAAATAATCTTCTTTGTCAGCGTTTATTCTTTTACCAACTATTATGCCAAAAAAACAATATGGTAAAATAATTGCCTATTATTAGCTGATTATTTTTTATTAGGCGGTGATTTTGAGAAAATGATGAAAATCGCCAGTTTTTCAAAAAACAGATTTTTTTAAAAAATAATTCGATTTTAATACCTGAAATAGGGTTTTTAGGTCTTTTTTGTGACGAAACTTATTCTGATAATCTTCTGCTTAGATGTTTTTTATAATTGTATTTGTGGCTCCTTTATTTGCTTGTACAAAAGTGCTGCATATAGTGCCTTTTTCCTGACGGAATTTTTCATCTTCAATTAAATTTTGAAATGCAAGACCTAGTTGTTCTTTGTTGGAAATAGAAATGCAACCACCTAAATGAACTAAATCTATCGCTTCGGCGAAATGAGAATAATTAGGACCGATAATTATAGGTACTCCATAAGTTGCTGGTTCTAATAAGTTATGTACGCCAGGATTGCCAAAACCGCCGCCAACATAGGCAATATCTGCATAGCTGTATATTTTAGTTAATATGCCTATGGTGTCAATTATAAAGACATTATAATCAGAAAGTGATTTGTTTTCTTTTTCGGAGAATAAAACACAGTTTTTTTGAATGCTGTTTTTTAGTTGCTCAATTTGAACTGATTTGATATTGTGTGGAGCAATAATAAATTTCACATCGCTGTTGCAGGCATTGATGTAGTTTATTAATAGGTGCTCGTCTTTTGGCCAAGAGCTTCCTATAACTATGGTCGTTTTGTTGTTTTTGAATTGTGAAATGAATGACAATGTATTGTCTTTTTCTAAAATTGCAGCTACTCTGTCAAAACGGGTATCTCCTGATACGGCAACATTGGTTTTGCCAAGTTGATTTAATAAATTTTTAGAACTTTCATTTTGAACGAAGAAGTAAGTGAATGCGTCCAATGCTTTTCTGTAAAATCCTCCATGCCATTTAAAAAACATTTGGTTGGGTCTGAAAATCCCCGAAATCAAGTATGTTGGTGTATTTTGTTTCTTGAGTTCATTCAAATAGTTAAGCCAATATTCGTATTTTATAAAAAACACCAATTCAGGGTGAACTAATCTTAAAAATTCCTGTGCATTTTTTTTGGTATCTAAAGGCAAATAAACAGTAACATCAGCAACAGTATTGTTTTTTCGAATTTCATAGCCAGAAGGAGAGAAAAAACTAACTACAATTTTATGCGAAGGGTATTTTTCTTTTATTTTTTCGATAACGGGTAATCCTTGTTCGTATTCTCCAAGAGAAGCGGCATGAAACCAAATAGTTTTATCAGAAGGTTTTATTTTTTGTTCCAAAAGAGGAAAAACTACTTTTCGACCTTCTACAAAAAGTTTCATTTTTGCACTGAAAAGAGCAATGATTTTTAATAAAAAACCAGATAGGACAACAATTGTATTATAAAGAAAAAGCATAGGTACTATTTTAGTGCTAAAATACATTTTCTTTATATTATTTTCTTCTCTAAGGAATATTTAAATTTTGGTTGACAGGACCTCGCTTTTTTATTTCATCGGATGACTATTTTTAATGTTGGTTTCATTGGTTTAAACTCATTAAATGCCTATTTTTGTTTTTCGTCTTGAAGAAGTATTTGTTCTTTTTTAAGACTTAAAAATAAATGTCACCTTTAGCATGGCTAAAAGCCAAACTTTAAAAAGAGAATTCATGAAGAAAATTCAGATGGTTGACTTAAAAAGTCAATATGATAAAATTGCCACTACTGTAAATCATTCGATTCAAGAAGTTTTAGATACGAACACTTATATTAATGGGCCTCAGGTTCATGCTTTTCAAAAATCTTTAGAAGAATATCTTGATGTAAAACATGTAATTCCATGTGCTAATGGAACGGATGCTTTGCAAATTGCTATGATGGGTTTAGGTTTAAAGCCAGGGGATGAGGTTATTACTGCTGATTTCACTTTTGCAGCTACAGTTGAAGTAATCGCATTGTTACAATTAACACCCGTTTTAGTAGATGTGGACATGCACAACATGAATATTTCTATTGAAGGGATTAAGCGCGCCATTACGCCTAAAACAAAGGCTATTGTTCCAGTGCATTTGTTTGGTCGTGCTGCTAATATGGAAGCAATTATGGCTATCGCTAAGGAATATAATTTATATGTTATCGAAGATAATGCACAAGCGATTGGAGCAAATTGCAAATTTTCGGATGGATCCAAAAAGAAAGCCGGAACAATTGGGAATGTTGGAGCAACTTCTTTTTTTCCATCTAAAAACTTAGGTTGTTATGGAGATGGTGGGGCTATTTTTACTAATGATGATGCTTTAGCACATACGCTTCGCGGAATTGTAAATCACGGAATGTATGAGCGTTATCATCATGATGTAGTAGGTGTAAATTCACGTTTAGATAGTATTCAAGCAGCGGTTTTGAATGCAAAATTACCTTTGTTAGACGAATATAATAAAGCAAGACAAAATGCAGCAAGAAAATATACCGCTGCTTTTGAAGGACATGAAAATATTATTGCGCCAAGCATATGTGATATTTGTGATTGTCACGTTTTTCATCAATATACGTTACGAATCATAGATGCTGATCGAAATGCATTGATGCAACATTTGTTAGATAAAGGAATTCCTTGCGCTATATATTATCCAATTCCTTTGCATTCACAAAAAGCATATATGGATGCTCGTTATAAAGAATCTGATTTTCCTGTAACCAATCAATTGGTCAAAGAAGTACTTTCTTTACCAATGCACACCGAATTAGATGATGAGCAAGTTAAATATATTACAGACGCTGTTTTAGAATTTTTAAAATAATGCAATTGACATTCTAATTCGTATGTCTCCTTATAAAATAAACATGAAAATACTAGTAACAGGTGGTTTGGGATTTATAGGTTCACATACTGTGGTCGAATTGCAGAATGAAGGCTTTGAGGTTATTGTAGTTGATAATTTGTCTAATACGTCCTTAGAGGTTTTAGATAGAATTCAGAATATTACTGGCAAAGTCCCAGCTTTTGAAAAGTTAGATTTACGAGAGAAAGACAAAGTGCAGGATTTTTTCAAAAGGCATCATGATATTTCTGGAGTGATACATTTTGCTGCTTCAAAAGCAGTGGGTGAAAGTGTTGAAAATCCATTGTTGTATTATGAAAACAATATCAATTCATTAGTATACATTTTGCAGGAATTGCAACAAAAACCAGAAGCTAACTTCATTTTTAGTTCTTCTTGTACGGTTTATGGGCAAGCCGAAAAAATGCCAATAACAGAGGATGCTTCCATTCAAACGGCTATGTCTCCTTATGGAAATACCAAACAAATAGGTGAAGAAATAATCACTGACACTGCTAAAGTAACTAGTATTAATGCTATTTTATTGCGTTATTTTAATCCTATTGGCGCACATCCTTCTGCTGAAATTGGGGAGTTGCCTATTGGAGTTCCACAAAACCTAGTGCCATTTATTACTCAAACTGGTTTTGGCTTGCGCCAAGAATTATCAGTTTATGGGGATGATTACCCAACTCCTGATGGAACAGCTGTTCGGGATTATATTCATGTTGTTGATTTGGCAAAAGCGCATGTAATTGCTTTACAACGATTGTTAAATAAAAAGAATATAACTAAAGTCGAAACTTTTAATTTGGGTACCGGAACCGGAAGTTCTGTTTTAGAAGTTATTCATTCTTTCGAAAAAGTAAGCGGTAAAAAATTACCATATAAAATAGTTGCTCGTAGAGAAGGGGATATTACTTCAGCTTATGCTAATACGGATAAAGCAAATACTGTTTTGGGTTGGAAAGCACAATCAACGCTAGAAGAAGCTATGGCAAGTGCTTGGAAATGGGAACAGAAGATTAGAAGTTAAATACAGGTATAGTAAAAAGAAATCCCAAATTATCATCTGATAATTTGGGATTTTTATTTGTAATTAATTTTAAAAGGTCAAATTATGCGTTAGCCGTCACTGCTTCTCTGTCAATTTTGCCAATCAATCCAGCCAATACTTTACCTGGACCAACTTCCGTAAATAAAGTCGCACCATCTTTAATCATTTGCTGTACAGATTGTGTCCATTTTACTGGTGCAGTCAATTGTATGATTAAGTTTTTCTTAATTTCTGATGGATCAGAAACCGCAGTCGCAGTAACATTTTGATATACTGGACAAATAGGAGTTGAGAACGTAGTTGCTTCAATAGCAGCCGCAAGTTCTTCTCTTGCTGGTTCCATCATTGGCGAGTGAAAAGCACCTCCAACAGGTAACAATAAAGCACGTTTTGCACCTGCTTCTTTCATTGCTTCACAAGCTTTTTCTACTGCCGATGTTTCCCCTGAAATTACTAATTGTCCAGGACAGTTGTAATTTGCTGCTACTACAACACCATCAATCGAGGCGCAAACTTCTTCTACGATATTGTCTGCTAATCCTAAAACTGCAGCCATAGTTGAAGGTTTAATTTCGCAGGCTTTTTGCATTGCTAAAGCTCTTTGTGAAACTAATTTTAATCCGTCTTCAAATGACAAAGCACCATTAGCAACTAAAGCAGAAAACTCTCCTAATGAATGTCCCGCTACCATTTCTGGTTTGAAATCTTCTAAAGTTTTAGCTAAAATCACCGAATGTAAAAATACAGCTGGTTGCGTTACTTTAGTTTCTTTTAATTCCTCAGCAGTTCCTTCGAACATAATATCTGTTATACGGAAACCTAATATTTCATTCGCTTTTTCGAATAATTCTTTTGCTAATGGAGAATTCTCATATAAGTCTTTACCCATTCCTGTAAATTGTGCGCCTTGACCTGGAAATACGTATGCTTTCATTTTTTTTATTTAAAGATTGAAAATTTAAATGATTGAAAATGAATTTCAATCGAAATACAAAAATACTATTTTTTTTAAGATTTTAGTTGAACTAGAGTTACAGCCTTTTTAGCAAAAACGAAGGTTTGTATTTTAATGAATATGGTCTTCTTCGATTTCAAATTCTGCGTCTTTTTCCCAAATTTCCATTTCGCAAGGTTTACAATTGAATTTCAATTTGTATTCTAATTCGCCTTGTTTTAAAACTAAAGGTTCTTTAAGTTTAGTTTCCATAGTATCTTTATGATATTTTGGACATTTTTCTAATTCGTATTTTATGCAATATTTAGTAGTCATCACACGAGATTTTCCTGGATCCCACTGTAATTCGAAAGCTTTTTCAATTTCGGTTACTCCGTGGCGTTCGTAAAATTTACGCGCCATTTTATTAGAAACATTATAGGTAAAATCCAATTGATCTATCGGAAAAGGGTGGTTTGTTTTTACAATCTGATGTTCTTCACGTTTGTAATTAGCCAGACGAATTTCTGATAATTGCTCATATACGGTTCGTCGCATTTCGTTGATTTTTGAAATTGGAAGAAACCAATTTTCAGAAAAATGCACTGTAATTTCGTTGGCAGTATAAGGAGTGAAACCTGTTTTTGCCAATTGTATTTTGATGTTATCTTCGATTGACAGATTGTTTTTAGTCTGCTCTTTTGCATGAACCAAATACACTGTGCTAACATAACCATCTTCATCGGTAGCAATTAATTCAAAACCGTTTTCGTTTTCAGTTAATATCAAAGAAGTATTTATTTTTCTAACAGCGCTATCTTCACGTTCTACAATTTTAATGAAGGCAGCATCATTGTTACGGTAAATGAAAGTGCCTGCTTTTATTTCTTTCAACACATTAGGATAGGCTAAACCATTTTCTACTTTGTTAACATAAATACCATCGGCTTCATTATTTTCGTTGATAAAACAAAGACCGTCACCATTATTCAAAAGATGTCCGTTTTCAATTTTGTAAGCGCCACCGTTAGTTTCGATGAGTTTACCAATGTATTGTCCTTTGGATTTTGGACTTTCCCAAGAACCAATAGAACTATGACGTTCATTAACAAAATAATCAGTATAACCGCGATTAAAAGTGCGATTCAAAGCCGAATCAAAAGTATAGGTACAACTTCCCGAAGATGCTTTAGTATAAGCGTTGTTTTCTTCTAGAAAAGCATCTAATTTTTGTCTAAGAAAAGAAACATTATTTTTTACGTAAACAATATCTTTTAGTCGGCCTTCTATTTTGAAAGAACAAATTCCAGCTTCAATTAAATTAGGAATTTGATCTGTAACGTCAAAATCTTTTATAGAAAGTAGGTGGCTGTTTTTGATTAGTGTGTCGCCATGACCGTCAATCAGATTGTAGGGTAAACGACAGTTTTGAGCACAAGAACCGCGGTTAGCAGAACGTTCGCCATTGGCCACACTCATATAACAATTGCCGCTAAAGGAAACGCACAACGCTCCCGTTACAAAAAATTCCAATTCCACATCTGCGGCATTACTAATCTCTTTGATTTGGTGCAGGTTTAATTCGCGAGCCAAAACAACACGTTTGATACCGGCATCTTTCAAAAACTTGATATTATTAGCATCTCTATTATTGGCTTGTGTACTCGCATGCAAAACAATTGGAGGTAACTCCATTTCCATGATGGCCATATCTTGGATAATTAATGCATCGACACCAATATCATATAATTTCCAAATCATTTGACGACAAGTTTCGAGTTCGTTGTCGTATAAAATGGTATTCATTACCACAAAAACTTGTGCGTGAAATAAATGGGCATATTGGACTAGTGCAGCTACATCCTCCATGGAATTGTGTGCATTAGAACGGGCTCCAAATTGAGGTGCACCTATATAAACGGCATCCGCTCCACTATTGATGGCTGCTATACCGTGAATTAAATCCTTTGCCGGGGCTAATATTTCTATTTTCTTTTTCATCTCAGGATGATAATTTTTAATTTCTAAAACTTTTTAGGAAAAAATATATACCTAAAAAAGTGTGCAAAGTTCTTATAAATTATCCAAGATTTCTAATTCAAAAGGGCTTTTTTGCTATTAAGAAATTAAGTTTTAACTTTCTGTGAAGATTTGTAAACTAAAAAGTGTCTGAACTTTGCCCAAAAGTGAGTAAATTATGGTCGGGATCAAGAATTGAAAATTCCTTTTGTCCCCAAGGTTTGATTTGTAAATGTCCCGCAGGATGAATGGCAACCCCGTTGTTCAAAAAGGCTTCATAAACGGTTTCGATATCTTCAGTTCGAATGTAGACTTGCCCGTAATTTTCCAAAGGGTCAATTGTGGTGAATTCAAAAAAGTGGATCTGAATTTGGTCTTTTTGTATCATTAAATAGCCGTTAAAGTCAGCGATACCAAATTCCTCAAAACCCAATTGATTACAATAGAAATCTCTTGTAATGGCTTTGTTACGCATAGGGAGTTTTGGATGTATGGCTGTTAGCATAATTTAATGAGATAGATAGTTTTTCAAATTTCCATTTTATTTTGGTATAAAACAAAAAAAAGCCCAAGTTTCCTTAGGCTTTTAATTTTATAATAAGAAGGTGTTATGCAACCGCTTCTTTAATTCTGCGTAAAGCTTCTTTTAGTAAATCTTCGCTAGTTGCGTAAGAGAAACGAATACAGTTAGGATTACCAAATGCGTCACCTGTTACGGTAGCTACATTGGCTTCGGCCAAAAGGTACATAGAGAAGTCATTTGCATCTTTGATATGTGTTCCTTTTAGTGTTTTTCCGAAGAAAGAAGAAACGTCAGGGAATACGTAAAAAGCTCCTTCTGGAACGTTTATTTTGATTCCTGGAATTTCTTTTAGTAATCCTACAACTAAATCTCTACGGCTATGGAAAGCTTGAACCATGTGGTTTAATACACTAGGGTCAGCATCAACAGCAGTTATAGTTGCACGTTGTGCGATAGAATTTGCTCCTGAAGTTACTTGTCCTTGAATTTTTGTACACGCTTTTGCAATGAATTCTGGTGCTCCAATGTATCCAATTCTGTATCCTGTCATAGCAAATGCTTTTGCAACTCCATTTACAGTTATTGTTTTTTCTAGCATTCCAGGAATTGAACCAATACTGCAGAATGTTCCTGAGAAATTGATGTGCTCGTAGATTTCGTCAGCAACAACATATACATTAGGATGTTTTTCTAATACTTTTGCTAAAGCAGTAAGTTCTTCTCTGCTGTAAACAGAACCACTTGGATTACAAGGAGAACTGAACCACATCATTTTTGTTTTTGGAGTGATGGCAGCTTCTAATTGTTCTGGTGTGATTTTGAAATCTGTTTCTACAGAAGTAGGAACTTCTACAGGAACTCCACCTGATAATTTTACAATTTCGAAATAAGATACCCAGTAAGGTGCTGGCAAAATTACTTCGTCGCCATCATTTAACATTACTTGAGCAATGTTATATAAAGATTGTTTTGCTCCTGTTGAAACTACAATTTGAGAAGGTTTGTACTCTAAACCATTATCTCTTTTGAATTTTCTGCAGATTGCTTCTTTTAAATCAGCATATCCTTCTACTGGAGAGTAGGTGCTATAGTTGTCGTCGATAGCTTTTTTTGCAGCTTCTTTGATGAAGTCTGGCGTATTGAAATCAGGCTCACCTAAGCTTAAACTGATGATATCTTTTCCTTGCGCTTTTAATTCTCTAGCCAAAGCAGCCATGGCTAATGTTTGTGATGTAGCCAGATTGTTAATTCTGTCTGAAAGTGGATTACTCATTAAAAAAGGGTTGAATGTCCCGAGTTTCCATAAGGAAATTTAGGGAGGTTAATTATTTATTTTATTAGTTATTTATTTTTTATGCTGTTAATTCTGGTTTCATTCCTAGTTCTTTTAAATGTTTGAAATGGGCGATAACAGCGGAACGCATGGTTTTATATTCGTAATAAGGTAAATTACATTCTTTAGCGGTTTCTTTAACAATTGCTGCAATTTTACCGTAGTGAATGTGACTTATATTTGGGAAAATATGGTGTTCGATTTGGTGGTTTAATCCGCCAGTATACCAATTTACAATTTTATTTTTTGGAGCAAAGTTAGTCGTAGTAAACAATTGGTGAATAGCCCAAGTGTTTTCAATTTCACCGTCTTCATTTGGTAACGGATTAGTAGTTTCTTCAACCACATGTGCCAATTGGAAAACAATACTTAATATTAATCCAGCGGTGTAATGCATTACAAAAAAACCGATTAATACTTCCCACCATGTGATTCCTATAACGATAGGCAGTACAATCCATATAGAAACATAGATAATTTTAGTGATAATTAAAGTAGTCCAAAGTGTTTTAGGGCTTTTGGCTTCGCCATAAGATAATTTTCTTTTTAGATAACTTTTCATTTGCTTAAAATCGGTAGTGATTGCCCAATTGAAAGTTAATAATCCATATAAAAACACAGAATAATATTGTTGAAAACGATGAAAACTATGCCATTTAGCTTCTTTTGTAAATCGGATAATTCTTCCTGCGTCAAGATCTTCATCGTGTCCAGGAATATTAGTGTAAGTGTGGTGTAATACGTTATGCTGAACCTGCCAATTGTATACGTTTCCAGCTAAAATATAAATGGTGCCTCCCATGAATTTATTGACCCAGTTTTTATTAGAATACGAGCCATGATTTCCATCGTGCATAACATTCATACCAACGCCTGCCATGCCAATTCCTATAACGATAGTCAGTAACAAATGAGCCCAAAATGGCATATCCAGTGTTAGGATTAAAAAGTAAGGTGCAAGAAAAACAGTAAAGAGAATTATAGTTTTTAAGTGAAGTCTCCAATTTCCTGTTTTTTGGATGTTATTTTCCTTAAAGTAATTGTTAACCCGTGAGTTAAGCGTTCTGAAAAATTTTAAATTGTCTTGCTTAGCAAATGTAGGTGGGTTGTTATTCATATATTTTTGTAATAATCCCCAAAGATAATTATTATAAATTTTCAATATGCAAAATTGAGTTAAATATTTACAAGCTAAAAATAGTACTTTTGTTAAAAATTTTCAAATGGACGAGATTCTTAAGTATTTTCCTAATTTAACCGATATACAAAAAAAACAATTCGAACAGTTGGATTTTTTATACCATGATTGGAATGAAAAAATCAATGTGATTTCGAGAAAAGATATTGATGCTTTATATACAAATCACATTTTACATTCGTTAGGAATTGCCAAAATCACAAAATTCGAACCAGGAACTTATGTCTTGGATGTTGGTACTGGTGGCGGGTTTCCGGGGATTCCTTTAGCTATTCTTTTTCCAGAAACACGTTTTTATTTGATTGATGTTATTGCAAAAAAAATCAAAGTGGTTCAAGCTGTTGCCGAAGCCTTGGAACTGAAAAACGTAAAAGCAGAGCAAATTCGTGCTGAGAATGTAAAAGGCGATTTTGATTTTATTGTGAGTCGTGCGGTAACGAATATGCCAGATTTTGTATCTTGGGTTAAAACCAAAATCAAAAAAAACAACAAACATGAATTGAAAAACGGAATTCTGTATCTAAAAGGCGGTGATTTAACCGAAGAGTTAAAAGATTTTCCGAAAGCAACAGAATATAATTTAGCTGACTTTTTTGAAGATGAGTTTTTCGAAACAAAGAAAGTAGTGCATTTGCCGTTGAAGTTTCAAATGTAGTCATAAGGTCGAAAGATAAAATTGAGTAGAAAAAATATAAAAAGCCGAATCTAAATTTTAGATTCGGCTTTTATATTTACAAAGTCCTTTAAGACTTTTGACTTTCAAACTTTAGGACTAATTTATTCTCCTAAAAATGGATATCTATAATCTTCAGGTGTTACAAATGTTTCTTTGATAGTTCTTGGCGAAGCCCAACGTAATAAATTTAAAGCAGAACCCGCTTTGTCATTTGTTCCAGATGCTCTAGCACCACCAAAAGGTTGCATCCCTACAACAGCTCCCGTAGGTTTATCATTGATGTAGAAATTCCCAGCTGCATTTTGTAAAGCAACAGTTGCTTGCTCGATAGCATAACGATCTGTACTGAAAACCGCACCTGTTAATGCATATTCAGAAGTTGTATCAACTAATTCTAAAGTTTCTGCCCATTTTGCATCTTCGTAAACGAAAATTGTGATTACTGGTCCGAATAATTCGGTTTCCATTGTAGTGTAATGTGGGTTAGTTGTTACGATAATTGTAGGTTCAATAAAGTAACCAACAGATTTATCATAATTTCCTCCAACAATAATTTCGGCATCAGCATCTTTTTTAGCTTGGTCAATAAAACCAGCTAATTTATCAAAAGAACCTTCGTGAATTACAGCGGTAATAAAGTTGCTGAAATCTTCTGGAGATCCCATTTTCATGGATTTAGTATCGGTAATTAATTGTTCTTTTATTGCTGGCCACAAACTTTGAGGAACATAAGCTCTTGAAGCTGCAGAACATTTTTGACCTTGAAATTCAAAAGCACCTCGTACAATTCCTGTTGCTACTTGTTTTGGATTAGCACTTGAATGGGCAATGATAAAATCTTTTCCACCAGTTTCACCTACAATTCTTGGATATGTTTTATAGTGGTGAATGTTAGCTCCAATTTTTGACCAAATATCTTTGAAAACATGTGTTGATCCAGTAAAATGTATTCCAGCAAAGTCACGACTTGCTAGAACTGTATCTGTAATCATTAGCGCATCTCCAAAAACTACGTTGATAACTCCGTCAGGAACACCCGCTTCTTTGAAAACATCAATGATGATTTTTGCAGAAAATACTTGACTATCACTTGGTTTCCAAATTACAACATTTCCCATCATGGCTGCACTTGCAGGAAGATTTGCGGCAATAGCTGTAAAGTTAAAAGGAGTAATAGCGTATACAAAACCTTCAAGAGGTCTGTATTCTAATCGATTCCACATGTCAGAATTTGACTTTGGTTGATCGTTGTAAATTTGTGTCATGAATTCCACGTTAAAACGTAAAAAATCAATTAATTCACAAGAAGCATCAATTTCTGCTTGATGGATATTTTTAGATTGCGCAATCATAGTAGCGGCATTTATTCTAGCTCTGTAAGGGCCTGCTATTAATTCAGCTGCTTTAAGAAAAATAGCTGCTCTTTGTTCCCAAGCCATATTTGCCCATGCAGTTCTAGATTCTAATGCATTTGCAATTGCTTTTTCAACATGAGTTTTTTCGGCTAAATGGTACGTTCCTACGATGTGTTTGTGATCGTGTGGAGCTGACATTGTTTTGGTGTTTCCTGTTCTAATTTCGTCGCTACCGATATATAAAGGCACATCAATTTTAGAATTCCACATAGCAGTATAAGCAGCTTGAACTGCAGCTTTTTCTGGTGAATTAGGGGCGTATCCTTTTACTGGTTCGTTTACCGCTTTGGGTACATTAAAAAATCCTTTAAGCATGTTGATCGATTAAATAATTAGACAATTTAAAATATAACCCATTGAATTATATAATTTGACGCAAAATTACGGATGATAATTTAAAATATCACTATTTTTAACAAAATATAAGTCAAATTAATTTAAGGCAAAAGGAGCACTTAGCCTGAAAGTAGGTACAATAACTTTGAAAGTTTTTGTAGTAGTAAAATTAACCATATCAAAATGTCCTTTCATGGCACCATGAGGAGATGATAATAAACAACCAGAACTGTATATATGGAATTCACCTGGTTTTAAAACGGGTTTTTTACCAATCACACCTTCGCCATCAACTACTTCAAGATCATTTAGGGAATCGTAAATTTCCCAATGGCGGGAAGTTAATTGAACGGAATCTTTACTGTGGTTTTCTATTTTGATTTCATAACTAAAGGCAAAATGGATTCTGTAGTTTTTGAAGTATGTGCCTTCAAAACTAGTCAAAACCGAAATTTTTATACCTCTTGTTATTTGAGAAACCATATTAAAGCGTTAAATATGTGTTTAATAGTGACAAATTTACGAAAATTTGATTTGTTTAATCACTTTTAGAAATGTTTTTTTTAGTTGATAATATTTAAAGAATTTGCCGTTCCTTTTCCGATAACATGGTCATAACGATCATTGTTTTCTCGGTAATAAACCAGAACGGTATAATCGTTTTCTGTTTGATAAAAATTACCATCAATACTATTCTCTGAATCAATGATTCCTTTACTATCCGATACGGTATATTCGAAATTAGCAAATCCTTGTTTTATCAGCACTGCTTTTTCATACCGATTGTTTTTAGAATTATAATCCATTTTATATTCAGGAGTTAGCGCGTAATTATTAAACATTCCTGTAATATAGATGTCTTTGTTTAATCTAAAAGCGGGTGCTGATAAGCTAAAATAAACCCAAGCATAATCGGATTCGATTTCGTTGTTATTCGCATTTAAATTCCGAACGGCAAAATCACCATTTACATCATGAGTCACTGAATAAGGGAAATTTGTACGGGCATTATTGGTAAACAAATAAGAATTGTATAAGGTTCCGTTTGAATCAATTCGAGCTACATTATTGCTAGCAGATCGGATGTCTTTATTGTCGAAAAACAAAAATTCATTACCGGCCCAAAATTGCGTTTGTGTATCGTACTTGTAGACTAAGTCATTTCCAATGGTGTATTGTGGGGTTACATTAGTGATAGCAGTATTCAATTTTCCGTTTTGAAGCAAGACAACCTTAACGTTTTTTAAAGGGTTCTGAAAATTAATGGAATTTGTTTTTATAGTAAATTCTAGATTTTGTTTAAATTCTAAGTTATCTACAGTTCGAGCTCTTTTTACTTGAATAGGAACGGTTACGAGGTCTTCATACAAAATAAATTTTCTAGAAAAAACAACCTCTTTATCTTCATTTAAAATTTTGAGAACATAATTTCCGCTAATTCGTAATTGTGTAAGCTGATTTGGAATGGATAATCTATAATGAGAATACATTTGTAACGTATTGAAGGAATTCGAATAATTTTGAATTCTTTGATTGTCAAATCCTTGTAAATAATCTGTTTTTGGGATGTTTGTAGGAACCCAATTGTAATCACAGTGAATTATTTCGTAATAATAATCTGCTTCATTTCCGAATAAATCGTCAAATTGCAATTGAAAGCCATCTCCCAAATGAAATATAGGGATTGCGTTTTTGTTGTTTTGAACAAACGAAATGGTTTTGATATTATAAGGAGGAGCAACTTCATTTTCTACTTGTGCAGAAACAGAAGTGATAAATAAAAGAAACATTATTTTTCTAAAAAACAAAGTTGGCATAATTGTCTATTTACTAAAATGTAAATATAACGAATTATGCCATACTATATTATTATGTAAAATGTTCTTATTTGAAACAAACGGGAATGATTTCCCCTTTGGCCAAGCAGTATTTTTCAACTAATTCTGGAGCTATTTCATTCGTGTAATCTTCTTCGATAACTTTAAAACCGATTGATCTTAATTTTTCAAAATAATCACGCCCATAAATACGTACATGATCGTATTGTCCAAATATTTTAGCACGCTCTTTTTGGTCCGTAATGCTATCATCTGCAAAAGTAGTAGCTCTCGATAAATCCTGAGGAATCTGTAAAACAGCCATTCCGCCAGGCTTCAAAACACGAAATAATTCCTGCATAGCCTTAGTGTCGTCAGGAATGTGCTCTAAAACATGATTGCATAGAATAACATCATATTGATTGTCTTCAAATGGCAAATTACAAATATCAGCTTTTACATCCGCAAGCGGAGAAAATAAATCAGTAGTGGTGTATTCAAGATTTTTTTGATTTCGAAACAATTTATAGAAAGCCTGTTCTGGCGCAAAATGCAAGACTTTCTTTTTTGCTGTCGAAGTAAAAAAATCAGTTTTATCATTTAAATATAACCAAAGCAAACGATGTCTCTCTAACGAAAGTGTACTTGGTGAAAGCACATTGTTTCTTTGTGTTCCATAACCGTATGGTAAAAACATTCTAAAACTTTTTCCGTCAATTGGATCGGTGAAAGTATTTCCTTTTAGTGCCAATGCAAGAAGTGGACGTGCAATATAACTTAACCGAATAAGAATTGGTCTCGGAATAGTATTGAGTATAAGTTTAAAAAGTTTTTTCATTACAAAACTAAAGGTTCTCTTCTAAATTCATCTTCTTCATTACTCACAATTCCTAATGCTTTGTATATGTATCCAAATGTTGATAAAATCTCAGGTTTTCCATCGATTATAGCAACATCATGTTCAAAATGTGCACTTGGTTTTCCATCGGCAGTTAGAATTGTCCAACCGTCTTTTAATTGTTTGATGTTTCGTGTTCCAAGATTAATCATCGGCTCAATAGCAACGACCATTCCTTCTACAAAAAGTTTTCCGCGACCACGTTTTCCGTAGTTTGGCATTTCGGGATCTTCGTGCATTTTTTGTCCAACACCATGACCTACAAGTTCACGAACTACTCCGTAACCATGCGCTTCGGTATATTTTTGAATTGCATTTCCTACGTCTTCAACACGATTTCCTAATTTGAATTCTCGAATTCCAACGTATAACGATTCTTTGGTTACTTGCAATAATTTTTTGGTTTCAGGAGCAACTTCACCAATTTCGAATGAATAGGCATGATCTCCATGATAGCCATTTTTGTAAGCTCCACAATCTACTGAAATTACATCCCCACTTTCTAATGGTTTGTCGTTTGGAATTCCGTGAACAACTTGTGCGTTTGGACTCATGCAAAGTGAATTTGGGAAACCATATAAGCCAAGAAAACTTGGTTCAGCTCCGTGGTCACGAATAAATTCTTCGGCTAGTTTGTCTAAGTATAAAGTAGTAACTCCTTCCTTTATTTCAGAAGCAATCATTCCTAATGTTTTTGATACGATCAATGCGCTTTCTCGCATTAATTCTATTTCTTCACGTGATTTTACTATAATCATAATTTCGAATTTTCAGTTTGCAAAAGTACGATTTTATAAATTATTTAATCCGGATTGGCCATAATTTTAAAAAGCTCCGAATTAGAAACATAAAATCGGT
>CAUPOP010000002.1:0-112875 GCA_963512955.1 uncultured Flavobacterium sp. | reverse complement strand
GTACAACAAATAATAATTGACTTAGTCGAAATTTATGGCAATATTTAATTTTCAGAAGCCCGATAAAGTTATCATGATCGATTCAACCGATTTTGAAGGTAAATTTGAATTTAGACCTTTAGAACCTGGTTACGGATTGACTGTTGGTAATGCACTTAGAAGAGTTTTGCTTTCAGCATTAGAAGGTTATGCAATTACATCTGTTCGAATAGAAGGTGTAGATCATGAGTTTTCTACTATTTCAGGAGTTGTTGAGGACGTTACCGAAATTATTCTTAATCTAAAACAAGTACGTTTTAAACGTCAAATTGAAGATATAGATAATGAATCAGTTACTATTTCTGTTTCAGGTAAAGATCAATTAACAGCTGGTGATTTTCAAAAATTTATTTCAGGTTTCCAAGTTTTGAATCCAGAACTTGTTATCTGTAATTTAGATAGCAAAATCAAACTGAATTTCGATTTAACTATCGAAAAAGGTAGAGGTTATGTTCCTGCTGAAGAGAACAAAAAACAAAATGCTGCGATTGGAACTATTTTTACAGATTCAATTTTTACTCCGGTAAAAAATGTAAAATATGCTATTGAAAACTTCCGTGTTGAGCAAAAAACAGATTATGAAAAATTAGTTTTTGAAATAAAAACTGACGGATCTATTAATCCAAAAGATGCTCTTACTGAAGCTGCAAAAGTTTTAATTCACCATTTCATGTTATTTTCTGACGAAAGAATTACACTTGAGGCTGATGAGATTGCGCAAACAGAATCATATGATGAAGAGTCATTACACATGAGACAATTGCTTAAAACTAAGCTTGTTGATATGGATCTTTCTGTTAGAGCATTGAATTGCTTGAAAGCGGCTGAAGTTGATACACTTGGTGATTTAGTATCGTTCAATAAAAATGACCTAATGAAATTCCGTAATTTTGGTAAAAAATCTTTAACTGAACTTGATGAACTTGTTGCAGTTAAAAATTTAAACTTCGGTATGGATTTAGCAAAATACAAACTAGATAAAGAATAATCTAATCCGCTTTGGCGGATTAAATTTCATAAAGCAATGAGACACGGAAAAAAATTCAATCACTTAGGCAGACAGACTGCGCATAGAAAATCTATGTTAGCTAATATGGCTTGTTCTCTTATTGAGCACAAACGTATTAACACTACTGTTGCTAAAGCAAAAGCGCTTAAACAATTCGTTGAGCCTTTAATAACAAAATCTAAAGCAGATACGACTCACAATCGTCGTATTGTTTTTTCATACTTACGTAGCAAATATGCAGTAACTGATTTATTCAGAGATGTAGCTGCTAAAGTTGGTGACCGTCCAGGTGGATACACACGTATCATTAAAGTTGGAAATCGTTTAGGAGATAATGCTGATATGGCAATGATCGAATTAGTAGATTTCAATGAACTTTACAATGGTGGTAAAAAAGAAGTTAAAAAAGCAAAAAGCCGTCGTGGTGGTAAAGCTAAGAAAGCTGATGAAGCTACTGATGCTCCAGTTGCTGATACTGAAACAACTACTGACACTGCTGAATAATTATGAAAATAATCATTCTATAAAAATTAAGGATAAGCTATTACTAGTTTATCCTTTTTTTTTGATTTTTTGGAGCAGAATATTTGGTATTTTCAATAACTGTTTCTCTCACTTTTCGTTATGAACGAAGTTCACTGTACTCCGCTTAAAATGAATGTTAAGTGAAGTAATCTTTTTCTTTTTAAAGAAAAGAAAAAGGATTTTACTACAATCTGGGCAGCTGATGAACTTTTGATTCTCATAAGAAAAACTTCAAAAAATATAAATTTTCAAAAAACATTGCATCCACTGTTTTAAAGGATTAAATTTGCAAAATATTTAACTACCCATGAAACTGGTTTTCGAGTTACATGAGACTATTTAAAAATAATAGAAATCAAAGAATGAAATATACAACACGACAAAAAGCAATACTTTTATTAAGTGACGGAACCATATTCCATGGTAAATCTATTGGAATCAGCGGAACTACTTTTGGAGAGGTTTGTTTTAACACTGGAATGACAGGTTACCAAGAAATATTTACTGACCCTTCTTATTTTGGTCAATTAATGGTAGCTACTAATGCCCATATTGGGAACTACGGAGTAAATGATTCAGAAGTTGAATCGCAAAGTATTAAAATTGCTGGTTTAGTTTGTAAAAATTTTAGTTTTAATTACTCACGTGAAGATGCTTCTGAGAGCTTAGAAGATTATTTTACAAAACAAAACCTTATCTGTATATCTGACGTAGATACACGTGCTTTGGTTAGTTACATACGTGACAACGGAGCTATGAACGCGGTTATTTGTACTGATGGGACGCCAATTGAAGAATTAAAAGCGTCTTTAGCAAGCGTTCCAGATATGAAAGGATTAGAATTAGCTTCTAAAGTTTCTACTAAAGAACCTTACTTTTTTGGTGACGAGAACGCTACCTATAAATTATCTGCTCTTGATTTAGGAATTAAAACAAATATCCTTCGAAACTTTGCTAAAAGAGATTGTTACATAAAAGTATTCCCTTTTGATTCATCTTACCAAGATTTAGCATCATTTAATCCAGATGGTTATTTTTTGTCTAATGGGCCTGGTGATCCGGAACCTCTTTCTAGTGCTATTCAAGTAGCAAAAGAAATTCTTGAGAACAATAAACCTCTATTTGGAATCTGTCTTGGACATCAAGTAATTGGTTTGGCTAACGGAATCTCGACTTATAAAATGTTTAATGGTCACAGAGGAATAAATCACCCTGTAAAAAATATTATTACAGGAAAAGGTGAAATCACTTCTCAAAACCATGGTTTTGCAGTTAATAAAGAAGAATTAGATAATCATCCTAATCTTGAAATTACACATCTTCATCTGAATGATGGAACAGTAGCTGGTATGCGTATGAAAAATAAAAATTGTTTTTCTGTACAATATCACCCAGAAGCTAGTCCAGGGCCACATGATTCGTCGTACTTATTCGATCAATTTATTGAAAATATAAAAGGATAACAATCCGTTTATTCGATATACAAACAAAGGGTTTCATTTTAAATGAAACCCTTTGTTATTATTCATAAGTTGCTTTGTTATTATAAATTTAAGTTTTAAAAGATATGCTAATAAGTTCGTTTGATCTTTTCAACGTGTAATAATTTATTTCGAATTATTAAGATTGCTTATATTTTTGTTTTCTAATTATCTAAAATTATGAGCTAATTATTGAAATTCTTATGCTTTTGTTTTGATGTTGAAAAAGACAATTATATTTTATTTAATTTATTGAAAATCAAACGTTTTGTACTGCATTTGTTTAGGGTTAAATGTTAGGAAAATCATTGTGCGCATTTTGGTTTTATTGGGATGCGTTAAATCCTTTTGTGAAGTTTTGTTTTTTAGATAAACACAAGAAATTTAACAAACTAGGCTCAATTAATTATAAAAAAAAATTGACATTTGTAGCTCGAATAATTACATCGTTTTCGTTAATAAGATTCACAAAATTTTGTGTTTTCATTAGAAAAGATATAATATATTTGTAATTATAAAATAAAAAGTTCAACATTTTAAATAGATTGATATGAGTATTATTGTTAAAATTCACGCAAGACAAATTTTTGATTCTAGAGGTAACCCTACAATAGAAGTTGATGTAATAACTGAAAACGGAGTTCTAGGAAGAGCTGCTGTTCCATCTGGAGCTTCAACTGGAGAACATGAAGCGGTAGAATTACGTGATGGAGGAAAAGCTTTTTTAGGAAAAGGAGTTTTAAATGCAGTGAAAAATGTAAATACTCTTATCGCTGATGAGTTAGTAGGTACTTCTGTTTTTGAACAAAATGTACTTGATCAAATGATGATTGATTTAGACGGTACGCCAAATAAATCTAAATTAGGGGCTAATGCTATTCTTGGTGTTTCTCTTGCAGCTGCAAAAGCAGCAGCTAATGAATTAGGTTTGCCTTTGTATAGATACGTAGGTGGTGTTTCTGCAAACACATTACCAGTTCCAATGATGAATATCATCAACGGTGGTTCACATTCTGATGCACCTATTGCATTTCAAGAATTTATGATATTCCCTGTAAAAGCAACTTCTTTTTCACAATCGATGCAAATGGGAACTGAAATTTTCCACAGCTTGAAAAAAGTATTGCATGACAGAGGTCTTTCTACAGCTGTAGGTGATGAAGGTGGTTTTGCACCTAATTTAGCTGGAGGAACTGAAGATGCTTTGGATACTATCAAAAAAGCAGTTGAAAATGCTGGATATACTTTTGGAGACGAAATTATGATCGCTTTAGACTGTGCTGCTTCTGAATTTTATGTTAACGGAAAATACGATTATACAAAATTTGAAGGAGAAACTGGAAAAATCAGAACTTCAGAAGAGCAAGCTACTTATTTAGCTGAATTAGCTGCTAAATACCCTATTATTTCTATTGAAGATGGAATGTATGAAAACGATTGGGATGGATGGAAATTGCTTACTGAAAAAATTGGAGATAAAGTACAATTAGTTGGGGATGATTTGTTCGTTACTAATGTTGAGCGTTTGTCAACGGGTATTGAAAAAGGAATCGCTAATTCAATTCTTGTAAAAGTAAACCAAATTGGTACTTTGACAGAAACTATTGCTGCTGTAAACATGGCTAAAAATGCTGGTTATACTTCAGTAATGTCTCACCGTTCTGGAGAAACAGAAGATAATACAATTGCAGATTTAGCTGTAGCTTTAAACTGTGGTCAAATAAAAACTGGTTCAGCTTCTCGTTCTGATCGTATGGCAAAATACAATCAATTATTGAGAATTGAAGAGGAACTTGGTAACACAGCTTATTTTCCTGGTAAAAATGCATTTAAAATAAAATAATTATACGAAAAGGTATTTTTTTAAGCCATTCACGTTCTGTGAGTGGCTTTTTTTTTGAATTTTAACAATTTCATTTTCATATTAACTTTTTAATTAATGTGAAATTCCTTAGATTTGGTAATTATTATTTAATAAGTTTTATTTCCTATTTATATTATGTCAAAAATAGCAACATTAGAAATAGATGGTAATAAATTTGAACTTCCAGTTATAGTTGGGAGCGAAAATGAAGCTGCTGTCGATATTAGTAAATTACGTGATGTGTCGGGTTTAATTACTCTTGATCCAGGTTACAAAAATTCAGGTTCATGTAAAAGTGAAATTACTTTCCTAGACGGTGAATTAGGTATTTTACGTTACAGAGGATATTCAATTGAAGAATTGGCTCAAAAGTCACATTTCCTTGAAGTATCTTATTTAGTTATTTTCGGAGACTTGCCTTCATCTAAAACATTGGAGCAATTTGAAACAGATATTAGAAAGTATACTTTGGTTAACGAAGAAATGAAAAATATCATTGATGGTTTTCCAAAGACAGCTCATCCTATGGGAGTTTTATCTGCTTTGACAAGTGCTCTAACAGCATTTAATCCAAAGTCGGTAAATGTTGAAAATGAAAAAGAAATGTACGAAGCTGTATGTAAAACCATGGGTAAATTCTTAGTGATTGCTACTTGGACTTACAGAAAAACTATGGGGTACCCTTTGAATTATTATGATAATACAGTTGGGTATGTTGAAAATTTTATGCGTTTGATGTTTGAGTTACCTACAGGTCCATATACAGCAGATCCAGTTGTGGTAAATGCATTGGATAAATTATTTATTCTTCACGCAGATCATGAACAAAATTGTTCTACATCTACTGTAAGAATGGTAGGTTCATCTCATGCAGGATTATTTGCTTCTATCTCTGCGGGAGTTTCTGCATTATGGGGGCCATTACACGGTGGTGCTAATCAAGCAGTACTTGAAATGTTAGAAGAAATTCATGCTACAGGTGGTGATGCAGATAAGTATTTGGCTAAAGCCAAAGATAAAAATGATCCTTTCCGTTTAATGGGATTCGGACATAGAGTTTATAAAAATTTCGATCCAAGAGCTAAAATTATTAAAAAAGCTGCTGACGAAGTTTTAGGGACTTTAGGAGTTAATGACCCAATTTTGGACATTGCAAAAAAATTAGAAGCTGCTGCTTTAGAGGATGAATACTTTAAATCAAGAAACTTATATCCAAACGTAGATTTTTACTCTGGAATCATTTACAGAGCATTAGGAATTCCAACAGATATGTTTACAGTTATGTTTGCTATCGGTAGATTACCAGGTTGGATTGCACAATGGAAAGAAATGCGTGAAAATAAAGAACCTATTGGAAGACCAAGACAAATTTACATTGGATATCCATTGAGAGACTTTAAAAGAACATAAGAAAAAATAAATTGACTTAAAAGCTTCACGAATCGTGGAGCTTTTTTTATTTTTTTATCTTTACAAAAAAATCAATATATGCTGAAGTTAAATATAAAGAATGAAACATCACGATTGCGAGCAGTTGTTTTAGGTTCTGCTATTAGCAACGGACCTACTCCTAATGTTGAAGATGCTTATGATCCAAAATCTTTAGAGCATATACTTGCAGGTACATATCCTGTTGAAGCAGATATGGTGGTGGAGATGGAGGCATTTAATGAAGTGCTTCAAAAATATGATGTTACGGTTTTTCGTCCTGAATTAATTGAAAACTACAATCAGATTTTTACTAGAGATATTGGCTTTGTTATAGATGATATTTTTATTAAGTCGAATATTTTGCCAGATAGGGAACGAGAGTTAGATGCTATTCAATATATAATTGACCAAATTGATCCTAAAAAAGTAGTGCGCCCGCCTGAAGAAGTTCATATAGAAGGTGGTGACGTGATGTTGTGGAAAAACTATATTTTTGTGGGAACGTATAAAGGTAGTGACTATAAAGATTATATAACTGCACGAACAAATTGGCAAGGTGTTGAATACCTTAGAAAATTATTTCCAAATAAAATTGTCAAAGAATTTGATTTGGTTAAATCCAAAATAGAGGCTCGTGATAATGCGCTACATTTAGATTGTTGTTTTCAACCAGTAGGGGAGAATAAAGGTATTATTTACAAAAGAGGATTTCGAGAAGAAGCTGATTATTTGTTTCTAGTAGATCTTTTTGGTAAAGAAAACTTGTTTCATATTAGAAGGAAAGAAATGTATAACATGAATTCAAATGTTTTTTCGATAGCACCTAATGTAGTTGTTTCTGAAAAAAACTTTACTCGACTAAACAATTGGCTACGTGAAAATGGTTTTACAGTTGAAGAAATTCCATACGCAGAAATAGCGAAACAAGAAGGTTTGTTGCGTTGTTCTACATTACCATTAATAAGAGATTAAAAACTGTTTAAGGTTTAAAGTTTAATTTTGCTAAATATTAAACTTTGAATTTTTAAGCTTTAAACTAAAAACTATATGAAACAAACTACTAATTCCATATTGATGATTCGCCCTGTAGCGTTTCGTATGAATGAGCAAACAGCTGTAAATAATTATTATCAAAAGGTTCTTGATGGTCTTTCGCCTTCAACGGTAAATGATAAGGCGCAACAGGAATTTGATGCTTTTGTTCAAAAATTAAGACTTGTTGGGGTTGATGTAACAGTTGTTGATGATGTTCTAAATCCAGATACGCCAGATAGTATTTTTCCAAATAATTGGATTTCTTTTCATGAAAATGGGGATGTAGCTTTATATCCTATGTTTGCTGAAAATCGTCGTCTTGAGCGTAGAGAAGATATTTTGGATATCTTGGAAGAAAAAGGATTTGTAATCAATAATATAATGGATTATACATCGGCTGAAGAAGATGGTTTTTTCTTGGAAGGAACAGGAAGTTTAGTTTTAGACCGTGAAAATGGAAAAGCGTATTGTGCTTTGTCTCCAAGAGCGGATGAGGAATTGTTTATAGAGTTTTGTGAAGATTTTGAATTTACACCAGTTATTTTCGAAGCATTTCAAACGGTTGGTAAAGATCGAAAGTTGATTTATCATACTAATGTAATGATGTGTCTTGGAGAAACTTTTGCTGTGATTTGTGCGGATTGCATTGACGATAAAAAAGAACGCAAAATGGTACTTGAAAGTTTGAGAGGGGATGAAAAGGAAGTAATTCTGATTACGGAAGACCAAGTGAATAATTTTGCAGGAAATATGCTTGAAGTAAAAGGAACAGATGACAGACGATATTTAGTGATGAGTGCATCAGCTCATCAAAGTTTAACTAAAAAACAAATAGCGCAACTCGAGGAACATGTGACGATTTTGAGTTCTAGTTTAGATACTATTGAAGCATGTGGCGGGGGAAGTGCCAGATGTATGATGGCAGAAATTTTCTTACCAAGAGAATAAAAAAATAGCCCTGATATTTTCAGGGCTATTTTTTTTGCCTAAATATTAAAGTAAATTTCCTTTGATAATATTTATCATTGCACTCACGATATATTGAATTCCAATTGCAATTACAATGAAACCAATAATTCTTGAAATAGCTACAATTCCGGATGCGCCAAGTATTTTAGCGAGATAATGAGCACTTTTTAATATAGCAAAAATAGCAAGTGCAATAGCAAAAATAGCTAAAGAAGAAATGATGATTTCAGAAGTGGAATGGTGTTCTTGATAAAATGCTATTAACAATGAAATAGATCCTGGGCCTGCAAGCATAGGAATCGCCAAAGGAGTTAAGGCAATGTCATTCCTTTTTTGAGCATCGGTTTCAATTTTCTTGTTGATACCTCTTTTTTTGTTAAACTTACCCGAAAGCAATGAAAATCCAGAGCTTACAATGATGATTCCGCCTGCAATTCGCAATGCATCAATACTAATCCCAAAAAAAGTCAAAACATATTGTCCAATAAAAAAAGAAACAATTAGAATAATAAAAACATTGACAGCTGTCCATAATGAAATTCTAGAGCGCTCTTTTTTAGAGTCCTCATGCGTTAATCCTACAAAAATAGGGACGGTTCCAATAGGATTTAATACTGAAAATAAAGCAGCAAATAAATAGATAAAAAGATCCATATTCTCTTGTTTTAGGTGTAAAAGTAGTCTTTTTTTAAAACTAAAAAGGCTTTTATTGTTAGGACACTGTTTTGTTTCGCACAAGAACTAAACGATAAAATAGCGAAACGTTTCTCTCTTTTTGATTACTTTTGCAAAATATAATTTAGAATATGAAAAATAAAAAGACCCTAGTTCTTGGAGCATCCACAAAACCAGAAAGATATGCTTTTAAAGCAATTAATATGTTGGTTGAGAAAGGACATTCGGTTCTTGCTTTAGGACAAAATGCTGGTGAAGTAGCTGGTATAAGAATTCAAACTAAAGCCATTCCGTTAAAAAACATTGATACTGTCACACTTTACTTAAATCCTGCACGCCAACGTGACTATTATAATTACATAGTTGAAGCAAGACCAAAACGTGTGATTTTTAATCCAGGAACCGAAAATCCTGAGTTTTATCAATTGTTGGACTTAAATAATATCAAAGCAGAAGTAGCTTGCACTTTAGTTTTATTGGCTACAAATCAATATTAAAGTAATTCTGAGTCTCTTTTTCTTGTCTAAAATGGAAAGAAAAAGGGATTGTTTTAATCTCCTTAATTTAAAATCGTGTTTCCTTTATGGCAGGTTTACTAATTAATAGTAATCCCAAAAATGTGATAAAGGCATTTATGATAATCAATTCGTTGTCAAACACATATCCAAAGAAAAGTGTTTTTGAATTTTCGCTTACAAAGAAAGTGAGCGCTGGAGCTATAAAGCAAATTACAGGGACTAATTTGTCTTTAACGGTTTTGGTTTTTACAAATAGACCAAAACAATACAAACCTAAAAGTGGACCGTAGGTGTATGATGCAACTCTAAAAATCATTCCAACTACAGAGCTGTCATTTATTGAATTAAAAAAAACAATCACGAGAAACATCAAAAATGAAAATCCAATATGAACAAGATGTCTCGTTCTTATCACATTTGGTTTATTTAGATTTTCAGCTTTATCCATACCCAGAAAGTCAACGCAAAACGACGTTGTAAGTGCCGTTAAAGCGGAATCTGTTGTCGCAAAAGTTGCCGCTGTTAGTCCTAATAGAAAAACGATAGAAGGAATAATAGTCAAATGATGAAAGGCTATTTCTGGGAAAAGCAAATCTGTTCTTGGTTTTCCAGAAACTAAATCTAGCGGAACTTCAATACCGTTTTGATTTGCATAAATATAAAGCAAAGCACCAACACTTAGAAAAAAGATGTTGATAAAAACAAATATACCTGTAAAGGTGAACATGTTTTTTTGGGCTTCGCCAATAGTGGCACAACTCAGGTTTTTCTGCATTAAATCTTGATCTAATCCTACCATAGCTATAGTCACGAAAATTCCACCCAGAATTTGCTTTACAAAATGAAATTTGCTGGAAACAAAATCTTCAAAGAAAAACACTTTAGAATAATTGCTGTTTTTTACTTTTTCGAAAGCCTCAAAAATATTCAAGTGTAGACTATCACAAATGAAATAAATAGTCAAAAAAACGGAAGAAACTAAGAAGAAAGTTTGTAATGTATCTGTAATGATAATGGTTTTCAAGCCACCTTTATACGTATAGGCAAATATCAAAGCTAATGATATTAAAACGGTAACGGCAAACGGAATGCCGTAATGATCAAAAACAAAGCGTTGTAAAACAATCACAACTAGGTAAAGCCTGAATGAGGAACCGATAGTTCTGCTTATTAAGAAAATGGTTGCGGCAGTTTTGTATGAATACATTCCTAATCGGTGTTCAATATATCCGTATATCGAGGTTAGGTTCATTCTGTAATAGAGAGGCAATAATATTTTAGCAATAATTATAAACCCAATCGCATTTCCTAATACAAATTGAAAATACTTGAATTGTTCTCCTGTTGGAGCACCTACTTCTCCTGGGACAGATATGAAAGTTACGCCAGAGAGTGCTGTTCCAATCATTCCAAAAGCAACTAAATACCATTTGGAGTTTTTATTTGCTTTAAAAAAGGCGTCGTTTCCACTGTTTTTGTTACTTACAAAATGGGAAATAAGAAATAAAATTCCAAAGTAAATTATGATAAGTGATAGAATGGCGAATGGAGTCATTTTTTGTAAAAATTATTTTCGCCAAATTACATAAATAATCTTCAATTTTTCAAATTATCTATCCCGAACGTTCGGGACAAATTGACTACTTTTGCAACTATGGAATTTTCTTCAAAATTAATTGAAAAAGCAGTAAACGAAATGTCACAGCTACCAGGTATTGGTAAGCGAACGGCTTTGCGTTTAGTTTTGCATTTATTGAAACAGCCAAAAGAACAAACTGGTTTTCTTTCGCAAGCATTAGTAAGTATGCGTGAGGATATTAAATATTGTAACAGTTGTCATAATATTTCGGATAGTATTCTGTGTGAAATTTGTGCTAATGCAAGTAGGAATCATCAGATTGTTTGTGTTGTTGAGGACATACGAGACGTAATGGCTATTGAAAACACGGGTCAGTTTAGAGGTATTTATCATGTATTGGGAGGGAAAATTTCTCCTATTGACGGTATTGGCCCAAGTCAATTAAATATAGTTTCCTTAGTTGATAAAGTAAAGTTAGGTAATGTGAGTGAAATAATATTTGCTTTGAGTTCTACTATGGAAGGAGATACCACAAATTTTTATATTTACAAACAGATTGCAGATTGCGAGGTTGTTATATCTACAATTGCTAGAGGAATATCTGTGGGTGATGAACTTGAGTATGCAGATGAAGTCACCTTGGGAAGGAGTATTTTACATAGGGTTCCTTTTGAAAAGTCTTTTAAAAATAATTAAATCATTTAATGAATAGCGATGCTTTTTAAATCGTAAATGAAAAGCTATATTTGTTTCTAAAAATTATATAATGAGCAAATCCGTACTCTGTTTGTCACTAATTATCAGTTTGTTATTCTCCTCTTGTATTCCAACTCAAGATTTAATTTATCTTCAGAATAAGAACGGTGGTGCAGAAGTTGTAATTTCCGAAGTAGAATCAAAACCATACAGACTTCAAACTAATGATGTCTTGAGCATTACCTTGAAGGCAATTGATCCTAAATTAGTGGCTATTTTTAATCCGTCTACTAAAATTGAAGGGATGTCTAAATCAGAAACAGACTTGTATTTTGATGGATTTACAGTAGATGATCATGGAAATATACGAATCCCAATTTTAGGAGAAATTAACGTTATAGGATATACGCTTGAAGAGGTGAGGGTTAGAATTGAAAAACAATTATTAGCAGAATATTTTAACAAAGAAGCAAATATTTTTGTTACGGTTAAATTAGCCGGATTTAGATATACAATCAATGGTGAAGTGGGAAGTCCAGGGACAAAAACATTGTTTCAAGAGCGTATAAATGTCATGGAAGCTATTGCTAATTCTGGAGATATTACTATAACGGGAAATAGAAAAGCAGTGACGATTATGAGAAAATCTCCAACAGGAATTCAAATGCATGATTTAGATCTTACAAATGCTAATGTGATGCAATCGCCATATTATTATTTACAGCCTAATGATTTTATATATGTAAAGCCACTTAAACAAAAAACTTGGGGAACAGGGAAAACAGGTCTAGAATCTTTAGGAACTATTATTACACTTCTGTCTTTGGCTACAACTACTTTTCTATTGTTGAAAAATTAAAATAGAGTTCGAAATGTTAGATATAAAAGATTTTTCGGTTTTTGAAAACCAAGCTAGTTTCGACTTTAAAGGATTTTTAATTAAAATTGGAAGCTATTGGAAATGGTTTTTGGTGAGTTTAATTATAACTTTCACAATTGCCTATCAAGTAAATATTAGGAAAGAAAAAATCTATTCCGTTGAAACTGTTGTTGCTGTAAAAGAAGAAACAAATCCATTATTTACATCAAATACTAGTTTGACTTTTAATTGGGGAGGTACTTCGGATCAGGTTCAGACTATTTCAACTACATTACAATCTAGGTCACACAATGAGCTAGTTGTCGATAAATTGCAGTATTACATTAGTTATTTGGCACAAGGTGAATATAATCTTGTAGATGCTTATGGAATAGTTCCGTTCTATGTAAATATTGATAAAACTAAAGGTCAATTATCTGGAAATCTCATAGGAATTAAATTTTTGAGTGAAAACGAATATGAAATTAGAATTCCATTTGAGAATAATGCAGCTTCCTTGATTACTTATTCCACAAATTTATATAGCAAAACTGCCGTTGAAACGGGTGATTTTGTAAAGCGATACAAAGTAGGTGAGCAGGTTTCGTTACCGTTTTTGAATTGGAAATTACAAATAAAAGACAATCCTGGATTATATAAAGGCAACGAATATTTTGTACAGTTCAATGATTTTGATGGAACGGTATCTGCCTACAAAGGAGTCGATATTAAAACAGATGATAAAGGCGGTTCAATTATTACCTTAAGTATGCAGGGCACTAATAAAGCTCGAATGGTTGAATATTTAAATTCGACCGTAAAAATGCTTATAAAAAGACAATTGGACAGTAAAAACCAATTTGCCACTAATACTATTTCTTTTATTGACAGCACATTGGTTTCAATGGAATCTCAATTGAAAGAAACTGGGAATGAGTTGAAGTCTTTTAGAAAAGATAAAAACATTTATGATATAGAGGAAGGAGGCGCTAAGTTTTCGGAGAAAATACTTGATTTTGATGTTGCAAGAGATGAAATAACCCGAAAAATCACCTATTATAATTCCTTAAAAGCCTACTTAAAAAACAGTGTTGATTATGCTAAACTTCCAGCTCCATCAGTTGCAGGAATTGAAGATCCAAATATTGTTGTTAATGTTTCTAAATTAATTTCTCTTTCTACTCAAAGATCAGAAATGGCTTATGCTGTTAAAAGTGAAAAGTTATTTAAAGATTTTGACAATCAAATGATGGCTGTTAAGAATGTATTGCTAGAGAATATTTCGGCAGCCAAGTCTTCTTTGCAATATGATTTAGCAAAAATAAATAGTAAAATTAGTGAAACTGAAAGTACAATTAAACAACTTCCAGAAGATCAACAAGAGTTGATTAAAATCAAAAGGAAGTATGATTTAAGTGATAATATTTATAGCACATTTCTTCAAAAAAGAAGTGAGGCGGATATTGTAAAAGCGGCAAATTTATCGGATGTTCATTTTATTGATCCAGCCAAAGATGTTGGTGGAGGATTAATAGGACCAAAGACTTCGGTGAATTATGTATTGGCGCTTTTTATGGGAATTTTAATTCCTCTATTATTTGTTTTTGGAATTTTCTTCGTGAATAATGCGATTCAAAATACAGATGATATTGGTAAATTAACTCAAATTCCTTTGATTGGAGTAGTTGGGATTAGCAAGGATAACAAAAATTTGGCCGTTTTTGATAAACCTAAATCTGCTTTGTCAGAATCCTTCAGAGCGATTCGTTCTTCCTTACAATTTTTATATAAAAAACAATCGGGAGCTGGATCTAAAACGCTTATGATAACTTCTTCAGTCAGTGGAGAAGGTAAAACATTTTGTTCTATAAATATTGCAACCATATTTGCTTTGAGCGAAAAAAAGACAGTTATTGTAGGTTTGGATTTACGAAAACCAAGATTGTTTGATGAATTTAATTTAGTTAATGAAGTTGGTGTTGTAAACTATTTAATCAAACAGAAAACAGTTGATGAAATTATAAATCATACTCATGTGCCCTATTTAGATGTTATTCTTTCAGGTCCAATACCACCAAATCCAGCCGAAATGATACTGAGCGATGCGATGGGGGAATTGATTGAAGAACTCAAATTGAAATATGATTATATTATTTTAGATACTCCGCCAGTAGGTTTAGTCTCTGATGCTTTAGAATTAGCTCAATATTGTGATGTAACATTATATGTAGTAAGGCAGAATTTCACCAAAAAGGATATGATTACGCTATTAAACAATAGAGTAAAACGTGGAGAGCTTGACAATACTAGTATTATTTTAAATGGTTTTGAAAATAAAGCCAAATACGGTACAGGATACGGTTATGGGTATGGCTACGGTTATGGAAGCGGAACCTATTCAAATGGATATCATGATGAAGAGCGGAAAAAAAATAGTGTCAAAAATAGAATCCAAAAGTGGTTAAAAAAGTAAATGCTTCGCTGGATTTTTTAAAATTAAATAATGGGAGAAAACATAAATAATACAATATTAATTACAGGAGGAGCAGGATTTATCGGTTCTAATCTTTGTGAATATTTCTTATCTAAAAAGTATAAAGTTGTTTGTTTAGATAATTTTGCAACGGGGCACAGGCATAATGTAAAGTTGTTTATGAATGATCCTAATTTTACTTTAATTGAAGGAGATATTCGTAATTTAGTTGATTGTCAAAATGCCGTAAAAGGAGTTGATTATGTATTGCATGAAGCAGCATTAGGTTCGGTACCAAGATCGATTATAGATCCAGTTACTACAAATGATGTAAATGTTTCGGGATTTTTGAATATGCTAGTAGCTTCAAGAGATGCTAAAGTGAAACGATTTATTTACGCCGCAAGTTCGTCTACTTATGGAGATTCGGTAGGTTTGCCAAAGGTTGAAGATGTAATTGGAAAACCACTTTCGCCTTATGCTATTACAAAATATGTAAACGAATTATATGCTGAAATTTTTAGCAGAACATATGGTTTAGAAACAATAGGATTGCGTTATTTTAATGTTTTTGGACGAAAACAAGATCCTAACGGAGCTTATGCAGCAGTTATCCCAAAGTTTGTGATGCAATTGATGCAACTAGAAAGTCCAATAATAAACGGGGACGGAAATTATTCAAGAGATTTTACGTATATTGATAATGTAATTCAAATGAATGAATTGGCTATGACCACTAATAATGCAGATGCTATAAATACAGTTTATAATACCGCTTTTGGTGATAGAACCACATTAAATGATTTGCTAAAATATCTAAAAGAATATTTGTCAAAATACGATTCAAGAATAGCAAATGTTGAGGTAATTCATGGCCCTAATAGAGCAGGTGATATACCGCATTCATTGGCAAGTATTGATAAAGCAAAATCATTGTTGAATTACAATCCTAAATATTCTATGCAGGAAGGATTGAAAGAAGCGGTGGAATGGTATTGGAATAATCTGAAATAAATGAGTTTGTTTTGAACGAACTTAATAAAAAGAATAGAATTATAAATTATAATTGGAATACATGAAAATTACAAAAATTTGTTGCATTGGAGCAGGGTATGTTGGAGGACCAACTATGGCTGTTATTGCACAAAAATGCCCCCAAATTAAAGTTACTGTTGTCGATTTAAATGAAGAGCGCATCTTAGCTTGGAATGACCCAAATGTAGATAATATTCCCATTTATGAACCAGGTTTAAGTGCTATTGTAGGAGAAGCTAGAGGAAGAAATTTGTTTTTTTCAACAGAAGTAGATAAAGCAATTGATGAGGCACAAATTATTTTTATATCGGTAAACACACCTACTAAAACCTATGGAAAAGGGAAAGGGATGGCTGCAGATTTAAAATATATTGAGTTGTGCGCTAGACAAATAGCGAAAGTCGCAAAGCAAAATAAAATTGTGGTTGAAAAATCTACGCTTCCAGTTAGAACAGCTGAGGCTATTAAAAGTATTCTTGACAATACAGGTAATGGAGTACAGTTTCAGATTTTATCTAATCCAGAGTTTCTTGCTGAAGGAACTGCTGTGTCGGATTTATTGAATCCAGACAGGATTTTGATTGGTGGTGATACTACTGAAGAAGGTCAAAAAGCAATTCAGGCTTTGGTTGATGTGTATTCGAATTGGGTGCCAAATGACAAGATTTTGACAACAAACGTTTGGTCGTCTGAGTTGTCGAAGTTGACTGCTAACGCTTTTTTGGCACAGCGAATTTCTTCTATAAATGCATTATCTGAGCTTTGTGAAAAAACGGGCGCAGATGTTAATGAAGTGGCACGAGCCATAGGAATGGACAGTAGAATTGGACCTAAATTTTTAAAAGCATCTGTTGGTTTTGGTGGTTCTTGTTTTCAAAAAGATATTTTAAATTTAGTTTATATTGCTAAGTCGTACGGACTTAATGAAGTAGCGGATTATTGGGAACAAGTGATTATAATGAATGACCATCAAAAGAAACGTTTTTCTAATCGAATTGTACAAACGCTTTATAATACGGTTGCTGATAAAAAAATTACATTTTTAGGTTGGGCTTTCAAAAAAGACACAAATGATACCAGAGAATCTGCAGCTATTTATGTAGCTGACGATTTAATAAATGAGCATGCAAATATTGCAGTTTATGATCCTAAAGTTCCTGATAAAAAGATTTTAGCCGATTTGGATTATTTAGAAACGAGGGCATCAGATAAAAATGCTAAAAGCATTAACTCATTCGATAACCCGTATAACGCCTGTGCCGATGCTCATGCTGTAGCAGTACTTACGGAATGGGATGAATTTGTAGCGTATGATTGGAAAAAAATATATGATGGAATGCAAAAGCCTGCATTTATTTTTGATGGTAGAAATTTATTAAACAAATCAGAATTAGAGGAGATAGGATTTGTATATCAGGCGATAGGATCCTAGTTTGATAGATTTTTTTTGCTTGTTTAAAGGCAGATAAAGTTTTATTTAGAAATTAAAATCAGAAAAATAAGTATGTAAATTCTGGTTTTCAATACAATATGAGTGCATGATGAATTGGTATGTAGTATATACAAAACCCAAATGGGAGAAAAAAGTTGCGGAGCAATTGCATAAATTAGGTATTGAATGTTATTGTCCATTAACAATTCAAGTGCGCCAATGGTCTGATAGAAAAAAAAAGGTTGAGGTGCCGCTTTTTAATTCCTATATTTTTGTTCAATTAGAAGAATCAGATCGGAATTTAGTATTTGATTCCCCTGGAGTTGTTCGGTATTTATTCTGGTTAGGCAAACCTGCTATTGTTCGAGAAGAAGAAATTAATACGATAAAAAAATGGTTGTCAGGTTCAGATCCATTCGATCTTACGGTTTTACCATATCAGAAAGGAGATGTTATAGCTCTTGAGTCAGGACCTTTTTCTAATCAAAAAGCAATTGTTCAGGAGATAACTAATACGCATTATGTTTTGGTTTTAGAATCTATTGGATGTGTTTTGAAAATGAAATATAAATAATATCTAGGAGGTTTCAATTGTTTATTGAGACCTTTTTCTTTTAACAACGATATTAGGGCTTAAATTGTTAATTATATCTTGTTAATTTTAAAATATAAGTTATTATGCGTGTAAAATACCTTCTTTTTGAGTCACTAAATTAGGTGATTTGTAATGTAAATAGATGTATTTTGTTTTGTTTTGGTTTATTGAAAATGAAAGTATTAGGTTTTTTTGTTTTAAATTATCAGTATTTTTTTATTTCTGTATGATTTAAATGTTTAAGAAAAACGGTTTATTATAAGTATATTTGTGCTAAATTTTATAATCGTTTTTCGGCCTCAGATATGGGAGTTTGAATAGCGTAGCTGTGCGAACAGCTGCGAATATTGGTTATAATTAATTTGAAAAATGAGTTTAAGTAAAAAAATTGCAATTGTTGGTTTAGGGTATGTTGGATTGCCTTTGGCACGTTTATTTGCAACAAAGCATTCCGTTATTGGCTTTGATATTAATAAATCGAGAATTGCTTCTTTAAAATCGGGTACAGATACTACTTTTGAAGTTGATGATGAAACTTTACAAAAAGTCTTGTTAGATAGCCCAAGTGATAGTAATGGGTTGTATTGTACTTCTGATTTGAATGATATAGCAACTTGTAATTATTATATTATTACGGTTCCTACTCCAGTTGATAAAAATAATCGTCCTGATTTAACGCCTTTATATAAATCAAGTGAAACCGTTGGTTCTGTTTTGAAGAAAGGGGATATTGTCATTTATGAATCGACAGTATATCCTGGAGTTACAGAAGAAGAATGTGTACCTGTTTTGGAGCGCGTTTCGGGATTAAAATTCAATGTTGATTTTTTTGCAGGTTATTCTCCTGAAAGAATCAACCCAGGGGATAAAGAACATACTGTCGAAAAGATATTAAAAGTAACCTCAGGTTCAACTCCAGAAATTGGACAAAAAGTAGATGAGTTATATCAATCGGTTATTACTGCAGGAACGCATCTAGCACCTACTATAAAAGTGGCTGAGGCGGCTAAAGTTATTGAAAATTCTCAACGGGATATTAATATTGCTTTTGTAAATGAATTGGCAAAAATATTCAACTTAATGAATATAGATACGCAAGCGGTTCTTAAAGCAGCGGGTACAAAATGGAACTTTCTGCCTTTCAAACCAGGATTAGTAGGTGGACATTGTATAGGGGTTGATCCATATTATTTGGCACAAAGAGCACAAGAATTTGGATATCATCCTGAAATTATTTTAGCAGGAAGACGTTTGAACGATAGCATGGGAGATTATGTAGCTTCGCAAATCGTTAAGTTAATGATTAAAAAAGGAATATCTGTAAATGGAGCTTCTCTTTTGATGCTTGGAATTACTTTTAAAGAGAACTGTCCAGATGTACGAAATACAAAAATTGTAAATGTGATTGCTGCCTTGAAAGATTATGGAATTACAGTAACCATATACGATCCTTTAGCAAATCCAAGCGAAGTTAAACACGAGTATGGATTAGTGACCACTACTTCAATACCAAATGTGAAATTTGATGCTGTAGTATTGGGAGTTTCTCATTCAGTCTTTTTGAAAATAGATTTATCTCAACTACAAAACTCAAATAGCATCATTTATGATGTAAAAGGTGTTTTGGGAGAAAAAGTTGATGGTAGATTATAGTTATTAAACAAAAAGAACATTCATAATAAGAATAAAATTATTTTTTATACTGATTCCAAAACTTAAATTACCCAATATTAAATCAAATATGAAAATAGGAATTACCTTTAGTGCTTTTGATTTACTTCATGCTGGACATATTACCATGCTAGAGGAAGCGAAACGACAATGTGATTATTTGATAGCAGCATTACAAACGGATCCTACAATTGATCGTCCTGAAAAAAACAGACCCACCCAATCTGTAGTAGAGCGCTATATACAACTTAAAGGTTGTAAATTTGTAGATGAAATTATTCCTTATGCTACCGAACAAGATTTAGAAGATATTTTACGTTCTTTTAAAATTGACGTTCGTATTATTGGTGATGAATATAAAGATAAAAATTTTACAGGTAGAAGTTATTGTGAAGACAAAGGAATTCAACTTTATTTCAATGTTAGGGATCATCGCTTTTCTAGTAGTAGTCTGCGAAAAGAAGTAACAGAAAAAGAATTATTAAAAAATAAATAATACTAAGATATGTTATAGGAAGACATGTTGTTAATAAACAATATAGTCATATAACAAGAATTTGTTAAATATGGAAAAACAACATTCAATTATACACGTTATCCTTACAGGAGGAGTAGGCAGTAGGTTATGGCCATTGTCTCGTAAAAGCCAACCCAAACAGTATCTTGATTTATTTGAAGGTAAATCTTTATTTGAAATGACGGTAGAACGTAATCGGGATTTGGTAGACCAGGTAATGGTTGTAGGTAATGTGGATAATTGCCATTTGAGTAAGGCGGTTATGGAGAAATCGAATACACCTTATATTGATATTATAGAATCAACTCCTAGAAATACAGCTGCCGCAATTGCTTTTGCTGCTTTTGCTGCTGAGCCAGAAGATATTTTAATTGTTACTCCTTCGGATCATATTATTGATGAAATGCAACACTATAATCAAGCTTTAACAGAAGCAATAGAAAAAGCATCTAGAGGATTTATTGTTACTTTCGGAATTATTCCAACAAAACCAGAAACGGGATATGGATACATAGAACGCAAAGGAGATAATGTAGTTTCTTTTCGTGAAAAACCCAATAAAGTAACCGCTACGGATTTTATCGCCAAAGGTAATTTTCTTTGGAATAGTGGTATGTTTTGCTTTAAAGCGGGTGTTTTATTGGAAGAATTGAAAGCATTTAATCTAGAAGTATATGAGAAATCAAAAATAGCTTGGGAAAATAATAGTAACGGGAATATAGACCTAAACTTATCTATGGAAATCCCTTCCATTAGTATTGATTACGCAGTGATGGAGAGAAGTAAAAAAATAAAAGTTGTTTCATCAACTTTTGTTTGGTCTGATTTAGGATCATTTGAATCTGTTTATGATTATTTAGTTTCAAAAGGGCATCCAGTTGACAAGAATGGAAATATGGTTATTGGAACAAATCTTTTTACTGCTTTTATTGGATTAAAGAATACTATTTTTGTAGCTACAGAAACAGCAAATTTAATTTTGCAAAAAGAACAATCTCAGGATGTTAAGAATGTTTACAATGAGTTGGAAAGAAAAAAATCCAACTTGTTGAATTAAAATTATGCGACCTAGTAATTAGAAATTATTTATGAAAAAAATACTTATTGTTACGTTTTTAGTTTTTGCTCTTTTTCAAGTGTCAACTATGAAGGCACAAGATTTATTGAAAGGGAATGACTTGAGCACTTTAAAAGTAGATTACTTATCAGATAGTGATGTAGCAAAGATAAGAACGCAGTTGGAAGCTAATAAAGTAACCGTTGAGCAGGCAGAACCAATGGCTCTAGCCAAAGGAATGTCAGCGAATGAATTTGCTAAACTAAAAGCTCGGCTTGGAATGAATTCAGAAGTGAAAAATGTTACTTTACTAAATAATAAGAAGACTGATGAAACTACTAATGGAGATTCTGAAGAATACACTAGAACACAGGAAAAAATTATTAATAAAAAAGTTAAAGACAGTTTAAATGCCTTGGTTTTTGGCTCTGAACTTTTTGATAATCCAACTTTGAATTTTGAGCCAAATTTAAAATTAGCTACTCCTGTAAATTATGTTTTAGGACCTGGTGATGAATTGCAAGTAAGTGTTTATGGGGTACAAGAATTTAATGCGAGCATACCGGTAACAGTTGAGGGTAAAGTTAACATTCAGTATGTAGGACAAATTCCTGTTTCAGGAATGACAATTGAAGCTGCTACTCAAAAAATAAAAAGCGCTATTGCCAGAGTATATAGCACTGTTAATTCTGGACAGTCTCAAGTCGGGGTTAGTCTGAGTCGCATACGAACTATTAAAGTAACAATTATTGGTAGTAAACAACCTGGGAATTATTCAATTTCCTCTTTGGCTACGGTTTATAATGCCCTGTTTTTAGGAGGTGGACCAGGTAAAAATGGTAGTTATAGAAATATTGAATTGATACGAAATAATAAGGTATTTAAAAACATAGATATTTACAGGTTTTTAGTAAACGGAAATCAGTCCGATAATGTAGGATTGAAAGACAATGATGTGATTCGGATTCCGGCCTATTCTCAGCGAGTAACTGTTGAAGGGAATGTAAAGCGTCCCGGAATTTTTGAAATGAAAAAGGGAGAAACCTTTTCAGACTTATTGTCATTTGCTTCTGGATTTAATGAGTTTGCTTATACTGCCTCGGTAAATGTATTGCAAAAAACAGCCAAAGAGTTTAAAGTTAAAGATATAAAAACTGCTGAGTTTACAACTTATAAGCCAATTTCTGGAGATGTATTTACAATAACAAAAATTTTAAACCGTTTCGAAAATCGCATTAAAATTGAAGGTGCTGTTTTCAGACCAGATACCTATTCTTTCTATGAAGGGATGAAAATTTTAGATTTGATCAAGCAAGCGGATGGACTTAAAGAAGATGCCTATTCTACTAGAGCTACAATTGTAAGATTGAAAGATGATATGACTACTGAGGCCGTTTCTGTAAATTTAGTAAGTGCTTTAGAAGGAAATACTGAAGCTAATATTTTACTAAAAAAAGAAGATATAGTTACCGTGTATTCTATTTTAGATTTTGTTGAAGAGTATAAAGTCACTATTGATGGCGAAATAAAAAAACCAGGTGCCTATTCCTTTTATGAAAATTTATCGCTAAATGATTTATTAGTACAGGCAGGAGGCTTGACCGGTTCTGCTTCAAAAAGAGTTGAGGTTGCTAGAATGATTCAGTCTGAAGAGATTGATAATTCAAACCCTAATAGAGTACAATTGTTCAATCTAGAGATTAATGCTGGAAATAATGAACAAGTAAAAAACTTTACTTTAATGCCTTTTGATGTTGTGAACATTCGCAAAATGGCTGCTTATGAAAAACCAGAAATGGTGGTTGTAAGTGGTGCAGTAAATTATGGTGGAAAATATGTTTTAGTGGATAAAAAAGAAAAAGTATATTCTATCATAAAAAGAGCAGGAGGATTGACTATAACTGCTAATTTAGATGGGGTAAAGATAAAGAGACCTATTAGTGCAGAACAGATTGAAGCCTTAGGAAATATAAATTTAAATTTAGGGAAAAAAGATACCATTCAGGACAAAATAACAAAAAAACTAAAAGAGGGTTTAAAATTTGCAACTATCCCAGTAGATTGGAAAGCGATTGTTAAAAACCCTAATAGCAGTACAAATATTACCTTAATGCCAGGTGATGAAATTGAAGTAGCAACCTTTAATGAAAGTGTGAAAATAACTGGAAATGTGTTGTTAACTTCTGAAATTCCTTATCATAAAGGAAAAGGATTTAGCTATTATTTAGCTGCAGTTGGAGGTACCGATGCAAAGGGATGGAGAAAAAAAGCGTATATTATTTATCCAAATGGAAAAGCCGCAGTTTCTAATTCTTTTTTATTTATTAGAACCTTTCCTAAAGTTTTGCCAGGATCTCAAATTGTAGTTCCAGAAAAACCAGAAACTAAAAAGATGAGTACTGGAGAATGGGTAAGTATTGGAAGCGTAATAACGAGCCTATCGTTATTAATTTTAAATGCGTTTAAATAGTCAGTATAATTTTTCTGATTTAAAAAAAAATAACTGAATTTAGAATTCATAAGTATGAGTGAACAAATTTCTAATGACGAAATATCTTTAAAAGAATTAATTGTTAAAGCCAAGACTTGGTTTCACTATTTGCTTTCACAATGGAAAATTATTGTGCTTGCTGGTATTATTGGTGCTACTTTAGGATTAAGCTATTCATTTATTAAAAAACCTATTTATACAGCTTCATTATCTTTTGCAATGGAAGATGAAAAATCTGGCGGTGGTTTAGGAAGTGCTTTAGGATTAGCTAGTTCTTTAGGATTAGATCTAGGGGGTAGTGCAGGTGGAATGTTTTCAGGGTCTAATTTAACAGAATTATTCAAATCCCGCTCGATGGTAGAACAAACCTTACTTACTCCCGTTGTAGTAGGTGTGGATACTATTTCTTTGGCAGAAATGTATATCCGTAACCAAGAATGGAGAGAGAATTGGAAAAAAAATCCAAAACTTAAGAACATCCAGTTTTTTCCAAATGTAAAAAGGAAATATTTTACCAGAGTTCATGATAGTATCTTAGGAGTAATCTATGAGGATTTATCTAAAACAGGATTGTCCGTTGCTCAAAAAGATAAAAAAATATCTATTATCAATATAGACGTTACTTCTACAAATGAATTGTTTGCTAAATATTTTACGGAATCTTTAGCAAAACAAGTATCAGATTTTTATGTAAGCACTAAGAGTAAGAAAGCTAGACTGAACATGGAAATTCTAGAACGCCAAACTGATTCTATTCGTGCCGAACTTAATGGAGCGATTACAGGAGTTGCAGTGGCTAATGACAATACCTTTAATTTGAATCCAGCACTCAATGTTCGTCGCGCTCCTTCTGCCCGAAGACAAGTCGATGTTCAGGCAAATACTGCTATTTTAACCGAATTAGTAAAACAAACGGAATTGGCAAAAGTTACTTTGCGAAAAGAAACACCTTTAATCCAAATAATTGACAAGCCAATTTTACCTTTGCCTAAAGAGAAATTTGGGAAAGGGAAAGGAATTGTTTTTGGAGGTTTTTTAGTAGGTTTTTTAACATCTCTATTTTTGATAGTGAGGCTAATTCTAAAGAGATTGTAATTTTAGTTTTATTAGCTTAAAATAAAGAAATATGTAAGGATGCAAAAAGTAATATTAGGAATAGTTATTCAGGCAAGAACAGGTTCTAGTAGACTTCCAAATAAAATATTAAAAAAATTTTATGGTGATAAAACAATTTTAGATTTATTGTTAGAAAATATAAAATCTAATTTTTCTCATATACCAATAATTTTAGCAACATCTTTAAATCAAAATGATTATATATTCGAAGAAGTAGCAAAAAAGTATTCAATAAATTTTTTCAGAGGTAGTGAAAATGATGTTTTAAACCGCTTTGTTGATGTAGGAAATAAGTTTGGACTTACCCACATTGTGAGAATTTGTTCTGACAATCCTTTTTTAAACATGCTGTCTATAAAAAGTTTAATAGATAGTTTAGATGATATTGAAATAGATTATATGAGTTTTTCTAACCATTTAGGATTGCCAGTGATTAGAACGCATTTAGGATTATTTGCTGAAATTGTTTCTTTAAGGTCATTAATTGAAGCAGATAAATTACAAAATGACATTCTATACAAGGAGCATGTTACAAATTATATTTATTCTCATCCCAATAGTTTTAATGTTATTTTGAAACCAAGCCCAGCTATAGTCTATGACAGAGATGATATAAGATTGACATTAGATGATTTAGATGATTTTGAAAATTTATCTGAGTTGTATAAAAAAGCATATACAAAAAAAGAAGACTTAACTTTTCTAGTCAACTTAATCGACAGGAACGAGGATTTTAGAATAAAAATGATTAATAACATAAAAAAATATTCAAAATGACATACATTATAGGGGAAATAGGTCAGAATCATAATGGTTCTGTTGATATAGCTAAACTAATTATTGATGTTGTTTCCAGACCAGTAGTTGATAAGCTTTTTGGTAAAAAACTTAAGGGAATGGATGCTGTTAAATTGACCAAACGCGATTTAAAACAGGAACTTTCAGCATCTCAAATGTCAAAACTATATGATACTCCTCATTCCTTTGGTAAAACTTATGGGGAACATAGAGAATTCTTAGAATTAGATGATCAAGAACATTTAGAAATTTATAATTATGCTAAAAGTTATGGACTTGATTTTGTTGAAACTTTATGTGCAATTGGATGTCTAAGTTTATTAAAATTATTTACTCCTGATAAACTTAAAGTTGCCTCAAGAGATTTAACAAATTTGCCTTTGCTTAATGCTATGGCAGAAACAAAAATACCAATCATACTTTCTACAGGTATGGGTGGTGTTAAAGAAATTGATAATGCTTTAGAAGTTATAACTAAGCATCATAGTAATATAGGGATTTTGCATTGTGTTTCAGAATATCCAACCCGATATGAGAATGTTAATCTAAATACAATTAAGTATTTGCAAAAAAATTATTCAGATTATACCATCGGTTATTCTGATCATACAATTGGTATCGCTACACCTATAGCTGCAGTTGCTATGGGGTCTGAAATAATTGAAAAACATATTACTTTAGATAGAATGATGAAAGGTACTGATCAAGCCGGTTCTTTAGCTGTAGAAGGTATTGAAAGAATGGTTAGAGATATTCGTAATCTTGAAATGTCATTTGGTAGAGAAGATATTTTTATTGCTGATTCTGTTCAATCTGCAAGAGTTAAATTAGAAAGATCTATTGCAACTTTAAAAGATTTAAAAGCAGGTCATATTATTTCTGAATTAGATTTACATTTATTAAGTCCTGGAGATGGTTTGAAATGGGATGACAGAGGGCAATTAATTGGTCAGGTATTAAAACAAGATATTGCTGCTAATGAAATTATTTATTCTGATTTTTTAAAATAATTATATGACTCTTCCAAAACTTATTCTTACTGATATTGATGGTGTTTGGACTGATGGTGGTATGTATTATGATAATACAGGTAATGAATTTAAAAAATATAACACTTCAGATAGTGCAGGTGTTCTTTTTTGCAGATTACTTGAAATACCTGTTGGAATTATTACAGGAGAAAAAAATGATATTGTAATAAATAGAGCCCAAAAGTTAAACATAGATTTATTGTTTATGGGTATTAAAAATAAACTCCAAGTGGTTGAGGATCTTTCTTCAAAACTAAATATTGCTATGTCTGAAATTGCCTATATTGGAGATGATATAAATGATATTCAGGTGTTAAAAGCTGTTGGTATTAGCGCTTGTCCATCTGATGCACCAATTTATGTTAAAAAACATTGTAATTTAGTTTTGAATAAAGCAGGGGGTAATGGTGTATTTAGAGAGTTCATTGAAAGAATAATAGGAGATGAACATTTAGAGAAAGCATTAAATTTCTATTTTGAATCTTTAAATGAGTTTAAACAATAGTATGAATTTTTAAATATTTTTTATTTAATTTTTTTTAAAATATTTCTCGCAAGTTAGTTTACACACATTGTCAATTATGAAAAAATGTTTATTCCTAGTTTTAATAATAATTTTTACAATTTCATGTTCTACACAAGATATAGAATCAAATAATAAAGGTATAAAACTTAATTCTCTTGTTTCTTTTGATGATAACACATCTTATAATTTCACAGATTTAGTTTATTTTAAGAATAGATGGTTTTTAGTATTTCGAGAATCGGATAGTCATGCTTTTGGTAAAGATGGTATAATCAATCTATATACAAGATTAGATAACGAAATTTGGTCTTTAGTAAAAACGTTTAAAGTTGAAGGTGTTGATTTAAGAGATCCTAAGTTTTCAGTAAATGGAGACAAATTGATGTTGTATATTCATGGTTCAGAATATGCTGATAAAGAATTATTGAGTTTCTCGGATTATAGATCTGTTTGTTTAGAAGGAACTAATTGGGAGGATTTGCAAGGTGTAAAATTAGATAATTTAAAGTTGCTTAATTCAAAAGTTTTAGGGAATGAAGCTTGGCCTTGGAGGATTACTTGGTATAATGACAAGTCATATACCTTTGGTTATACTTTTATTGCAGGTAGCTCAGTTTTTGATTTGTACGAGAGTACAGATGGTTTATCTTTTAAGGGAACTAATTCAATAAATCCTAATTTTCCTTATAGAGGAGAAGCAACTATAAGAGTTAATAATAATGGTGATTTTTATGCAGCAATTAGAAGTACAGATCTTATTTTAGCCAGAAGTACAGATCAAAATAAATCTTGGCAAGTTTTTGATAAAATACCAGTATTGTCTTTAGGAGGTCCTAATTTTATTTTTTATGAAAATAAAATGCTTATTTCAGGGAGAGATTCTAGCGCTATGCAAGTTGTTCTTTATAGTTATGATTTAGTGACTAATATTTATAAAAAATTGTATGTGTTTCCTAGTGGAGGTGATTGTGGATATGCAGGAATGGTAATTAAGGATGGCGAGTTATGGGTGAGCTATTATTCGTCACATGCAAGATACAAACAGAAACATTCCGATGTTTATGTACAGAATATTAAATTGACCGCTCTTGGTTTATAATTTGAAAATATTTATTACCTTAATTATAATATATACTTGTAAGTATAAGTTTTTTTGACTAGCTTCTGATGAAAGAAAAAGAGAGTGTAGATTTTGATCAAAATACTTTTTTCGAGTTTGAAGAAAAACATAATTTGTTTAGTAAACAAACTAATGATTTATATTACTGGGATTTAGTTCGATTTGAATTGTTTTATCATTTATTGTGGAATCATGAGTCAAATGTTAAAAAAAACAAGTTGAATGTAAGTGTAAATCAAATTTTTAAAGAAATTAAATCATTTTTTAATTTTGTTTTATTTAAAAAATCTGATTTTTTATTTTTTACAACTTCTCGTAATAAGATTGGTAATGATGCTTTTTTTGATCAGAATTTAGGAGATATTTTAAATAGTATTTCAGGAAATTATTATGCATTTGAAAGCTATGAAAGGGATCGTTCTAAATGGTATTATGAAAACACTTTGTTTAATCCAATCAATATATTTAAAAGAATAACTAGATTGTTTTATAGACAAAATGAAGACTATTCCGATTTGATTTCTTTGATAAATAATGAATTTTCAAATGTATCATTTTCAAATCAAGATATTAATAGATTAGTGTCAGATTTTAAAATTGAACTTGCTTTTTATACCATACTTCTTAGTTTGAAAAAACCCAAAGTAATTTTTATAACCCAAAATGGTATTCAAAAAGGACTTTTTGCTGCGGGTAAAAAAAGGAGTATACCTATAATAGAAGTGCAACATGGAATTATAGATGAAGCTCACTTAGCTTATAATTATTCTAAAAAGATAGATTATAAAGATAATCAGCTTTATTTGCCAACTTATTTCTTTACTTTTTCAGATTTTTGGGCTAAAAATTTATATCTACCTGTAAATGATATTATTTCTATGGGAAACACTTATTTTTTTAACGCTCAAAACAATAATTTGATAAAGGAACAAAACAAAAACATAAATGGACTATTAGTAGCTAGTTCAGATGTATTTGGAGAAAATTTGAAAGAAATAATTATTGACTTTGCCACGAAAAACAAGAATATACCAATCTATTTTAAATTACATCCAAATCAATTTTTAGAAAAACAATATTACATAGAAAAGTTTTCAAAGTTTGAAAATGTGGCAGTTTATACAAATGAAAAAAGCGTTTACGAATTATTGGAGATGTCTAAAGCAGTTTTAGTAATTCAATCAACCGCTCTTTATGAAGCATATCATTTAAAAAAAATAGGATTTATATATAAAAAACAAACATATCGAAGACATCATCATGTTTTTGATTTACCAAATATAAACTTAATAAATAATGCTAATGAGATTATCGAAGCATTTAATAAAGAGTTTGTTGTTGACGATATGAATGAAAATTTGTTTTTTAAAACTTTTGATTCTAATAAATTTGATCAATTTATGAATAGGTTATTATTAGTAAATTGAGGTCTTTCTTAAACGCTTTAATAAGTTTTTTTAATGTCTGAAAAACTCGTAAAAACTACTGTATATTATTCTATAGGAGAAATTGTTCCTAGAATTATATCGTTTTTTTTATTACCTATTTTAACAAAATATCTTACTGCTGATGAATATGGAATTGTAAGTTATACAACTTCAGTAATGACATTTGTGTTTGTAATAGCAACGTTGTCGTTAAATACGTTTGTTTTGCGTCATTATTATAGTGCTAAAGATGAGAATTCTAGAAAAGAGTTAATAGGGAGTATCTTTCTGTTTATTTTTGGATTTAATTGTATTTTGATTCTTTTTCAAATGCTTTTTTTTCCTTTTTTAATTGATTTTTTTCATGTTAATATTCCTTTTAAACCTTATTTTCAATTAGCTATTTTAAATAATTTTTTTGAGGTTATCTCTATTATACCTTTAGTGTTGTATAGAGTAAAAGAAAATGCCAAAGGCTTCTTAATGTTAAGTCTTTCAAGGACTTTGCTACAGTTTTTGATGGTTTATGTTTTTGTAGTGGTTTATAATCAAGGCCTCTTAGGAAGTTATTATGCTCGATTAGTTATAAATGTTCCTTTTATGTTCATCTATTTTTATATGATTTATAAAAATAGTATTTTCAAGATAAATTTTAAATTGATTAAAGAAGCATTACATTTTACTTTACCTATTTTGCCTGGTAGTTTAGCTTTCTTATTCGTATCGTTAAGCGATAGAGTTATTTTAGAAAGATATATTTCATTAGATCAATTAGGTATTTTTTCCGTTGCAATTACATTAGCAACTGTTTTAAATATAGTAATTCAAGCATTATATAAGACATTTGAACCTATTTTGTTTAAAGAATACTTTAACGAAAATTTTCAGGAAACTAATCAAAAGTTATACAAAATTTATTTACTAGCCATTTTTATTGGTGCTTTTGGTGCTTCAATTTTTAGTAAAGAATTTTTTATAATAGCAACTTCCGGAGCTTTTAGAGAAGGGTATAAGTTAGTACCTCTTTTTATTGTTTCTGTTGTTCTTTCAGGAATTAATACTTATTTGAATATTTTGATGATAGCAAATAAAAAGCAAAAAATAGTTTCATTAATTTCTATTGTTTCTGCTATTATTTCAGTTGTTCTTAATCTGATATTTATACCTTACTATGGTTGTTATGGAGCTATAATTGCTTCAACAGTTTCTTTTCTGTTTTCAAATATTATTTTTCAATATAATGCAATTATTAGTAAAAAATATATTATTACTCAAGTTGTACTAATACTATTAGTAGTTTTGACACCAATAGTTTATGATGCTTTATTTGATTTTAATATGATGTCTAATATAACTATCAAAACTTTTATTTCATTAGCATTTGTAGTTATTAGTTTTAAGATTTTGAATATTGATTTGAACTTTATTAAAACAAAATTTTTAAGTCAAAAGATTAAAGAAGTATAGATATGAATAGAATTTATAATGCATTATATAGGCGAATTTGGTATGCTATAAATAGAAATAGATATAAAAAATTAGGAATAAAGTCGTTTGTCGTAAAACCATTAATCATAACTCCCTTTTGTATTGAAATTAATGATTATGTTTTTATTCAGTCCAATTCAAGAATTGAAGGAATAAGCTTTTATGAAGGAATTAAATTTTCGCCTCATATTATAATTGATAACTATTGTTCTATTCAACAAAATTTGCATTTAACTTGTGCTGAAAGTATTTATATAGGTAAAAATACCGCAATAGCAGCTAATGTAACAATAACTGATATTCATCACCCTTATGAAGATATTAGTCTACCAATTGAAAAGCAACAAATAATTGTCAATCCTGTTTTTATTGGAGAGGATTGTAAAATTTATAATAATGTAGTGATTTTACCAGGAACTGAAGTTGGGAAGCACTGCACTATCGGCGCTAATAGTATTGTATCTGGAATAATTCCTGATTTTTGTGTAGTAGTAGGAGCCCCTGCTAAAATAGTTAAACGTTATTGTTTTGACTCAGCTGAATGGAAGAGAACAGATGTTCAAGGGAATTTTATAGTGTAAGTGTATTTATAATGACAAAAAAAAAGGTTTTATTTATTGGTATAGGTTTTTATGATTATGAAGATGCAATTATCGAGGAATTTAAAAATCAAAATTACGAGGTTGATTATTTTTCAGAAACACCAATAAATAATTTTTTATTTAGAATGTATTCTCGATTTAAGAATTTAAAAAGAATTGAATCGATAAAAGAAAAACATAGTGCGAAAATTCTTGAAAAAGCAAATAAAAAGTATGATTTAGTTTTTATTATAAAGGGTGAGTCTTTTTCAGCTGGCGCTATAAAAACTTTAAAAGATAAAAATCCTAATGCGGAATTCATTTTATATTTATGGGATTCTATTTGTAGAATAAAAGATGTTAATCACAAATTGCAGTTTTTTAATAAAGTATATTCTTTTGATCGATTGGATTGTGTAAAGGATTCAAGCCTTATTTTTAATCCTTTATTTTTTAGAAAAGAGTACATAAATACGGGTAATGAAAATCTTCCTAAAAACGATATTTATCATTTGGGTTGGTATCATTCAGATAGGTTAGTTTTAATTAAAAAAATCGCTAAATTTTGTGAACATCATAAACTCAAATATCAGTTTGTTTTGTTTACAGGTTATTTCAGTTATTTTACACAGTCTCTTTATGGAGGCGAACTAAAGGGCAATAAAAAATATTTAGTATTTAAACCGGTGTCTGCCGAGACGAACTTCAAGAATATTCTCAATTCAAAAATAACTTTAGATATAGCACATCCATCTCAAAGTGGTTTAACTATGAGGACTATTGAGTTAGTTGGGGCGCAGAGAAAAATTATTACAACAAATACAGATATTGTTAATTATGATTTCTATAATTCAAATAATATCTTAGTCATTGATAGAGATAATCCCGATTTGAAAAAATCTTTTTTTGAATCTGAATTTAAACCCATTCCATATGAAATTAGCTCTAAATATTCTATTGAAAATTGGTTAAAAAAAATGATAGAATAGTATGAATTTTCAAGATGTATTTATAGTTATTGTTCTTTATAAAAGCAATTTGGAAACCTCAGTAACCATCAAAACAATTGGTGAATCTTTAGGTGTGAATTCTACTATAGATATATTTGTTTATGATAATAGCCCTAATAAGCAGTATTTAGACGAAAATTTTATATATCAAAATTTTAATGTTCAGTATGTTCATGATTCTCTAAATTTGGGACTAAGTAGAGCTTATAATTCTGCTTTAGAGTTAGCAAAAAAAAATAAAAAGTCTTGGTTGTTATTGCTTGATCAAGATACTTATTTTACAAAAGAATATATAGATAAAATAAGTATTTTAGATAAACAATATTTGAAACATGATACAGTAGCTATTATTCCTAAAGTAAATAACTTAAACAATAATCAAGTAATTTCTCCAGGGAAAATGTTTTTAGGAGGGATTTGTAGACCATTGATTATTGAAGAAGGGATTGTTAATTCAAAAATTACGGGTATTAATTCAGGTACTCTTTTGAGTATTGCGTATCTAAATGGGATTAATGGTTTTAATGAAAACTATACATTAGATATGTTAGATCATTGGTATTTTAAAAAAATATTTGATGATAAAAGAAACGTTCTGCTATTAGGGGCAACAATAAAACAAGATTTGTCTGTTATTCAGGATTTTGAAGCAAATGTTTCCTGTTTAAGATACAAACAAATGTTAGAAGCGGAAAATTTATTTATGAAAGAAGAAGGCTATCTGAATTATTTTGTTTTTAAATTAAGATTAATTTTAAGGTTTTTTAAACAACTTAAGTTTAAAAATAAAGTATATTTTCAGTTAACTTTAAAAAATGTTTTTAATTTTTAAAAAATGCTAAAAAAAGCAAATCTTAATTTATTGTTTTTTTTAAAACTTCTCTTTGTACCTATTTTATATGAATTAGTTATTGGAGGAGGAGGTCGTTATTTAGAAATAGGACCTTTGTCTTTTCGAATGGTCTTATTTGGAATAGCATTATTTTTGTCATTTATATTTTTTTTGAATAAACAAATTGTAAAAAAAGACGTAGTTTATATTGTTAGTATTTTTACAGTTATTATTTGTTTTGCAAGTATTGTGGGCTATTTTAATGATGCGCCAATAGAATTTATTTTAGGAGATTTAAAGCCTTTAATTTTTTTCTACATTTTATTATTTTTTTCTTTAGTTATTAAGAATCTTAACGATATAGAAAAAATAGCCGATATAATAAAAAAAGGGTCAATAATATTAGCCATTTTATATATTATAGTTATTCTATTATTGTTTTTAGGGAAGATTGATTTTCCCTCTTTTTATGAAAGACAAAATGAAATAGGAGAAATTATGTTTAGAAATGATTCCTTATTCATTTATAAAGGTTTTTTATATTTATGTATAGGTTTTTTTTTCTTTCTTTTTTCTAATAAATGGTATAGTAAATTGGCACTAGCCTTTTTATTTATTTCAATTTTATTGACATTAACAAGAGGTTTTATCCTTTTCACAATATTGATAGGTTTTTATTATATTTTTTTTATCAATAAAAATGCGGTTTTGAAAATTTGTGTTTTAATTATTGGAGTTATATCAATGATTGGAATTCCTTTTTTTATAGAATCGCTAGGCGATAAATCAGGTTCTGATGGTGCAAGATTTATTCAGATTAGCCAAGTTATTTCGAGTATTAATCCAGTTAGTTTTTTTATAGGTCACGGATTTGGCATAGGTGTACCTATAAGACCAAGGGGTATGGAACTTTCTTTATTGGAAATTTTTCATAAGCAAGGATTGTTAGGCTTGTGTTTTTGGTTTGGCTTGTTTTTTTATATTTATTACAATTATTATAATATCAAAAACAAAGAATACAAAAAAATTGCTCTACCTTTTTTATTAAGTGTAGTCTTTATTGTTTTACAGTCAGGTACTAACCCATATATGAATAATCCGATAGGATTGTCAATGATATTAATTTCAGTTGTGGTTCTTTCAAGATTAAAAGAATTGCAAAAACACGCAAAAGAATGATTTCAGTATGTATTGCTACTTATAATGGTGAAAAATATATCGAAGAACAGATAAGTTCTATCCTTATACAACTCAGAGAAAACGACGAGATTGTAGTTTCAGATGATGGTTCAAATGATAATACTTTGACTATTATTGAAAAATTTGCAGACAAGAGAATTTTAGTAATTAAAAACAATTCTAAAAAAGGTGTAAATCATAATTTTCAAAATGCTCTTAAAAATGCTAGCGGTGATTTTATTTTTCTATCAGATCAGGATGATATTTGGTTACCAAATAAAATTGAAATATGTGTTGAGGAGTTGAAAAATTATGACTTAGTAGTTTCAAATTGTAAAGTAATTGACCAAGACAAAAATATTATTCAAGAATCATATTTTGATGTTGTAAAATCAGGGAAAGGTGTTTTAAAAAATTTTTATAAGAGTACATATCTTGGTTGTTGTTTAGCATTTAAAAAAGAAATTTTAGAAGAAATTATTCCTTTGCCAGTCAATCTATTGCTCTTCCATGACTGGTGGTTTGGATTTATTTCAGAATTATGCTATGAAGTGAAATTTATTGATACTCCTTGTATGTACTATAGAAGGCATAGTGAGACTAATTCAAATACATTGTCAAAATCACATTTGTCTTTATACGAAAAACTTGAGTATAGACTCCAGTTGCTTTATTACGGATTAATTAGGGTTTATAAAATTAAAATTAATAGATGATATATAAATTTTTTTGGGCATTGAGAGCCATTTTATATTTTCCTTTTTTTGGGAAAATTAGATTTCCTAGTTATATTGGAAGACCTATTATAATTAAAGGAAGTGAAAATATTTTTATAGGAAAACATGTTAGGATTTATCCAAATATTAGGTTAGAAACCTATGGGAAAGAAGGTTTTGTTATAATTAAAGATGATGTTTCAATAGGCCAAAATGTTCATATCACATCAGCTTCAAATTTAGTTATTGGAAAATCAACAACAATTTTAGCAAATACTTTTGTAACAAATATAGATCATGATTATCAAGAAATTGGTATTCATATTTTAAAGCAAAAATATATAATTAGAGAAACTTTAATTGGAGAAAATTGTTTTATAGGCATAGGCGCTTGTATACAAGCAGGTACAATTTTAGGCAATCAATGCGTAGTTGGAGCTAATAGTGTTGTAAAAGGGACTTTTCCTGATTATAGCGTTATTGTAGGATCACCAGCTAAAATAGTTAAAAGATATAATTTAGATGAAAAAGTTTGGATGAGAACAAATCCAGACGGGTCGTTTATAGAAAAATAGAAAAATTTAATATGAAAAACATTTTGATAACTGGCGGAGCTGGTTTTATAGGAAGTAATTTAGCTCTTAAGCTTATAGAAAAAGGACATAAAATCACCGTTTTAGATAATCTCTCCAAACAAATCCATGGAGATAATCCTGAAGTTACCTCTCCACTATTTAAAAGTATTAAAGAGAAAGTAAATTTTATCGAAGGAACTGTCACTTCTAGAGAAGATTGGGTTAAAGCATTAGAAGGCCAAAATGTAGTGGTTCATTTTGCTGCTGAAACAGGAACTGGACAATCAATGTATTGTATTGAAAAATATACAGAGGTAAATATTCAAGGGACAGCTATTATGCTTGATATATTAGCTAACACAGTAAATTCAGTTGGAAAAATTGTTATTGCATCTTCACGCTCTATTTATGGTGAAGGGAAATATAAACATCCAAAATTAGGAGTAGTGTACCCAACGCATAGAAAAGAAAATGATATGTTGGCGGGTAATTTTGAACTAACTTTTGCAGATGATCTAGAACTTGAGTTATTGGCAACAGATGAGGATTCTAAAATTCATCCTTCATCTGTTTATGGAATTACTAAACAAAATCAAGAACAGATGATTATGACGGTTTGCCCAACAATAGGAATTGCTCCTGTTGGTTTTAGATATCAAAATGTTTATGGGCCAGGACAATCATTATCAAATCCTTATACAGGAATTTTGTCTATTTTCTCTACTCAAATTAGAAATAATAATCCAATTCAGATTTTTGAAGATGGAAAAGAAACAAGAGATTTTGTTTTTATAGATGATGTTGTAGCTGCTACAATTCTTGGAATTGAAAAAGAAGAAGCAAACGGGCATGTATTTAATGTAGGGACTGGAGTTGCAACAGACGTTCTTGAAGTTGCTAACTCATTGATAAAAGCATATGGAATAGATGTTCCAGTTACTGTAACGGGAAGATTTAGATTAGGAGATATTCGTCACAATTATGCGGATTTAACTAAAATTAAACAGCGTTTAGGTTTTGAGCCTAAAGTTTATTTTAAAGAAGGAATTCAGAAATTTTCTAAATGGGTATTACAACAAGAAATTCAAGAGGATAAATTGAGTAAGTCTCTTGAAGAAATGAAAAGAAAAGGATTACTTAAATAATGGAATTTGAAATTTTGAAAGATAAAAAAATACTTTTTTTATCAGTTCAGACCTTTAATTATGAAAAAGCCATAACTGATAAGTTAAAGGCTTTTGGTGCTCAACTAGATTATTTTGATGAGCGCCCAGCAAATTCGATATTTGTTAAAGGAATTATTAGATTTAAACGTTCTCTTTATCAAAAAAAAATAAATTCATACTATGATTTAATTTTAAAAAAAACCGAATCCTCTTATTATGATTTCTTTTTCTTGATAAAAGGAGAAGTTGTACCTCGTTTTTTTTTAAAAGAATTCAAAAGAAGAAATCCCAATTGTGTATTTATATTTTACACATGGGATTCCTTTAAAAATAATCCAAATGCAGTATCAATATTAGAATATTTTGATAAAAAATTCACTTTTGATTCGAATGACGCTATTAAATACAAAATCAATTTTAGACCTCTTTTTTATATTGACAAATATGGAGAAATTATCAATAAAAAGATTAAGTATGATCTTTTGTTTCTAGGTACTGCTCATTCGGATAGATATAAAATAAGTGATAATATTGTAAATTGGTGTTTAGAAAATAATCTTTCTAGTTATGCCTACTATTTTATGCCAAGTAGATTAGTTTTCTTTTTTAAATCGTTATTTGATGCTTCTTTTAAAAGTTTTGATTATAAAAAATTAAGTTTTAAAAGTTTAAATATCGATGACATAATAAATTTATATGAGGAGTCTTCAGTTATACTAGATATTAATCATCCTGATCAAAATGGCTTAACTATGAGGACATTTGAGGCACTTGGTGCTGGCAAAAAAATTATTACAACTAATCCAGAAATTAAAAAATATCCTTTTTATAATGAGAATAATATATATGTTATTGATAGAGAGGGCGTTAAATTAAACAAATCTTTTTTTGAAAGTCCTTTTGTAGAAATAGAAGAAGATCTTCATAATAATATGTCTCTAACTGGATGGTTGAAAGCAATATTTTTAGAATCAAAACCTAATTATTGGATTAAAGGGTTAGAATAGCATTCTTAATTTTTAAAAATTAATTAAATTAAAAATAAAATCATAAAATGACAGTTGAAAAAACATTCATAAAAGACCTAGTTGTTATTACCCCAAGAGTATTTGAAGACTCTCGCGGGTATTTTTTTGAAGCATACAATCAGGCGAAATTTCATGAAAATGGAATTGAATATCAATTTATACAAGACAATCAGTCTTTCTCTAAACGAGGAGTGATTCGTGGTTTGCATTTACAAATTAATCCTTTTGCACAAGCAAAATTAGTACGAGTGTTAGAAGGAGAAATTTTAGATGTGGCTGTCGATTTGCGTAAAGACTCACCTACTTATGGACAACATTTTAGTGTGTTATTAAGTGCGGAAAATAAAAAACAATTGATGGTGCCTCACGGATTTGCTCATGGGTTTTCTGTATTAAGTGAAACAGCTTCAGTGATGTATAAAGTGGATCAATTGTATCACAAAGATAGTGAGCGAGGAATTCGTTTTGACGATCCAACTCTTGCTATTGATTGGCAGTTGAGTGCAGATGAGGTAATTGTTTCGGACAAAGATTTAATATTGCCAAGTTTTAATGATATAGATTGGACCTTTTAATGCACACAATGAAGAAAATTTTAGTAACAGGTTCAAAAGGACAATTAGGGTCGGAATTAGAGATTTTGTCAAAAATATACGCCCAATTTCAATGGATTTTTACAGATAGAGAAGAATTAGATTTGTGTAATCTGGAAAAATTAGAAACAGAATTAAATTCGATTAATCCTCAAATTATTATCAACTGTGCGGCGCATACTGCCGTTGATAAAGCCGAATCAGAGGTTGAATTGTCGGATGTGTTAAATCACCAATCGGTTGCAATACTAGCTAAGTGGAGTTTTGCAAATGATTGCAAATTCATACATGTTTCTACGGATTATGTTTTTGATGGTACTGCAGCTACTGCTTTAGCAGAAACGGCGCAAACGAATCCAATCAACGTTTATGGTCAAACTAAACTAGCTGGAGAGAAAGCCTGTATACAAGAAAACCCAAACGCAATTATAATCCGAACTTCTTGGGTTTATTCTAGTTTTGGAAATAATTTTGTGAAAACAATGTCTCGATTGATGCAAGAAAGAGATAGTTTAAATGTTGTAAACGATCAAATAGGAAGTCCTACTTATGCTGCTGATTTAGCTCAGGCTATTATGACAATACTAACACATAATGACTGGCAAGCGGGGATTTATAATTTTTCCAATGAAGGAGAAATCAGTTGGTACGAATTTGCTTTAGCAATTAAAGAAATAGGTAATTTTGATTGCGAAATTAGCGGAATCCCATCATCGGCTTATCCTACACCGGCAAAACGCCCGCAGTATTCTTTATTGGATAAAACCAAGATAAAAAATACTTTTGGTGTTGTTGTTCCGGATTATAAAGTGAGTTTAGAAAAATGCATGAAAATTAAATAAAATGAAAAAAATACTAATTACTGGAGGAGCAGGTTTTATAGGATCTCATGTTGTTAGAAGGTTTGTGAATAAATATCCCGACTATCAAATTTTTAATTTGGATGCATTAACCTATGCAGGAAATTTAGAGAACATTGCTGATATTGAAAAAGCATCCAACTATACGTTTATAAAAGGAGATATTGTGGATGCTCCTTTTATTGATGCTTTGTTTGCGGAACATCAATTTGACGGCGTATTGCATTTAGCGGCCGAGTCACATGTAGATCGTTCTATAACGGATCCATTAGCCTTTGTTAAAACAAATGTTATTGGTACTGTGAATTTGTTAAATGCTGCAAAAGCAATTTGGCAAGATAACTATGAAGGAAAACGATTTTATCATATCAGTACTGATGAAGTATATGGTAGCTTAGGAGCTGAAGGCTTATTTACAGAAACTACAGCATATGATCCAAATTCACCTTATTCAGCTTCCAAAGCAAGTTCAGATCATTTTGTTCGTGCGTATGGAGAGACTTATGGATTTCCTTATGTTTTGACCAACTGCTCTAATAATTATGGACCTTTTCATTTTCCTGAAAAGTTGATTCCGCTATTTATTAATAATATTATTCAGAACAAACCTCTACCAGTTTATGGTGACGGTAAATATACCCGTGATTGGCTTTTTGTTGAAGACCATGCTGTTGCAATTGATTTGGTGTTTCATGAAGGAGTGAATCACGACACCTATAATATTGGCGGTTTTAACGAATGGCAAAATATTGATTTAGTAAAATTATTATGCCAAATAATGGATGAGAAATTAGGTAGAACTACAGGTACATCAGCACAACTAATCACTTACGTAAAAGATCGTCCTGGTCATGATTTGCGTTATGCAATTGATGCCACTAAAATAAATAAAGAATTGGGGTGGAAACCTTCGGTTACTTTTGAGCAGGGACTAGAACGAACTGTAAATTGGTATTTAGAAAATCAAGAATGGTTGAATAATATCACTTCTGGTGCTTATGCTTCTTATTATGAAAAACAATATAATTAGTCAAAAGTAAAAAGATGAAAGGAATTATATTAGCAGGAGGTTCTGGTACGCGTTTACATCCTTTGACACTCGCCATGAGTAAGCAAATGATGCCAGTTTATGATAAACCTATGATTTATTATCCATTATCTACTTTGATGATGGCTGGGATTAATGAAATACTAATAATTTCAACGCCACATGATTTACCTAATTTCAAAAAATTATTAGGTGATGGTTCAGCAATTGGGTGTCAGTTTAGTTATGCAGAACAAGCTATTCCTAATGGTTTAGCACAAGCTTTTGTTATTGGAGAAGAATTTATAGGAAAAGATAGTGTAGCATTAGTTCTAGGAGATAATATTTTCTTTGGAGCTAATATGCATGAGTTATTGCAATCAAATACTAATCCGAAGGGAGGAGTCGTTTTTGCTTACCATGTTTCAGATCCAGAACGCTACGGTGTAGTTGAGTTTGATGCCTCGCATAAAGCGCTTTCTATTGAAGAAAAACCATTGAAACCAAAATCAAATTATGCAGTTCCAGGACTTTATTTTTATGATAATTCGGTGGTTGAAATTGCAAAGAATATCAAACCAAGTGCTCGTGGAGAATATGAAATTACAGATGTTAATAAAGTATATTTAGAGAGAGAAGCCCTTAAAGTAGGGATTTTGAGTAGAGGTACTGCTTGGTTGGATACAGGAACTTTTAATAGTTTAATGCAGGCTGGGCAATTTGTTCAAGTTATTGAAGAACGTCAAGGATTGAAAGTAGGTTGTATTGAAGAAATTGCTTGGAGACAAGGTTTTATTTCAGATAAACAGTTGAAAGGATTAGCGGAACCATTAAAAAAGTCAGGATATGGCGAATATCTTTTAGGTCTTTTGAAACATAAATTATAAATTATTAGCACATGATTTTTTAGAAGTTTTTTTCAAAAAAATCATGATTTATGACCTAAAGTCAATACTAATTCTAACATGCAATACATTGTAGTCGCTTTATTATTTGTTATTCTTGAACTTGTTTATTTCAAAATAGCAGATGTTTTTAATATTATTGATAAACCTAATCATCGCTCTTCTCATACCACAGTTACGTTGAGAGGAGGAGGTATTATTTTTCCTATTGCGGTAGTAGTGGCTTTTATTATGGGATATGTTTCTATTCCTGTTGTATCAGCTGTTGTGTTGGTATCAATTGTCAGTTTTATTGATGATGTATATCCTTTGCCAACTTTACCAAGGTTTTTGTCTCATCTTATAGCAGTAGTATTATTGTTGTATGATTTAAATTTGTTTGGGATTGAATTTTGGATTATTCCAATAAGTATTGTTTTGCTTATCGGTTGGATTAATGCTTTTAATTTCATGGATGGGATAAACGGAATAACAGTTTTATATGCAATGGTTAGTCTCCTTACTTTTGGGTATTTGTACCAAAACGAGGATCAATTTCCTGTATTTATTCTAATGGGAATTTCCTGTTTAGTTTTTGGTTTTTTCAATATTAGAAAGAAAGCCAAAACATTTGCTGGCGATGTAGGGAGTATTTCTATGGCTGTATTTTTAGCGTATTTTATGTTGAAACTGATTTTTGAAAAACAACAAATAGGATATCTGTTATTCTTTTCAGTATATGGGATTGATGCTATTGTCACTATTATATATCGCATAAAAAATAAAGAAAATATTTTACAACCCCATAGAAGTCATTTGTATCAATATTTATCGAATGAAATGCAATGGTCCCATGTTAGTGTTTCCTTACTTTATGCTGTAATACAATTGGCTATAAATTGTTGCGTAATACTATTTATAAATAAAGGTTATATGTCACCAATGGTTTTTTTTCTGACGGGATTGGTATTAATGGCGGTTTATTGGAGAGTCAGAATCAAAGTTATTTCCATCATGAAGCTCAAATCAGTCTAAATTTTTTTAATTAGAATTTATATGAGTAAAAGAATTTTTGACATTCTTTTTTCAATAATTGGATTGCTATTCATTGGTTGGATAATACTTCTTTTTTTTATTTTGGCAACAATTGATACGAAGCAAAATGGTTTTTTTATTCAGGAAAGAATTGGTCGCCATGGCAAAAAGTTTAAAATATATAAACTGCGAACAATCAAATCAGATTGTTTTGGAAAGCCAATCATTTCCTTTTTAGGGAATTTTCTCAGAAAGTCAAAAATAGATGAGTTTCCACAACTTTATAATGTTTTGATAAATGATATGAGTTTTGTGGGACCAAGACCCGATGTTTCAGGATACTATGATGTATTAGAAGGTGAGGATAGAAAAATCCTAGAATTAAAACCAGGAATTACAGGGCCTGCAAGTCTTATTTACAGAAATGAAGATTCCTTATTATTAGAAAATGAAAATCCAAAGGAGTACAACGATGAAGTTATTTTTCCGAATAAGATAAAGTTGAATTTGGAGTATTATTACAATCATTCTTTTTTTGGAGATATTGTTATAATTATAAAAACTGTTTTAGGGATTAAAGGTTCTATATTGTAAAAACAGATATTTTATATTAAATTTTTATTAAATGAGTAATCCAAAAATTAGTCTTTCTTCTCCTCATATGGGGGGTGATGAACAAAAGTTTATTCAAGAGGCTTTTGAAAGTAATTGGATTGCACCTTTTGGACCAGGGATTTCTTCATTTGAAAATGATATTGAAAATTATTTAGAAAATGTAAATGTTGCTGCTTTAAATTCAGGGACAGCTGCCATTCATTTAGGACTAGTATTATTAGGGGTGAAAAAAGGAGATGAAGTACTAGTTCAAACTCATACCCATATAGCTTCCGTAAATCCAATTATATATCAGGGAGCAACACCTATCTTTATAGACAGTGAAGTTGATACTTGGAATTTATGTCCTGTATTTTTAGAAAAAGCAATTACAGATAGAATAAGTAAAGGATATAAACCAAAAGCAATTATAGCAGTTCATATCTATGGGGTTCCGTATAAAATAGAAGAAATAAGAACTGTAGCGGATAAATATAATATTCCTATTTTAGAAGATTGTGCTGAAGCTTTAGGGAGCAGTTATAAAGGACAAAAGTGTGGCACTTTTGGTGATATTGGAATACTTTCATTTAATGGTAATAAAATAATAACCACTTCAGGAGGAGGTGCACTTATTACCAAAACTAAAGCTGAAAAAGAAAAAGCAATTTTCTTTGCAACTCAATCAAAAGATTCTGCATCATATTATCAACATAGTGAGTTAGGTTATAATTACAGAATGAGTACTATTTGTGCTAGTATTGGAAGAGGACAAATGAAAGTTTTAAATAATCATGTAGCTTCAAGAAGAGCCATGCATGATTTTTATATAGATTTATTTGAGGATGTTGAGGGTATAACTGTTTTTTCTGTTCCCAATGAAGATTATCATTCGAATTATTGGTTGACTACTATTTTAATAGATCCAGAAAAAAGTAATACTATAAATAGAGAAACAATTAGGCTTGCACTCGAAGAGGAAAATATCGAATCTAGGCCATTATGGAAACCAATGCATTTGCAGCCTATTTTTAAAAATTATCCATATTATGGTAGTCTTGTAGCTCAAACACTTTTTGAGAATGGGCTTTGTCTTCCGTCAGGTTCTAATCTAACAGATATGGAACGAGCTAAAATTAAAAAGACAATTTTGAAGCTATTGCAGAAATAAATTAGCGACTTAATTTTAATAATGATGTACGTAATAAGTAATAAAAACTTACATTTCTTTTTTTTAAAGAGCATTAATTCGTTATATTTATTTATATTTATAATCCTTTCAATATTACAAATTATTAAATTAAATCATTTTAAATAAAGGCATGCCAGATACTAAAAAATCTTTTTCTAATCAATTTTTCACCAGAGACAATTTAAGGTTCAATATTCATAATTTGAATTATTTGCCTAGATGGGTTGTGGTAACTATTGATACTATGATTTTGTTAGTTTCTTTCCTTTTTACTTTTATGTTATTCAAAGGAACGGGATTAAATTATTTTATTACAGCTTATGAAATTGAATTTATTGCTTTCTTTTTTGGCGTAAATATTTTTTTCTTCTGGCTTTTCAGAACATATTCTGGGATTATTAGGCATTCTTCTTTTATTGATGCGATAAAACTACTTTTTTCTCAAATGTCGGTTTTAGTTTTCTTTCTTTTATTCAATTTTTTCTTTGAATTTTTTACAAAAGAGAAAGCTTTTTTGAATACCGCACTTTTTGTAAATATCGTTTTTTCTTTTTGCGGTTTGTTTTTATATCGTGTTTTGGTTAAAAGAAGTTTTGAACTTTATTTCTCTGAAAAGGCAGATGCAAAATTAATACGTACTATTATTTATGGAGCTGATGCTAATGCAATATCAGTTTCTAATGCGTTGACATTTGAAACACCATCCCGTTTTAAAATTGTGGGTTTTGTAGATCGAAACAATCAGAATTCTTCAAAACGAATGCTAGATTTACCTATATTGGTCCAAAAGAAAAAGCTACCTGCATTAATGCGTTCTGTTGGGGCAGAGGCCGTTATAATTGCAGATAAGAGCTTGACTAAAGAAGAACAATTAATTATTGTTGATCAATGCTTAGAGTTTAATTATAGGGTTTATACAGTTCCATTGATAACGGATTGGGAAAATCAAAAAGAAATTTCTCAAAAAGTAAAAAACATACAAATTGAAGATTTATTAGAGAGAAAGCCAATAGTTTTGGATAGTAAATCCATTTCAAAACAGTTAAAGGAAAAAACCATTTTAATTTCAGGTGCAGCGGGATCGATTGGAAGCGAAATTGTGCGTCAGGTTATAATTTTTAAACCAAATGCAATAATTATGTTGGATCAGGCAGAAACTCCTTTACATCATTTAGCTTTGGAAATTCAGAAAATAGACACTAATACTAAAATCCATACTGTAATTGCTGATGTGAGAAATAAAGAGGCAATTGAGAATGTTTTTAAAAAATATCAGCCAGAAGTCGTCTATCATGCTGCTGCATACAAACATGTACCTTTGATGGAAGAAAATCCTTCTCAGGCCATTATTACAAATGTTCAAGGAACAATGAATTTAGCTAATTTATCTTGTATGTATCAGGTCAAAAAATTTGTAATGGTTTCTACAGATAAAGCGGTAAATCCAAGTAATGTGATGGGCGCTAGTAAAAGAATAGCGGAGAAATATGTTCAACTTCTTCAATTGCAAAATCAAAACGGAAATCAAACACATACAACAAAGTTTATTACTACTCGCTTCGGAAATGTTTTGGGTTCAAATGGTTCTGTTGTTCCACTTTTTACAAAACAAATAGCAAATGGTGGTCCGGTTACGATTACGCACAAAGATATTATTCGGTATTTTATGACCATACCAGAAGCTTGTCAACTAGTTCTTGAAGCAGGAGCAATGGGGAATGGAGGAGAAATTTATATTTTTGATATGGGTAAACCAGTTAAAATTATCGATTTGGCTAAAAAAATGATTAAACTGGCTGGTTTTATTCCAGAGAGAGATATTAAAATAGAGATTGTAGGTTTAAGACCAGGAGAAAAATTGTACGAAGAATTACTTAACGAAACTTCAAAAACAGTACCTACTTATCACGAAAAAATAATGATTGCTTTAGAGGTTAATGATGAAGTAGAAACATTATGTTCTGACATTAAAGATCTTATAAATAGTGCGAATCTTTACGATAATGATGATATTGTATCAAAAATGAAAAAAATTGTACCGGAATTTAAAAGCATGAATTCCACTTTTGAAGTTTTAGATAGACAGAACTAATATCTTGTGTTTATTGAATTTTATTCAAATAAACATCAGTCAAGCTTTAAAAAAGGTTTATAAAGAAAGATGCTTTGTAAACCTTTTTTTATTGTAAGAGTTATTTGTAAAATTTGATAAGTATACTCATTAGTTTATTAGATGATTGAATAATAAATCATTAATAAAATTTCACTTTGATACTTCTGTCAAATTGTTATATTTGCAATTAACAATATTTTTACTGTAAATTTAAAATGATTTAGTTCATTTAATTAAAACAAATGAGTGAAATAGAAAATACAGATAATACCTGGTTGTTCGAAATAAGTCCAAAAAACAAATTCTTTTCACTAAACTTAAAAGAAGTATGGCAGTATAGGGATCTACTTATGCTTTTTGTAAAAAGAGATGTGGTTACGGTTTATAAACAAACAGTTTTGGGACCACTTTGGTATTTAATACAGCCTTTATTTACTTCGATTACTTTTACTTTAATTTTTAATACTGTTGCAGGAATCAATACCGGTAGTGTCCCACCGTTTTTATTTAATTTGGCTGGAATCACAATTTGGAATTACTTTACGTCCTGCCTAAATGATACTTCAGATACATTCAAGAAAAATGCTGCTATTTTTGGGAAAGTCTATTTTCCAAGAATCATTATGCCGATTTCTATCGTTATATCTAATTTATTGAAATTTGGGATTCAATTTCTGATTTTTATTATTTTTTATGCTTTTTATTACTTTCAAGGAGCGGTAATAAGTCTTAACCCTACCATTATTTTTTTCCCTTTACTAGTAGCTTTAATGGGAATTTTGGGTTTGGGATTAGGAATGTTTATTTCGTCATTAGTAACTAAATATAGAGATTTGAGCTATCTTATTAGTTTTGGAGTGCAGTTGCTTATGTATATATCTGCGGTGATGTATCCGATGGCATTAATTCATGAAAAAATGCCTAATTACGGATGGCTTATTGCTTATAATCCCTTGGCGTATGTTATTGAAACCACACGATACATGTTGTTGAATGTGGGGCAAATTTCTGTTTTGGGATTAGTATATACAGTGTTGTTAACTCTAATCGTATTTTTTACGGGACTTTTAGTTTTTAATAAGACCGAGAAAAGTTTTATTGATACGGTTTAGTGGTGAGAAGTGAGTCGTGAAATGTGAATATAAAAAATATGGATCATAAAGATTTGGATGTTTGGAAGAAAAGTATGGATTTGGTAGTCAATGTCTATCAAATTACACAGTCGTTTCCAGATACTGAAAAATATGGTTTAACAAGTCAAATGAGAAGGTCTGTAGTTTCGATTCCATCAAACATAGCAGAGGGAGCTTCACGAAAAGGAGATAAAGAATTAATACAGTTTTTGTATATTTCGATAGGGTCACTGTCAGAGTTAGAAACTCAATATCTAATTGCAATACGATTAGGATTTATTACAAAAACGAATGATTTTGAACTACAACTAGTGGAAGTTAAAAAACTCTTGATTGGATTTAAGAATTATATAAATAAAAAAATATAAGTAAGTCGTTAGAAGGGAATAGTTAGTTTATTAACAGCTTTTTATTCGCCTTTCACTACTCACCATTCACGATTCACTAAAAATGAAAGACATTATACTTAAGGCCGAAAACATCTCCAAGCAATACCGCCTCGGGCAAGTAGGGACAGGTACACTTAGTCATGACCTAAATCGATGGTGGCATGAATTACGCGGAAAAGAGAATCCTTATTTAAAAATTGGAGATACAAACGACAGAAGTACCAAAGGGGAAAGTGATTATGTTTGGGCCTTGCAAGATATTAATTTTGAAGTGCAAAGAGGAGAAGTTCTTGGTATTATTGGCAAAAACGGAGCAGGAAAATCTACTTTACTCAAAATATTATCCAAAGTAACAGCGCCAACAACAGGAAGTATAAAATCCAGAGGACGAATTGCATCCTTGTTAGAAGTTGGGACGGGATTCAATGGAGAAATGACTGGTAGAGAAAACATATTTCTGAACGGAGCTATTTTGGGTATGACCAAAAAAGAAATTACATCAAAACTTGAAGAAATAATTGAGTTTTCAGGTTGTGAGCGATATATAGATACCCCGGTTAAACGCTATAGTAGCGGAATGACGGTACGATTGGCTTTTGCCGTTGCAGCTTTCCTTGAACCTGAAATATTGGTCATTGATGAGGTTCTTGCTGTGGGTGATGCTGAGTTTCAGAAAAAAGCCATTGGCAAGATGCAGGATATTTCACGACAAGGAGGTAGAACGGTTTTGTTTGTGAGCCATAATATGGCTGCGGTGAAAAGTTTGTGCACTAGAGGTATAGTTTTAGAGAATGGAAAGGTGGTTTTTGAGGGAGGTATTGATGAAAGTGTAGATTTTTATACTGAAATTTTTTCTCAAACTTTTGAAAGTTTGCCATTACACAATGAATATTCTAACAGAGTTGAAATTTCATCTTTTCATATAGAGGTGAATGATAAGATTGTTAATTCGGGGGCTACTATATTTTTAGGACAAAAAATTAAAATAAAATTAAATTTTTTAGTGAAAGATTATATTAATGATTTATCCATAGCCTTTGATATAATCGATAAAAATGGTGAACTTATATCACATTTAACAAATGAAGATGATGGATTTCATTCATTTAGTTTAAAAGATGGAGATTATAAAAATATTGAAATAGAAACATCTGAATTATTGTTTACTCCAAGCTTGTATTCTATAAATCTTTGGTTGGGTATTGGTCACGCCGAAAGTATATATGAAATAAAAAATTTTTTCTCATTTACGATTGAGCAAAGTGACTATACAAAAAGAACAAAATTATTACCAAGTCATTCAAAAGTATATTTACATTCTCATTGGAGTTCAGTAAATTGATTCAAAGCGTATGATAAAAGTCGGTTATCTTGTTTCTTATGATTATAAAATGCTTCTAACATCAATTAAGCAATTGTATGATTATGTTGATGGAATTTTTATTGCTATTGATAGAGATAGAAGGACTTGGAGTGGAAATAATTTTGAAATACCGCAATCTTTTTTTGATGAAATAAAAGCTTTTGATAGAAATAATAAAATTGAGTTTTACTTTGATAACTTTTATATTTCTGAATTATTACCTATCGAATGTGAAACAAGAGAAAGAAATATGTTATTGAAGAAAATGGGTAAAGGTTGGCTAATACAATTGGATGTTGATGAATATGTTTATGATTTTAGTAAAGTTGCTAAATATTTAAAAAAATATTGGTATTTAACTCTTTTTCCAAAATTGACGCCTATTGTTTTTAGAGGTAAATTAATAACCTTATATCGTCAACTTATTGATGGTTATTTGTACATAGAAAATAACGAACGATTTTCTTTTATTACTAATCAGTCCAATTATACTTATACAAGAAATAACCATACGGTTAAGAATCATTATGCCAATATAAATGTCATTCATCAATCTTGGGCGCGTACTGAAGATGAAATTCAAATAAAAATTTTAAATTGGGGACATCGTGATGATTTTGACACACAACAATATTTTGAGTTTTGGAAAAATTTAACAAGTAAAAATTATATGAATTATAAAAATGTTCATCCAATAGTTCCTGAAGTTTGGAATGAATTACATTTTTTACCATCAGATTCAATTGATGAATTTATTTCAAAATATGCATTTAATAATTTTCAGGAATTTATTTTTCTTGATAAGAAGAAAATGATTAAGGCATTGTTTAATAAAATTTTTAGATAATGCTCGCTATCATAATCCCATACTATAAACTCACTTTTTTTGAAGCTACTTTAGAGTCCTTAGCAAATCAAAGGGATAAGCGATTTAAAGTATATATTGGCGATGATGCAAGTCCTGAAAATCCATCAGTTTTGTTGGAAAAGTACAAAGGGATGTTTGATTTTATATACCATCGATTTGAAAGTAATCTAGGAGGAATATCACTTACTAAACAATGGGATCGTTGTATTGCTTTATCAGGTAGTGAAGAGTGGCTTATGATATTGGGAGATGATGATATGTTGGGAGAAAATGTAGTACATGCTTTTTATGAAAATTTAGAGGAAATAAAGTTGGTCTCAAGTGTTGTACGATATGCCACTCAAAAAATTTATAGTGATAATATTAATATTTCGAATGAGAAATATCTTCATCCAAAGATTGAAAAATCAACAGAATATTTTTTCAGGCTTTTTAGAAGTTCATTAAGTGAGTATATTTTTAATAAAGAGAAAGTAGTAAATATAGGCTTTAAGGATTTCCCTTTAGGGTGGTTTTCGGATGTATTAGCAGTCTTAGAGTTTTCAAATTTTAAAGAACTCTTCACTATAAATGAAGCCATGGTTTATATCAGAATTTCTGATTTAAGTATTTCTGGGAGTCAATGGAATTTAGATTTAAAATCAAAATCTACGTTTAAATTTTATTATTATTTGCTGTCTAAAAAGAAGGGGTATTTTTCAAGAATAGAAATGAAGGTATTGTTGAAAAAAATTAATAATTCCTATTTGAATGACAAAAAAAAAATTAATTGGTTTTTAAAAATTACAAATATTTATTTCATGAATTTCTTTTTTATGGATTATTACTATTTTATAAAAGCTATATTTAGTTCTTGTTTAAAAAAACAATTGTGCAAATGCGAGTAGGTCACAATCCACATAAAAACAAACAACAAGAAGATTCTGAGTATATTCATCAGGTAATTATTCCTGTTTATATTCCTAATGAAGAAGAATATTTTAAGGATAGTTTTAGGATTTTTCAATTGTGTCTAGATTCTCTTTTTGCAACAACACATGATAAAACCTTTATTAGCATTGTCAATAATGGTAGTACTTCTAAAGTGTTAACTTATTTAGATGAATTGCTTAACGCTCAAAAAATACATGAGGTTATTCAAACAACTAATGTTGGAAAACTAAATGCAATTTTAAAAGGGCTAGTAGGTAATAATATAGAATTAGTTACAATCTCGGATGCTGATGTTCTGTTTTGCCCTAATTGGCAAAAAGAGACAACCAAAATTTTTAATAGGATACCTAAAGCAGGTGTAGTTGGATTAGTGCCTCAATTTAAAATGTATGAAAGTAATTGTGGAAATATAATTTTTGATAATTTTTTTAGTAATAAGTTGAAATTTATACCGGTGAAAAATCCTTCGGCTCTAATTCGGTTTTATGAAAGTATTGGTTGGGACTATAATTATAACAAAGATTATTTAGCATATAGTTTGGGATATCAAATGGATGATTTAACTGTTTATGTGGGATCAGGTCATTTTGTAGCGACTTATAAGAGGGATGTTTTTGATAAAATAACTTCATATATAGGCTATAAAATGGGAGGTACTAGTGAAGCTTATCTTGATAAAGCACCTCTCAAAAAGGGATATTGGCGATTAACTACATATGATAATTATGCATATCACATGGGTAATGTTTACGAAGATTGGATGCAAATAGAAAGCTCTAATCAAAATGAGTCAGAGAAGTTGTATGCTGATTTTAATAAAAATACCGACGTTGATTTTTTTAGTTATTTTATCAAAAATAGATTTTTAGTAAAATTAATTTCATCTAATTTACTGATGAAAGGGTTTTTAAAATTCAAAAAATTACCCAATGCTATGATAGAAAAGTATTAAAATGAATTCAAATAGCCTCTCTTTCACAATTCTCATCACTACAAAAAATCGAAAGGCCGATTTAGCTATTACTTTGAATAAAATTAAATATCTATTAGAGCGGGATGATGTTGAATGTATAGTTTGTGATGATGGATCTACTGATGGAACTTCAATTTTTTTAAAAACGGAATATCCTAATATTCAATTGATCCAAAATTCTGAAAGCAAAGGGTTAATTTATAGCAGAAATAGATTATTGAGTTTGGTGAAATCAGAATTTGCTATTTCTATAGATGACGATGCACATTTTGTTACTAATAATCCATTAGAATCGATAAGAGAATATTTTGAAAATCACCCCAATTGTGGTTTGGTAGCCTTGCGTATTTTTTGGGGATTGGAAGAACCTAAAGAAATAGTTTCTGATGAAAAATCAGAGCGTTTACAAGGATTTGTAGGATGTGGTCATGCTTGGCGGATGAAAGCTTGGAGAGAAATACCTAATTATCCTGCATGGTTCGTTTTTTATGGAGAAGAAGATTTTGCTTCCTATCAATTGTTTAAAAAGAATTGGGAAATTCATTATCTACCAGAAGTATTGGTTCATCATCGAGTAGATGTTAAATCTCGGAAAAATGACAAGGATTATGTCATTCGACTGCGAAGATCTTTACGCTCTGGATGGTTTTTATTTTTCTTGTTTTATCCAATCCGAATGATTCCCAAAAAATTGGTTTATTCTATCTGGATACAATTAAAAATGAAAGTGTTTAAAGGGGATTTTAAAGTTCTAAAAGTACTTCTTCTAGCATTGTTCGATTTGATTCGGATGATGGCTAAAATTATCAAAAACACGAATAGATTGACTGAAAAGGAATACATTGAATATCAAAAACTTCCTAAGACTAAAATTTATTGGCAACCAAAAAATACCTATTTTTAGCACATACTTTTTCAAATGAAAACGATTGTAATAATTCCAGCCCGTGGCGGTTCAAAACGATTGCCTAACAAAAATATCCTTGAATTAGGTTCAATTCCGTTATTGGGACATAGTATTATATATGCTAAAGCAAATGCAAATTATATTGATGAAATCTATGTTTCGACAGACGATGAAACAATCAAGAATATTGCCATGCAATATGGAGCTAAAGTAATTGATAGACCAGAAGAATTGTCTGGTGAGTTTGAGCCAACTATTACAGCCATTCAACATGTATTAGAAACAATAGATTTTGAAGTTGAAAATGTAATTGTGTTACAACCCACAAATCCTCTACGACCAATTAATCTGATTAAAGATTGTATAGAAAAATTTCATTCCGAAAGGACTGATAGCTTATTTACCATCTCAAGAAATCATCATAAATTAGGAAAAATTATAAAGGATCAATTCATTCCTTTTAATTATGAGATTGGGCAACGTAGCCAAGATTTAGAACCTTTGTACTTTGAAAACGGATTGTTATACATCACAAAAACGAAATGCATAAAAGAAGGTAATATTATTTCAGAAAATGCCTTTCCTTATGAAGTGAATCATATTTTTGCAACGATTGATATTGATACTCAAGAGGATTTTGATTATGCTGAATATTTATATAAAAAATACTTGATTCCAAATTTATAATTAATTTCATGAAACCATACATAGAAATTGCAGGTAGAAAAATAGGCCCCGATTTTCCGCCCTTAGTTATTGCCGAAATAGGGATTAATCATGAAGGTTCTTTGGTTGTTGCCAAAGAAATGGTTGATGCAGCACATAGAGCAGGTGTTGAGGTAATCAAACATCAAACGCATATTGTAGAAGACGAAATGAGTGGCGCTGCTAAAAAAGTAATTCCAGGAAATGCGGATGTTTCTATCTATGAAATTATGGAGCGTTGTTCACTGAATGAGGCTGACGAATTGGAACTCAAAAATTATGTAGAAAGTAAAGGAATGATCTTTATATCTACTCCTTTTTCTCGTGCTGCTGCTGAACGATTGCAAAAATTTGACGTACCAGCGTATAAAATTGGTTCGGGCGAATGCAATAATTATCCGCTTTTAGAACATATAGCTTCCTTTGGTAAACCTGTTATCTTGAGCACCGGCATGAATACAATTGAAAGCATTGCAAAAGCAGTTGCAATATTTGATTCTCACAATATCCCTTTAGCATTATTACATACTACTAATTTATATCCTACACCCATACATTTAGTTCGTTTGGGCGCTATGATTGAAATGCATAACGCTTTTCCAGATAAAGTTTTTGGTTTGTCAGATCATACCTTAAACAACAATGCCTGTTTCGGAGCTGTAGCTTTGGGAGCAAGTATTCTGGAGCGTCATTTTACGGATAATATGGATAGGACAGGTCCGGATATTATTTGCAGTATGGATGAAAAAAATACATCTACGTTGATTGAAAGTTCTAATGAAATTTGGCAAATGCGAGGTGGAACTAAAGCGCCAGCCAAAGAGGAACAAGTAACCATTGATTTTGCTTTTGCAACTGTATGTACAATTGCTAATATCAAGCAAGGGGAAATATTTACTAAAGAAAACATTTGGGTAAAACGTCCTGGAACAGGCGCTATATTAGCAGAACAATTTCCTGCAGTACTAGGAAAAATTGCAGTTAAAGATATTGAAAATGATGAGCAATTAGATTGGACAGATTTTGAGTAAAACAAAAAAAATACTATTTCTTACTGGAACTCGTGCTGATTTTGGTAAAATAAAATCGTTAATTACAATTTTGGAACAAGAATCCAATTTTGAAGTTTTTGTTTTTGTTACAGGCATGCACTTGCAAAAAGAGTATGGGTATACACTTATTGAAATCGAAAGATGCAATTTCGAGAACGTCCATGCTTTCGAAAATCATACTCACGAAACTACTATGGATTTGACTTTGGCCAAAACCATCGAAGGACTTTCTGCTTATAGTAAAACAATTAATCCAGATATGATTATTGTTCATGGAGATCGAGTAGAAACACTTGCAGGAGCTATTGTAGGGTCTTTGAATAATATTTTAGTGGCTCACATTGAAGGAGGTGAAATCTCAGGTACAGTTGATGAGTTAATTCGTCATAGTGTTAGTAAATTGAGCCATATTCATTTTGTTTCCAATGAAAATGCAGCCAATCGATTGAAGCAAATGGGCGAAATAAATTCGTCTATACATGCAATTGGTTCACCAGATATCGATATTATGTTTTCGAATTCCTTGCCTAACCTGGATGTCGCTAAGGCTTATTATCAAATTACTTTTGATAGTTACGCCATCGCTATGTTTCATCCAGTAACAACCGAAGCGAAAGAAATGGAACGATATGCAAATGATTTTGTTCAAGCCTTATTGAACGACACGCATAATTATGTTGTTGTTTTTCCTAATAATGATTTGGGTACAAATACTATTTTAGAAGCATATAAAAAATTGGGGAACCATAGTCGATTCAGAATTTTTCCTTCCTTACGATTTGAGTATTTTTTGACTTTACTTAAAAATGCACAATTTATAATTGGGAATAGCAGCGCAGGAATACGAGAAGCTCCTTATTATGGAATTCCTATCATCAATATTGGGACACGCCAGCAAAATAGAGCTGTGCATGCAGAAATTATTAATGTGGATTATAACATAAATAGTATTAGTGAAGCTTTAAAAATTATAGATAATCAACAAGTTGAAATCACAAAATCTGATTTTGGTCAAGGAAATAGTACAGCGTTATTTCTGGAGGCTTTACAAAATAAAGATACTTGGACTATTAATCATCAGAAACAATTCAAGGACAGTTAGTATTTGAGAAAGCATAATATGTTCAATTGGTTATTAAAAAAAAATACTTTTAAATTTTATGATTCCTAAAACAGCATTGATTTCTACCGTTATTAACAAGGAACTCTATAATAAAAGTTCCAAACTATTTCCTAGTAATATTCAGAAATATATTATTGACGGTACTAATGGAATGCATGGAATTAATAGCATTTTTTATATGATGAAAATGTTGAGAGGAGCTGGAATAGAATGGATTGTTATGTCAGATGAAGATGTTTTATTCAAAAATTCTAATTTAGTTTTTGAGATTATAAAAAAAATGGAATCTGAAAACTATACTGTTTGTGGTGTAAGAGATGGAGGTGTTATTTCTCATCGTGGTTATAATCCTTATGTGATAAATACATTTTTTTCTGTAATTAATTTTAGAGAGATTGAATTAATTTGGGATAAAAAAGAAGTTTTAAAGAATAATTATACAATAAACAATGAGTTTGATGATGATGTAATAAGTCTTAAAGAATCATTTGATGTCAAAAGCACATATGAGCCTTATTATGGTTTTTATCTTTGGCTACGAAGAAATAAAAAACAATTTCTTTTCTTGGATGCAGATCAGCCTTTTAGTGACGATAAAATTTCAAACGCGGTATATTTTAAAGGTGAAGTACTCTTATACCATACATGGTATGCACGTTCTTATGGTATAAATCAAAAACACACAGATAGGATTAATGCAATATTTGAAAAAATAATATCTGTAAACAAAGAAACTTTAAAGCCAATAGTTTTTAGGGACAAAACATTTTTTGTTAAACAAAAAATTATTAAATTCTTTATAAAATTGCAAATAAAGATAAATAGTTAATTCTAATTTCAAAACAAAAAATGAATAAATTAGGTGTTGTAATAACAGATGGAGTTGGGTTTAGAAACTTTATTATGAGTGATTTCATTGTTGAAGCAATCCAACAATTTGACTCCGTAATAATTTATTCTGGCTTACCAATAGATGCATACCATTCCATTTCACATCCTAAAGTTACAATAAAAGAATTGGATGTTTTTATTGAAGGAAAACCAACTTGGATTTTTAGAAAATGGAAAGAATTAGCACATTTACAAAAGTATAAATCTTTTTATGGAATGAAAGATAATTTGGATTCAGGCTATCCCAAGACTAATTCGATTCGTTCCTTACTAATTAAAAGTATTTATTTTTTTACCCGTTTCATCCATTCTGATTCGAGTATTGCATTAGCTGAAAAATTACAATTTATTTCTTTTTCGAAAAATAAAATTACTCAATCCTATTTAAAATTACTCAAAGAAGATAAGCCTTCTCATGTTTTTTTTACGCACCAAAGGCCTCCTTATTTAGCCCCTTTTTTGTATGCTACAATAAAATTACAAATACCGGTAAGTACTTTTATTTTCAGTTGGGATAATCTAGCTTCAAAAGGGAGAATGTTAGGAACTTTTGATTATTTTTTAGTTTGGAGTGACTTAATGAAAAAAGAGCTGCTTCATTTTTATCCAAAAGTGAAAGCGGAAAGTGTAAAAGTGGTAGGGACACCCCAGTTTGAACCTTATGTAATGGAAAAATACAAAACTGAGTATAAGGATTTTTATTTAAAATTTGATTTAAATATAGCGTTAAAAACTATTTGTTTCAGTTGTGCAGATGCTGGTATTGGCAAAAATGATCCACTAATTATTAAAACTATTGCTACTGCTCTTCGGGATAAAAAAATCAGCTCTTCATGTCAATTTTTGGTACGAACCTCACCTGCTGAAGGAGCAGAACGTTTTGCGGCTATAAAAAAAGAATTTCCTGAAATTATATGGAATAATCCAAAATGGATTTTAACTCGTGAAAATCATTCTGAAAGCTGGTCGCAGCGCATTCCATCTGAGGAAGATATTAAAGATTTGAGAGCTATTTTAGAATATGTAGATCTGAATATTAATATGTGTTCGACAATGAGCTTAGATTTTATGCTTTTTGATAAACCAGTAATTAATACTGTTTTTGGAAATAAAAAGAATGGTTTGTATGATGACCAACGATTTTTAGATTATGATCATTTTAAAAAAGTAGTTGATAGCTGTTCTGTGACTATTGCTAAAAATGAAGAAGAACTAATTGGTCAAATAAAACAATCGCTACTTTATCCAAAAGAAAGGGTTGCCCAAAGAAAAGCAATGATTGATTTACAAATAAGTGAACAATTGGAAGGAACAAGTAAACGAATTGCTTCTACTTTATATCATTTCAATGACTAAATCAAGTAAAATAGCCATACTTTGTAATTATGAATTGCTACCCGAAAGAGTTGGCGGAATGGATTACTTTTTTTGGATGTTTGATGAAAAATGTAAAAAAAATGGAATTCAGATTGATTGGTTTTTCCCAAATAAATCTAGCCATGGAGAATATGAAAAGCTAACTGTTTTCGATAGCAATTATCAAAATATAGAAAATTACTTTCTCCGTTTTTGTTCTCAAAATAAAACAAATTACTCCCATATTATAACTCATTTTGTAGAACTATGTACTCCTTTTTTTTATAAAATAAAGCCTGTTTCGGATGCTAAGATTATAGTAATAGACCATAATCCTAGGCCATTAAATGGCTATCCTTTAAAGAAAAAAATAGAAAAAAAAGTCAAAGGAATTTTGTTTTCAAAATATATTGATGTTTTTGTCGGAGTATCTGATTACACAGTAAATGAAATAATTAAGGATTTTGGTAATCATATTAGAGCCAAAACAAAGACTATTTATAATGGGGTTAAGATTGATGATATTAAAATACGAAAGCAAAGAAATATTTTTAAACCAAGCTTTTTAGTAGTATCTCATTTACGTGAATCAAAAGGAATTCAAGATTTAATCGTGGCTGTTTCCAAATTGCCAACTTCCATTAAATCAGAAATTAATATAGATATATATGGTGATGGGCCTTATAAAGACTATTTAATTAGTAAGGTTCAAGAATATCAATTAGAATTAAATTTCAGCTTTCTAGGTAGTAATCCAAGTCTTAATGAATTGTATTGTCAATATGATTATATGTTGCAACCTACTCATATGGAATGTTTTAGCTTGTCTATTCTCGAAAGTTTGTCTGCTAATGTGCCCGTTATTACAACAAAAGTAGGAGGGAATGAAGAGGTGATAGTAAACAATATAAATGGATATGTTTTTGAAGCTAGAGATAGTCAAACTTTATCATTAATTCTTGAGCAAGTTTACATAGGTAATAAAAGGATTGAATTGAACACAAGAAACGTGATTGAAGCTAATTTTTCTTTAGAAAAAATGGTTGAAAATCACTTCGCTTTAGTATTGGATAATAAATCTTAATTTTACATTTTTAAATCCGTTAAATTATTTATGTTTTTTAATTCTTTATCCTTTGCTCTTTTTTTGCCAATTGTATTTTTGTTGTATTGGTTTGTTTTCAATAAAACAAAAAGCACACAAAATGCATTACTTATCCTAGCAAGCTATTATTTCTATTCTTGTTGGGATTGGCGCTTTCTGTTTTTATTAGTTTTTTCTACTCTTTTAGATTATTATACGGGTATCAGAATTGAAAAAAGCAAGTCGGAGTCGGGGCGAAAATTTTGGTTTTGGTTGAGTATAATCGTTAATTTAGGGTTTTTAGGAATTTTTAAATATTACAACTTTTTTGCCAGTTCATTTTCAGATTTGTTAAATGGTTTTGGTTTAAAAACAAGCCCGTTATTACTTCATGTAATTCTTCCCGTGGGAATTTCTTTCTATACATTTCATGGCTTATCTTATGTAATTGATATTTATTACAAACGGATTAAGGCTGAATATAATTTTGTGGATTATTCGCTTTTTGTGAGTTATTTTCCCTTGTTGGTGGCTGGTCCTATCGAAAGAGCGACGCACTTATTGCCACAAGTTAAGGTAAAAAGAGCTTTTGATTTTGAAAAAGCAAAAGAAGGCGTTTACCAATTTATTTGGGGATTAGTCAAAAAAGTAGTTATAGCAGATACTTGCGCCACTTATGCAAATGCCATTTTTGATCATTATCAATCTATGAATTCGTTATCCTTATTATTAGGAGCTTTTTATTTTGCATTCCAGATTTATGGAGATTTTTCGGGTTATTCTGATATGGCTTTAGGAATGTCAAAATTATTTGGAATTGATTTGTTGCGAAATTTTAATTATCCTTATTTCTCGAGAGATATTGCTGAATTTTGGCGTCGTTGGCATATTTCCCTGTCGTCATGGTTCCGAGATTATTTGTATATCCCTTTAGGAGGAAGTAGTGGTGGAATGGCAATGAAGATTCGGAATACCTTCGTGATTTTTTTGGTAAGTGGATTTTGGCATGGAGCTAATTGGACTTTTATTGCTTGGGGATTTATTAATGCATTATATTTTTTGCCATTATTACTTTTAAAAAGGAACAGGACCAATATGGAAATAGTTCAATTGCATTGGAATATTGATTCGTTGAAAGTCTTCTTTAGTATGATTAGCACTTTTGCATTAACCTGTTTAGCTTGGATTTTTTTTAGAGCGAACTCTATCGGAGAAGCCTTTAATTATATAGCTCGTATTTTTACAAATCAAGTTTTTCAGTCCCAATATTTAGAAAACGAACGCTATAACTATGAGATTATATTTTTGATTATTCCATTTATTTTAGTTGAATGGAACTGTCGAACTCAAATTGAGCCTATTTCAGGAAGATATAGTAGTCTAAAGTTAGCATTATGTATTGCTACTATTATTGCGCTTGGAACATATTCAGATTATAAAGAATTTATTTATTTTCAATTTTAATGAAAAAATTTTTAAGACTAATAGGTCTAGTTTTACTGTTAATAGTTTTGTTATCAGTTGCATTAGACTTAATCTATACAGCAGTTTATTTGCAATCTTCACATAGAGGAAAGGTTGATTATATTTATAATTCTAAGGATAGAAAGTACGATGTAATTATTCTTGGTTCTTCTAGGGCAAACAATCATTTTGTGGCGCCTATGTTTGAAGAAAAAGGATTGAAGACCTTTAACTTCGGAATGAGTGGTTCTCATTTATTTGAAGCTTCATTGATGTTAAAATTAATGATAGAGCGAAACTACAAGATTAAAAATCTTATTATTGAAACAGATTTAAATATTTCCAACGAACATAGGGCAGATGGTATTTCTGCACAGTTTCTTCCATATATTTATCAGTCTAAGACAATTTCGGATCATTTTTCTAAAGAAGAAGATTTTTATCAATTGTATTACATTCCCTTTTATAGATATGTAGCATTTGATACTAGAATTGGGTTTAGAGAGATGTTTTTTAATGCTATTCACAAACAAACAAGTCATTTAGAAAATTTAGGATATCATGCTTTAGGAAACAAAAAAGGCAATATGAAAAACAATATTGCTAATCTAAAGCCACTGCATAATAAATATTATGAAGAGATACAGCAAATTTGCAAAGACAACAATATCAAAATGATTGCTGTTATGACACCGATGTGTTCTAATGTGGTTGGGATGGATTATTTTGATAAAGTGAGGAAAATTTATCCTGAAATTCATAATTATGAGAATGTAGTTGAAGGAGATCAATACTTCTCTTCTTGTGGGCATATGAATGATACAGGAGCAAGAAAATTTACGGCAATAATATTACGAGATTTTTTTAAGAAATAAGTAGTGTGTTAATACTGAAATTGATATATCTTTCAATTTCAATAATTTAATTGTTTTTCATGAAAATTGCTTTTCTAACACCAGAATACCCGCATTATAAAACAGGAAACTCTGGAGGGATAGGCACGAGTATTAAAAACTTAGCTTTAGAACTTATAAAGCAAGGTTGTTTTGTTCGGATTTTGGTATATGGGCAAAAAGAAGATGCCGTTTTTGAAGACAATGGTATTTGTGTTCAACAAATACAAAATGTAAAGCGGAAAGGAATTTCGTGGTATCTTACTAGAAAAAAACTTCAAAGAATACTAAATACTTTATATGAAAATCAAGAAATTGATGTAGTAGAAGCGCCAGATTGGACAGGTATTACTTCTTTTATTAATGCAAAATGCCCTGTTGTTATAAGATTAAATGGGTCAGATGCTTATTTTTGTCATTTAGATGAGCGCCCAGTCAAATGGATAAATAAATTTCATGAAAAACGTGCGTTACTTAAAGCAACAGCTTTGCTTTCTGTTAGTAGGTTTACAGCTGCTAAAACAAATGAAGTTTTTGGTTTAACTAAAAAATTTACTATAATTCCTAATGGAATTAATATGCAGCTATTTAGTCAAAATGACGAACTTGTTGAGCAGAATGAGAATGTGATTCTTTATTTTGGTAGTTTAATTCGTAAAAAAGGATTGTTAGAATTACCTTTAATTTTTAATGAGGTAATTAAGAAAAATCCAAATGCTAAATTAGTTTTAGTTGGCAAGGATGTTTCAGATATAAAATCTGGAAATAGTTCTACTTGGAACATGATGCAAGCATTATTCACTAATGAAGCATTGCAAAAAGTAACATATCTGGGAGGTATGCCTTATACCGAAATGCAAAAACAAATTGATCTGGCTACCGTGTGTGTTTTCCCTTCTTTTGCGGAAGCTTTACCTGTTTCTTGGATAGAGGCAATGGCGATGCAAAAAGCGGTAGTAGCATCTAATATTGGTTGGGCAATCGAAATTATTGAGGATGGCGTTGATGGATTTCTAGTTAATCCAAAGCAACATAAGGAATATGCGGACAAAATAATAGATTTATTGGATAACCAAACTTTGCGAAAAGCGTTTGGTGTGAATGCAAGAATGAAAATAAAAGATGTTTTCTCGATTGAAGTTATTGCTAAACAAAGTAAGTTGTTTTACAAATCAGTTAGTAAAGAAATAAAATGAATTTTGAATTAAAAGAATATTCTACTTATTCTGGAGAAGTTATTCTCTACACTGGCGAACCTAATTTAGATAAATTAGAAGAATTGTCAAAAGGTGTTGGCGATTTGTGGCATAGTTCTTTTGAGCAAGGATACAAAAATGCTTTTCCTGAATTGGTATATCAGACGGCAGTTTTTTATTGGTATCTGAATGATTTTGATAACTTAGAAGAATGTGTAAGCTGGAGGCTAAACCCTAATGCTTTTGCTGTTCGTAAATCAGTATGGGAATTGAGTAAGGGTTTTGATAGCGATTTCGATAATCTACAAATGAAAGCATTGGATTTTGGATTTAGATTGAATCGATTTATGGGAGGAGTTACTCTCTATGTTCAAAATTTATTTCCTTCGACAGTTGTTGAAAAAGTTGTTATTTCTAAAAAAGACCGACATGTTTTCTTTAGAAAAAATTATAAAATGGCTCATGCTATTTATATGATTTATAGGATTGGTGTTTGGAATGTTTTGGAGTGGAAGGCCTTTTTATATGCAAAAGAAAAATATAATAAGCGAACGCATAATGAAATGATTCCTCCTCGGGAATTAAGTAAAATTCAAGGGAATCCTTCGGTTAGTTATATTATTCCCACGATGTTTCGTCAGGAATATACGCTGCAATTATTAGATGATTTAACAAATCAAAATTATCTTCCCACTCAGGTAATAGTTGTTGATGCGACACCCAAAGAGATTAGAGATGAATTATTGTATCAAATCAAGAAATACCCGTTCGAACTGATTGTTAAATGGCAAGAAACCAAAGGCAGTTGCAGAGCTAGAAACGAGGCTATTGCACTTTGTTCTGGAGATTATATTTTGTTTGGAGATGATGATATTCGAATTCCTTCCGATTTTGTGGAAAATCATATTCGATTTTTGCAAAGCTATAAGGCAGGTGCGTGTAATGGATTAGATATTAGAGCAGATAACCATAGCCAAGGCTTAGGTGATTTAAAAAAGAAATTGACAAAATTAGGTGACAAGAGATTCCTAGTAGGAAATGCACAATCATTCAGTAATGCTAACTCTTGTGTAAAAAAGGAATACGTTGACTTGCTGATTGGTAACGATGTTAATTTTGATGGTGGTTATGGTGAAGATAGTGATTTTGGAATGGCATTGACAAAAATAGGAGTAACGGTACTTTTAAATCCGTTTTCAACAAATCTGCATTTAAAACCACCAAGTGGAGGTTATAGATTTTGGGGTAGTCAAGCCAAGATTTTGGGAAAGAAGAGAAAAATACAGCCTTGGGAATTAGATACGCCTGTAAAGTGGATTCGACCTGTTCCTAGTCCTACGATTATGTATGGTATTGTCAAACAATTCACAGCACAACAATTGATCGAATACAAATACAAACATTTTAGTTATTATCTGTTTGATGGATCAAAGCTTACTTTTTTATTTAGACTATTAAATCTTCCATATAAAAATATTCAATTTAAAAAATCACTTTTTTATGCAAGAAAATTAATTAACCTAGGAATAAGACACCAGTAATAAAATGAAATTTTCTCTAATTATTTGTACTTACATGCGTCCTAAGCCGTTGCTCAAATTATTGCAATCGGTTCAGGAACAAACGGTATATCCAGATGAGATTTTAATTATAGACGGCTCGACAAATAATGAAACAGAAAGTATTTTGGAAGAAAATGTATTTCAAAATTTAAATTTTTTTAAAGTTTCTCCAGAACATCGAGGACTCACGAAACAAAGAAATTTTGGTATAGAAAGAGCCGCAGTCACAAGTGATATCATTGCCTTTTTAGATGACGACACAGAATTAATGCAAAATTATTTTCAAGAATTAATAAAAACATTTGCTGATGACCATGGAATCTCAGGTGTTGGAGGTGTTGCAATTAATGAAAATACATGGAACTTAATAGATACCCATAAAAAATATGATAAGAATCGTTATTTTCAGTTTGAGAGTTTTGTTTATAAAGAAGGACAGCGAAATGTAATGCGAAATTATTTAGGATTGCAATCTAATGTTGGCCCAGGGAGAATGCCGGATTATTTTCATGGAAAAACTTGTGGGTTCCCTTTAAATGGAAAAACGTATGAAGTAGATTTACTAATAGGTATGTCATTTGCATTTCGAAAAAAGGTTTTTGATTCGTTGCGATTCTCTACTTATTTTGAAGGTTATGGTCTATATGAAGATGCCGATTTTAGTATTCGAGCTTTGCAGTTTGGAAAAAATGTGATCAACACCAAAGTTCAATTGAATCATTATCATGCGGTTTCAGGAAGACCTAACCAATACCAATATGGTAAAATGGTAGTTCGGAATGGTTGGTATGTATGGCGGGTTAAGAATCCTAATCCACAGCTAAATGCTAAAATAAAATGGCATTCAATTACTGTTCTTTTAACAATGATTCGATATAGTAATGTACTGACTACAAATAAAAAAACAGAAGCATTTACAGAAGCAATTGGAAGAACTATAGGATGGTGGAGTTTGTTGTTTAATAAACCGAAATTAGGAAATTAAGCAATATTAAATATATGAAAACAATACTTATTGCTCATAATTATTCTAAGACTTCTTTTGCCACAATGAGTTATCATTTAGCACACCATTTGGCTGATTTAGGTAATAAAGTTGTATTTATTTCTCATCGTCCATATTTTTCAGAGAAGCAAATTATTAAAAAAGGAATTGGGGAAATTATTGTTTATTCATGGCCAACAAAGAATAGACCAACTTCGATAAAAGATTTTATTTGGTTTTCTTGGATTTATATAAAATATAAACCAAAAGTAATTGTAGGTCATTTTGTAGGAAGTAACATAGCGGTTTTAGTTTCTAAAATTTTCTCTTTTGGGAGAATAAAAACTCTAGAATACTATCATACTTTGAGTAATCAAATTATTGAAGATCTTGTCAAGATATCTTTCAAGCAAAGATTTTTTTTCATTAGAAAAAAAATCTTTTATAAATTATTTTGTGATGTGATTATTTGTCCGTCTCAATTAGCAAAAAATGATTTGCAGGTCTTTTTTAATGTTAAAAAAGGATTCGTAGTGTTGAATCCAATGATGGAAAGGTTTGAGAAAAAGATTTTAATCTCTAAAGATTTAATTATAATATCATATTTAGGGAGATTAGATCCTTCAAAAGGTATAGTTGATTTAGTACATGCATTTAATAACTACAAACAAAAGTCTGCAAACACAAAAATAATTTTGAAGATTGCAGGTTCTGGTAGCCAGAAATCTAAAATAATTGATTTAGCAAAAAACAACACTTCAATACATTTTATAGGAGGTTTATCTTATGATGAAATTGATGACTATTTAAATAACAGCCATTTTACAATAATACCATCAAAGTTTGATAATTTACCAACAGTAGGTTTAGAGTCAATAATGAATCAAACACCTTTGTTAATTTCAAATTCAACTGGTTTAGCCGATTATTTAGTAGATGGTAAAGAATGTTTTAAATTTGATTCTACTATTGGTTCAATGATTTTATTATTTAAAAAAGTAGAAAATAACTTTGAAAGTTGGGAACAAATGAGCGAGAATGCAAGAGATACTTTTTTATTAAAATTTAGTATTGAAAAATATTGTGATACCATTTCTGATTTAATATTATGAAATTTGCTATAATAACTTTTGTTCCTCATATTTTAAAAGATAGCAAATATTATGCTTATTCTCCGTATGTGCGAGAAATGAATGTTTGGTCAAAATATGCTGAAGAAATTATTTTAGTAGCACCTCAAGTGCTAGGAAAAGTAACTCCAATAGAAAGCCCCTACGATTATAAAAAAATTAATTTTATAAAGATTGACAGTTTTGATGTTTTAAGTCTAAAGTCAATTGTGCTTTCTATTTATAAAATACCAAGAATAAGTTGGCATATTTTTTCTGCGATGCAAAAAGCAGATCATATTCATTTGCGATGTCCTGGAAATGTAGGATTATTGGGTTGTTTTATCCAAATTTTGTTTCCTAATAAACCAAAAACAGCTAAATATGCAGGCAATTGGGATTCTAAATCAAAACAACCTTGGACTTATAAATGGCAACGATGGATTTTAAATAATTCATTCTTAACTCGGAATATGAAGGTTTTGGTTTATGGAAGTTGGGAGGGAGTTTCTAAGAATGTAGTCCCTTTTTTTACGGCAACCTATTCAGAATCAGAGAAAGTTTCTTTGCAAAATTTAGTACTACATTCAACTGTTGATTTTATTTTTGTTGGGACTTTAGTTTCTGGTAAAAGACCATTATATGCTATTCAATTAGTTGAGAGTTTGTATAGAAAAGGATTTGATGTTCGACTTAGATTATTTGGGGAAGGGGTTGAAAGAGGAAAATTAATGTCTTACATAAAGGAGCATCAATTACAAAATATCATTGGTTTACAAGGAAATGAAAATTTTGAAACAGTAAAACTAGCATATCAAAATAGCCATTTTGTGGTGTTGCCATCAGAGAGTGAAGGTTGGCCCAAAGTGATTGCAGAAGGAATGTTTTGGGGATGTGTTCCTATTTCGTCCTCAGTATCTTGTACTCCGTATATGTTAAATTATGGTGAAAGAGGTGTTCTGTTGACAATGGATTTAGGAAAAGACGTAAGGCAGATAGAAACTCTTTTGAGTAATACAACAGATTTTGACAAGAAACGAATTGAAGCTGCAAATTGGTCAAGAAAGTATACCTTAGATTTTTTTGAAAAAGAGATTTTAGAAATATTGAATTCAAAATAATTCAAACTTCGGGCGTATTATTTTAGCTAATTAAAACTAAAATTCACAATCAGAATAGATAAAACAAAAATGCGTATAGTTCAAATAATAGATTCTCTTGAGGCTGGTGGTGCTGAGCGTATGGCTGTGAATTATGCGAATGCACTTGCGGATAGGATTGAGTTCTCAGGTTTAGTAGTGACCAGAAAGGGAGGAGCACTTTTTGATCAGATTGATACAGGTGTTTCTTATTTTTATTTGGATAGAAAAAAGACCTTTGACTTTAAGGCATTGGTTAAATTACGGAAATATATAATTGAGAATAAGGTAACTCATATGCAAGCTCATAGTACTTCCTTTCTTCTAGCTTTTTTATTAAAAATAAGTTATCCTTCAATAGTATTAATTTGGCATGACCATTATGGAGATAGTGAATTTTTAAATAAAAGACCAGCTCTTGTATTGCAATTTATTATGCCTTTTTTTAGAGGTATAATAACTGTAAATAAAAAACTTAAGGATTGGTCAGAAAGTAAACTCCATTTTAAAAACACTATTTATTTGCCTAATTTTCCAGCAGAAGGATATGAATGTTCTGATGTTACTTTGTTGCACGGTATCCCAGAAAAGCAAATTGTTTGTATGGCTAATTTAAGGGAACAAAAAGATCATTTTTTACTTTTAGCAGTTGCAAAAAAAATACAAACAATATATCCTGACTGGACATTTCATTTAGTAGGAAAAGATTTTTATGATGATTATTCGATTAATATAAAAAGCAAAATTCTAGAGTTAGGTTTACAAAAAAATGTTTTTCTTTACGGAACAAAACAAGATGTTAAAAATATTCTAGATCAAGCTTCTATCGCTATTCTAACTTCGAAATCTGAAGGATTGCCCATGGCCTTGTTAGAATATGCTCAACAAAAAAAACCAGTTGTAGTTACTGATGTTGGAGAAGTTTCATCTTTGATCATTCATGGGGTAAATGGTTTTTTAGTTCCTTCTTTGCAAGAACAATTGTTTACTGATGCATTAATCAAGTTGATTGAGAATGAATCATTAAGAAAGAAATTTGGACAGGAATTATTCCATACTATAAATGATAATTTTACTTCGGAAATAATACTTAAACAGTATTTGAATTGGTTGCAATATAATTGTAAATGAAAAAAGAAGATTTAAACTATTTATACCTCATAGGATTCCATGTTATTATTGGGATACTAATTTTTATGATGCCATTTTTATCAAAAATTTATGGGTATGGAATCTATATCTTTTGGTTGTGGTATATTATTAAAAGTCAGAATAAAAATGATGAGGTACTTATAGCAGCAGCATATATTGTAGGTAGTGAGGTTTTTTTAAGAATGACAGGGGGAAATCCATTGTATGAAATCACAAAATATGGAGTGATTTTATTTTTGTTCGTAGGTATGTATTTCAGTGGTTTTTCTAAAGGGGCTTTGCCTTATTGGATATTTCTTATTTTGTTAGTACCAGGAGTTATTATTTCAACTTTTGTGCTTGATTTTGATACAAATATCAGGAAAGCTATTGCCTTTAATATCTCAGGTCCAGTTTGTCTTGCTATTGCTTCGTTGTATACTTTTCGAAAAAAAATAGCATTAGCACAGATGAATACTATTCTTTTGAGCTTAGGGCTTCCTATTATTGCCTGTATGGTATATCTAACTTTATTTACGCCAAATGTAAGAGAAGTAATTACTGGAACCGATTCTAATTTCACAACATCTGGTGGATACGGTCCAAACCAAGTAGCTACTATTTTGGGATTAGGAATGTTTATTTTCTTTTCTAGAATTATTTTGGAATCTAAGTCTACATTTCAAGTAATACTTAATCTTTTTATTGCGGTTAATATTACCTACAGAGGAATGCTTACCTTTTCTAGAGGAGGTATGATAACAGGATTTTTAATGATTCTATTACTATTATTATTTTTATATGTAAAGTCTAATGGTAATGGCAAAGTAAAACTGAACTACATTTTTGCCATGATAGGCTTAGCTATGTTATGTATTTGGGGATATACTTCATTTCAGACAAGTGGATTAATTAATAAGCGTTATGCGAATCAAGATGCAGCGGGCAGAGTAAAAGAAAGTAGGTTTACCGGTAGAGAGGAAGTTGCTGCAAGTGAAATAGATATGTTTTTGAAAAACCCAATTTTTGGGGTTGGTGTCGGAAAAGGAGCCGAGGTTCGTGAAAAAGAAACTGGGATTGAAGTATTATCACATGATGAAATTACTAGAATGCTTGCAGAACATGGTTCGCTAGGTATTATAGGTTTGATGATATTATTCTTTACACCTTTATTTTTATATTTTGAAAATAAATTTAATATGTTCTTATTGTGCTTTGTTTGTTTTTGGTTCCTGACTATTAACCATGCAGCTATGAGAACAGCTGCACCAGCTTTTGTTTATTCACTTTCGTTACTTAATGTTCAATTAGTACTGCCTAAAAAAAGAGTTTCTTCTTGATTTAGGTAATTAGTTATTTCTTTACTATTTTATTAAAGTGTTTTGGAATTTAGCCTTCTTAATTTCTTCGTTCTGATGAAATTTCCCTTCGTTTTTTTAATAATTAGTTTTGATAAAATACTTTTCTTATAAATATTTTTATAGGTGTTTGTAATACATTAAAAGGAGTAAATTTTATTTTATAGTAAGTATCGTAAAAATATCAACTTGATTTAATAGAGATGTCTGCATTTTAACAGATATTTTAGCATTTAGACCTATTTTTTTTCCAATTTCTTAGTAGTTTTTAACTTTGCAATTATAAGATTATTATGCTAAATAATTAGTTCAAATATCTTAATGGGTAATTGAAATATTACATAATTAAATTAAATAATTCAAATGTTCTTTAAAAACAAAATACATTTTGAAATTTCAGAAAGGAAGGTCATTCTGCGTTTTTTTGATTTTGGTTTTGTTTTAGTAGCATTATATTCAGCAGGTTATTTTTTTGATTTTAATTACTTCATTGTTTCAAAATTTAATCCTCGCTGGATTATAGTTCTTGGTCTTTATATTAGTTTTTTTGCAACTATTTTTGAGATGTATAATCTTCAAGTGGCCAGCAATCAATTTCAAATTATAAGAAGTACTATTCTTACCGCATCAACAACAGTTTTAGTTTATTTATTAACGCCAATTTTTACGCCACAACTACCTACAAATAGAATCCAAATGTTGGTTTTTTATTTGACGGTTTTTAGTTCTTTATTTTTATGGAGGATGATTTATGTGCATTTTTTAGCATCTAATAGATTTGCTCAAAATGCAATATTAATTTGTGATAAAGAGCAATTAGAAGAGTTGATTTTTGGTTTAGAAAGTATTGATCCCCATTATAAAATTGTTGCCTATATAAGTTCAGATTGTAATGAAAAAGAGGACTCTTCTTATCATTATGTGAGGAATATTAAAAAAAATGATTTGGTTTCTTTTGTCAAAGAAAATTCTATTTCTGAAATTGTTATTGCATCTCAAAAAACAGAAGGAATAACAATTGATTTATACCACCAACTGATCAGTTTATTAGAATCTGGAAATAGTATTAGAGAATACACCCAAGTATATGAAAGTAAAACACAACGTATTCCAGTTCAGTATATTTCTAGAGATTTTTATCGTTTTTTTCCATTCAGCAGAAGTAATAACAATAAACTCTACATACTTGGTGTGAGAATTTTTGAAATAATAATTTCGTTTGTTGGTTTGGCTATTGGGCTTTTGTTCATTCCTTTTATCTTTATAGGAAATGCTATCGCCAATAGAGGGAAATTATTTTATACTCAAGAGCGAGTAGGGAAAGATGCTAAAATATTCAAAATGTTTAAACTTAGAACAATGGTTGAAAATGCAGAGTCTAATGGCGCTGTTTTTACAACTAGTAATGATACTAGAGTTACCTCTTTTGGAAAGTTTTTGAGAAAAACTAGAATAGATGAATTTCCTCAGTTCATAAATATTCTAAAAGGAGAAATGGCAGTTATCGGACCTCGTCCAGAACGAGCTGTTTTTGTTGATGAGATCGCTGAACTGATGCCGTTTTATGAAACCCGACATGTAATTAAGCCAGGACTTACGGGCTGGGCTCAAGTAAATTATTCGTATGGAGAGACAATTGATGACAGTCTCATAAAGCTACAATATGATTTGTATTATATAAAACATCGTAGTATTTACCTAGATTTAAATATCATTTTCAAAACAATTACCACAGTTTTGTTTTATAGAGGCCAATAAAAAAGGATTAAGAATTTTTTTGAATTCGTTTGTTAGCCAATACTAATTTTACTAAAACAATAAGGCTGGTTATTACTATGGGTAATACAATTAACAGATGAGCTTTGTTAATTAAAACTATAAGATAAATGGCTAAGCAAGAAAGATTGACTAAGGCTAAATTATAAACCCATTTGTTGTTTTTTGTAAAATAAAAATAAACCAATCCTAATAGAGTAGGGTTGAATAAAAGGATGTTGTAATTGTATTCTAATTCTTTGTGTAAAGAATAAAAACCAACAAATACAAACAATATTCCTAATATAGATAGTATGCCCAGATAAAATATATCAATTCCTTTTTTGTTGATTGCAATTACAAATCCAAGGATGAGTAGATAGCTGTAAAAATTATTCCACCAAGAATTTGATACTTCTTTTTCAAATTCAATTATAGTTTTGTTCTCTTTGGCAAGAAGATGATTCTGGAAAGAAGCCGTTTTTAAACTTTTTTGTAATTCGAAAGGCAAGAATATCTGTTTTCCTAAGTTGTCTACTTTTTTTCCGAAAATTATACTTGTTCCTAATTTTTCATAAAAATGATCATCGAAATAAGGATAAAGTATCGTTCGATAAGTTATATCATTATCGGAGCTTTTTGCTATAGCTTTTGTGTTTAATGATTTGTTGATGACATCAACCACCATTGAAGTACAGTTTTTGTCAATAAATTTATAAGTGTAATTTCGTTTGTCTAACTGTAAACTAGCATTTAAATTTTCAAATAATTTTTGTTTTAACTCTTTTGGAATTTGAAGTTCTTGTTGGTAAACAGATCTCTTTTCATAAATATAATCATTTATAAAATCAGTGTAAGAATGTGCTATTGCAAAATATTGTAAGTCGCCTTTTATAAATTTTAGTACAAAATTTGGAGTACCAAAATCAAAAGCACCATAATTATAAACAACATCTATGAAATTTTCAGGATCGCTTACGCGAACAGCGGTATGGCCAAAGAGAGAATAAGATTCGTTTCCAGTTCCGCAAGTCAAAACACTAACTTGAGCTTGTTTTGATAATATAATGTTTTGACTGAAACTATAGTTAATAGTTGAAATTAGAAGGAATATAAATGAAATTTTTTTAAGAAAAGAGGAATTCATTTTTTTGCTTTTAAAAGTATATGTTCTTCCGCAAAGATACTCAAAGATAACAAAGAGTTTTAAAGTTTTTTATTCTTTCAAAAGTCTAAATCGAATGTTTTACTATTAATTTCGAAACATTCCTAAATCTACTTTTACAGAAAAAATATTAGAGTATAATGCGATGCTTTGGTTTCCTAAATCGGTTAAAGCATAATCAATTTGAATCCCTTTGTATCTGAACCCTAATCCTATATTAGGTTGAAAACTCACTTTTTTAGAATTTTCAAATTGTTGTACATTTTGAAAATTTCCTAAACCTCCACGCAGGAAAACTATATCAGTGTAGCCAAATTCAAATCCAAGGGCTGGATCAATACTAATGAAATCGGTAGTTATCAAATCATTAGTTTTGGCAAAACGCATATTCATATTGGCAGCAGCCATAACACTGTAATCATAATGTATGATGAATTTTTTAGACAATCCTAATTGTATTTTGGGAGCTGTGATTTCAGTGCTTTCGGGTAATTCTTGGTTTTGTCCAGGAACGGCATTTGCAATTTTTTGATATTCTGCTTCGTCAACACTCCATACATTATAAGTGGTTGTAATATCCCGAAGCATTAAGCCAAATTGCCAATCATTTTTTTCGTACTGAAGTCCAATATCAAAACCAAATCCCCAAGAATTTGCAAAATTCCCTATAATACGTCGAATTACTTTGGCATTTACCCCATATTGAAACCCAGAAACGGGCAACTTTCGGGCATACGAAAAAGTAAAGCCATAATCGGCTGTCGAAAAAAGACTAATTCTATTGTAATCGATATTTCCTTCTGAATCAATTAATTCAGTAGTATTCAAAATATCATCTACGCCAAAACGAATTAAAGAAATTCCCCACGCACTTTGATCGTCTATAGGACTGGCATACGCTAGGTAATCGTATTGCGCAATATTGGCAAAATAATTGGCGTGCATTACGGCTACTTGATGATCGCTTAAATGGGTTAAACCCGCAGGATTCCAGTAGACTGAATTAACATCCATAGTCGATGCTACAACAGTATTTGCCATACTTAATGCCGCGGCATCCACACCAATATTCATGAATTCATTCGAGTATTTTCGTACCGCCTGAGCATAAATTCCAGCATGTATTAAAACCAGTAAAAAAAGAAAAATTTTTCTCAATAGGATAATTTTCAAGCCGAAAGGGCATTTAAATTTCTTCAAAAATATAATTTTTTATTCAGCTTATTTCTTCCTTTGGGTAAATTGTGCAAAAGTAACTGGGAAGATAAAAATCTCTATTAAAACGTACTTCTCTTGAACTTATTATATTAAATTTGTCCCGGACTTATACTGATATAAATTATGATGAATATTAAAAAGCATATTCCGAACTTGATTACTTTATTAAATCTATTTTCGGGTTGTATAGCGTTAGTTTTTGCTTTGAATAAAGATTTTGATCTTGCTTTTTATTTTGTTTGTCTTGGTATTTTCCTAGATTTTTTTGATGGTTTTTTTGCTCGATTATTCAAAGTTTCAAGTCCGCTGGGACTGCAATTAGATTCATTAGCTGATATGGTTACCAGCGGCGTTGTGCCTGGTGTTGTTATGTATCAGATGATTGCGAATTCAAGTGCATTTCCAACAATGAATTCGGATGTTGTTTTTTATCCTTTTTTAGGCTTTATAATCACATTAGGATCTTGCTACCGTTTGGCTAATTTTAATATTGACACCCGTCAGACAGATTCTTTCATTGGATTGCCAACTCCTGCAAATGCTCTTTTTATATTGAGTTTGCCTTTGGTTTTAAAATATTCGGACTCTATTATTATTCTTGAATTATTGACAAATCATTGGTTGTTGATGGTAATCACATTATTTAGTGCTTATATTTTGAATGCTGAAATACCTTTGTTTTCATTAAAAATAAAGAAATTCAATATAACAGATAATGTTCTGCAAATTGTATTTCTATCCTTGTCCTTTATATTCTTGCTATTTTTTGAATATTTAGGAATTCCAATGGTTATAATTTTTTATGTATTACTTTCAGTGCTAAATAATACATTTCTGAAAAAGTAATTTTTTTGAATGAGAAAAAAAACAGTCAGAAGAAGAGCTACGGTAACTCGTAAATCCAAAAAGAAATCTGTATTTGTAACAAAGAGTATCCGTTATTTAAGTTTAATTCTAGTTGGAATTTTTCTAGTTGGAATTGTATATCACTATCGAGAGGGATTGGCGTATTATTTTAGTTTCAAATCGAATAAAGTACTTTCTGAAACGGAAGAATCCAAGGAGGTTTCGGATGCTAGAAACTTTCAGGTTCTTGAAAAAAGTGACGGTAAAACTATTGGTCTTGATGTTTCTGAATATCAGGAAAAAATTAGGTGGTCCTATGTTGATACTTTAGAACAAAAATATCCGATAGATTTTGTGTTTATTCGAGCAACAGTTGGAAATGACCGAGTTGATAGTCAATTTAAAAGAAATTGGCTTGGAGCCAAAGAAAATAAAATGATTCGTGGTGCCTATCATTATTACCGTCCTAATGAAAACTCAATTGAGCAAGCAGAACTTTTTATTCAAACCGTAACTCTTAAAAAAGGGGATTTACCTCCAGTTTTGGACATAGAAAGACTTCCTAAAAATCAATCTATTGATAGCCTTAAAATAGGTCTGAAAAGATGGCTTACTAAAGTAGAATCACATTATAAAATAAGACCTATTATTTATACAGGGGAAAAATATTATGATGATTTTCTAAAAGAGGAATTTAGCGATTATCTTTTTTGGATTGCCAATTATAATTTTTATCGGGAGCAAATACAAGACGAATGGTTGTTTTGGCAGTTTACAGAAAAAGCAAAAGTACCTGGAATAAAAACTAATGTAGACATTAATATTTATAATGGCGATCTACAACAATTGCGTTTTATTACTTTGGATTAGTTGTTTTTTAACATGTAAGAAACAGAAACAACTAACATGAAAAACAAGATCAATAAAATAAAAAATAAAACAGAATTTCTATTTGCAAAGTTTGTTGTCCATCCCATCCATGGTATTCTTTTTGGGGGAAGTATGCGAGTGTCTTCTGGGTTGTAATAGAACATTCCCATTTTCCAGTTATTTGGGTCTTTACGCCATCTCTCTAATGTTTCTTTGCTGGGTTTCTGATTTTCCATTATGATTTGGGAGTTTTAAAACTCTAGTTTCTTTTTTCTTAACTCAAAATTTTGACCTAAGTACACGCGGCGAACCATTTCATCTTCTACTAATTCTTCGGGTATTCCTGCTTTTAGAATTCCTCCTTCAAACATAAGGTATGTTTTGTCAGTGATGGCTAATGTTTCTTGAACATTATGATCCGTAATTAGGATTCCAATATTCTTATTTTTTAATTGTGCTACAATGCGCTGAATGTCTTCTACTGCTACAGGATCTACACCAGCAAAAGGTTCATCAAGTAATATGAATTTAGGATCAGTGGCTAAACAACGTGCAATTTCTGTACGACGACGTTCTCCTCCAGATAATAAATCCCCACGGTTGGTTCTAATGTGTTCTAGGCTGAATTCAGCAATTAGACTTTCCATTTTTGCCTCTTGTTCTGCTTTTGTATGATTTGTTAATTGAAGCACACTCAGTATGTTATCTTCAATACTTAATTTTCTAAAAACAGATGCTTCTTGTGCTAAATAACCAATTCCTTGTTGTGCTCTTTTGTACATTGGATAATCGGTAATATTTAAATCATCCAAATAAATATTTCCAGCATTAGGCTTTACTAATCCAACAATCATATAAAAAGAGGTTGTTTTCCCGGCACCGTTTGGCCCCAAAAGACCTACGATTTCTCCTTGGTTTACTTCTACCGAAATACCTTTTACAACGCTACGACCTTTATACGTTTTAATAAGATTATCTGCCCTTAATTTCATATTTTTAGCTTAACTGTTTACTTGTTTTAAAATTTAAACGTCACAAATAAACGAATAAACGAATCAACAAATAAACCTATTAACAATTATTTAGTTTCTTCCTCTAAAGCTTCCCAAAATTCATAAGCTCTGCGCAAATGAGGAACAACGATTGTGCCGCCAACTAAAGTAGCAATTCCCATAGCTTCCATCATTTCTTCTTTAGTAACACCTTCTTTGTAACTAGTTTCTAGATGATATTTCACGCAGTCATCACATCGTAAAACCGCTGAAGCTACTAATCCTAGAAGTTCTTTAGTTTTTACGTCAAGTGCTCCCGAAGCATAAGCGTTAGTGTCTAAATTGAAAATTCGCTTTACAATTTTATTGTTATCTGCTAGTAATTTTTCGTTCATTTTGGAACGATACTCATTGAATTCTTGAACTATATCAGCCATTTTCTTTCTTTTGATTACGGACTACAATTTTTGAAATTAAGATACTTACTTCGTAAATTACTAACATAGGAATAGCAACAATTGTTTGGCTTACCACATCTGGAGGAGTTACAATTGCAGCAACTATAAGAATTATTATAACAGCATATTTCCAATATTTTCTCAAAAAGACTGGAGTAACCAAACCTAATTTTGTTAAGAAATAAATGATAATAGGCAATTCGAAAAACAATCCACTAGCAATAACACTAGTTTTAACCATCCCGATGTAAGAAGCAATACTAAATTGATTTTTTACGATATCACTTATTTTGAATGTAGCGAAGAAGTTGACTGACATAGGAACTATCACAAAATATCCAAAAAGGACTCCTAAGAAGAATAATAATGAAGATACAAATATGAATAGTTTGGCATGTTTTCTTTCTTTTTCATACAAAGCTGGGCTGATGAATTTCCATAATTCCCATAGTATATAAGGAAATCCAAGAATAAATCCTGCCAAAATACAGGTCCAAACTAATATGTTTACCTGTCCTTCCATATCTGTGTTTTGGATAATGAAAGGCATATCTGTTACGCAAATACTGTCCGCGAACCCAAGCGAATGTGATAAATCACAGAAAAAACGATAGGTTACAAAATCAGCGCGAGTAGGACCAAAAAGGATTACATCAAAAATATAATCACTTATAAAAAAAGTAACGGTGGCAAGAATTAATATTGCAATTGTACTTCGAACTAATAGCCATCTTAATTCTTCAAGATGGTCTAAAAATGACATTTCGTTTAGGTTTTTCTTGCTCATTATATAATACCTTCTTTAAGAATGTCATGTAAGTGCAATACACCTTTATATTCCATGTCATCAACAACCACTAATTGGGTTATTGAATAATCTTCCATAATATTGAATGCATCAACAACCATATCGTTTGAAGATGTCATTTTTGGGTTTTTTGTCATAATATCTTTTGCAGTTAAATCAGTAAAGCTGTCTCTATCATTCAGCATTCTTCTAATATCGCCGTCGGTAATAATTCCGATGACTTTCTTGTTTTCTACTACTGCCGTTACTCCTAATCGTTTTTCGGAAATTTCGAAAATTACTTTTTTGATTGATGCATTTGGATCAACCATAGGTTTTAAGGAGTTTTCTAACATGTCTTTTACACGTAGCAATAATTTTTTGCCCAAAGCACCACCCGGATGATATATAGCAAAATCTCCTGCTTTAAAATCACGCATTTCCATTAGGCAAACAGCTATTGCATCTCCCATTACCAGTTGCGCAGTTGTGCTATTTGTTGGTGCAAGGTTATTTGGACAGGCTTCCGCATCTACAGTAGTGTTCAAAATAAAATCAGATCCTTTAGCTAAGAAAGAAGTCATGTTTCCAGTTATTCCTATCAAGGTATTGCCAAAACGTTTCAAAAGAGGAACCAAAACCTTTATTTCTGGGCTATTGCCACTTTTTGAAATGCAAATAATCACATCGTCATTTTGAATCATTCCTAAATCACCATGAATAGCTTCAGCTGCATGTAGGAATAAAGATGGTGTTCCGGTTGAGTTAAAAGTAGCAACCATTTTCTGAGCAATAATGGCACTTTTTCCTATTCCAGTAACAACTAATCTGCCTTTTGAGTTATAGATGCTTTGTGTAGCATTGATGAAATTTTCATCTAAAAAATCAGTTAGTTTCGCTATTGCTTGACTTTCTGACAAAATAGTTTTTTTGGCACTAGCCAATATATTTTCTTTAGTTATCAAAACAGAATGGTTAAAATTTGTATGTGTAAAAGAAATTTGTATCTTTATGTAATGCAAATTTATACAAAATACCACATAATAAAGAATGAATTCAAACGAAATTGATATACACAAAGAATTAAAGAAGTATTTTGGTTTCAGCCAATTTAAGGGTTTGCAAGAGCAAGTTATAAAAAGCATTCTTAATAAACAGAATACTTTTGTGATTATGCCAACAGGAGGTGGAAAATCTCTCTGTTATCAGCTACCCGCTTTAATTCAAGAAGGAACTGCTATTGTTGTTTCTCCTTTGATAGCCTTGATGAAAAATCAAGTAGATGCTATTCGAAGTTTATCTTCGGAAAATGGCATAGCTCATGTATTAAATTCGTCTCTTACTAAAACCGAAATCGCACAAGTAAAAAAAGATATTACTTCTGGATTGACTAAATTATTATACGTTGCCCCTGAATCTTTAACAAAAGATGAATATGTTCAATTTCTTCAATCCGTGCCTATTTCGTTTGTAGCGATAGATGAAGCCCACTGTATCTCAGAGTGGGGACATGATTTTAGACCTGAATACCGAAACTTAAAACATATTATTAAGCAGTTAGGTGATGTTCCTATTATTGGTCTAACCGCAACCGCAACTCCAAAAGTGCAAGAAGATATTCTGAAAAATTTAGATATGTCTGACGCAACTACTTTTAAAGCTTCTTTCAATAGACCTAATTTGTATTATGAAGTACGAACTAAAACCAAGAATATCGAATCAGATATTATTCGTTTTATAAAACAACATAAAGGCAAATCTGGTATTATATATTGTTTGAGCCGTAAGAAAGTAGAAGCTATTGCCGAAGTTTTACAAGTTAATGGCATTAGTGCCGTTCCATATCATGCTGGTTTAGATGCAAAAACACGTGCAAAACATCAAGATATGTTTCTGATGGAAGATGTGGATGTGGTAGTAGCAACAATTGCTTTTGGAATGGGTATCGATAAACCAGATGTTCGCTTTGTAATACACCATGATATTCCTAAATCATTAGAAAGTTATTATCAAGAAACGGGGCGTGCTGGTCGAGATGGTGGTGAAGGTCATTGTCTAGCTTACTATTCTTATAAAGATGTTGAAAAATTAGAAAAATTTATGTCTGGGAAGCCAGTTGCTGAACAAGAAATTGGTTTTGCTTTGTTACAAGAAGTTGTAGCTTATGCTGAAACTTCAATGTCTAGGCGGAAATTTTTACTGCATTATTTCGGTGAAGAATTTGATAGTGAAACAGGAGAAGGGGCGGATATGGATGATAATGTTCGTAATCCAAAAACCAAAGTGGAAGCCAAAGATCAAGTGGTTAAACTTTTGGAAGTTGTTAGAGACACGAAACATTTGTATAAATCAAAAGAAGTTGTCTTTACGCTAATTGGTAGAGTCAATGCAGTTATAAAAGCACATAGAACTGATTCTCAATCCTTTTTTGGATGTGGTTCTGATCATGATGAAAAATATTGGATGGCATTACTTCGCCAAGTATTAGTTGCTGGATTTTTGACAAAAGATATTGAAACCTATGGAATCGTAAAAATCACGAAAAAAGGATTGGATTTTATCAAAAAACCAAGTTCTTTTATGATGTCTGAAGATCATGAATATAATGAATCAGAAGATGAAGCAATAGTAACTGCATCAAAATCATCAGGAACTGCCGATGAGGTTTTGATGGGAATGTTGCGTGAATTGCGTAAAAAAGTAGCTAAAAAATTAGGGGTTCCTCCATTTGTTGTTTTTCAGGATCCATCACTTGAGGATATGGCCTTGAAATATCCTATTTCTCAAGAGGAATTGATTAACATACATGGTGTTGGCGAAGGAAAAGCAAAAAAATATGGTACTGAATTCGTCGCGCTTATTAGTCGTTATGTCGAAGATAATGACATCATTCGCCCAGATGATTTAGTTGTGAAATCTACAGGGGTAAATTCAGCCAATAAATTATACATTATTCAAAATATTGATAGAAAATTGTCCTTGGATGATATTGCTTCTGCAAAAGGAATGAAGATGGATGATTTGATTAAAGAAATGGAACAAATTGTTTATTCTGGAACAAAATTGAATATCAAATATTGGATAGATGAACTTTTAGATGATGACCAACAAGAAGAAATTCATGATTATTTTATGGAATCTGAATCGGATAAAATTGAAGATGCACTCAAGGAATTTGATGGAGAATATGATATTGATGAATTGCGCTTGATGCGAATAAAATTTATTAGCGAAGTAGCAAATTAAAATATTGTAAAATCTAGAAATAATTAAATGAGAAGGTTTAAAAGTAATTTATTTGCTTTTAAACCTTTTTTTATGATTCAAATAATTCGCCACGATGCGGTTTTAAAGCATCTCGTACGGCAATCATATTTTCATCCGTTACAACCATAAAAGCTATCGCTTGCATTTCGCCTAGTATTTCAAAACCAGTAATGTTCAAAGGTAGTTTTTCGATTGCAATATATTCTTTTAGATGGATTTCATGATGTTCTGCAGTCTTTGCGGCAGCTGGCCCTCTAAAATCCCATATTAGTTTTATTTTTCTAGACATTTTTTAGCTTTTCAATTTAAAGGACAAAGGTACAAAGTCTAATTAGAAAACAAGTTCTTTGAAAAAATCAAAATCGATTTTATGTTGTGTAACTAATTCCGCTTCAAAAATGTTATTTTTGCATCATGATTTTGTTTTTTGAATTAACGATTGACTAAATCTGCATATAAAAATCATACAATGCCAAAAGAACTCCTATTACAAGTTACTCCCGAAATAGCTGCAAATGAGCAATTATTAAAGGAATATTTATCCAAACAAATCAAAGTTAGCTCGAAAGAAATCCAACATGTTTCTGTCTTGAAACGTTCTATTGATGCGCGTCAAAAAACGATTAAAATCAATTTGAAAGTGATGATTTATTTGGTAGGAGAAAAAGTTCAGGAGCATGAAATTCAACTTCCGGATTATAAAAATGTGTCTTCTGCCCAAGAAGTACTTGTTATTGGTGCTGGACCAGCGGGGCTTTTTGCAGCTTTGCAATTAATTGAATTGGGATTGAAACCTATAGTTTTGGAGCGTGGAAAAGATGTTCGCGGACGTAGACGTGATTTGAAAGCTATTAATGTTGATCATATTGTCAATGAAGATTCTAATTATTGTTTTGGTGAAGGAGGTGCAGGAACTTATTCAGATGGGAAGTTATATACTCGATCAAAAAAGCGTGGAGATGTAACTAGAATTTTAGAACTTTTGGTGGCTTATGGTGCTTCTCCAGATATTTTGGTGGATGCACATCCACACATTGGAACTAATAAATTACCCCAAATTATTCAAGATATTAGAGAGAAAATAATTGAATGTGGTGGTCAGGTTTTGTTTGAAAAAAGGGTAACCGATATTTTGATAAAAAACAACGAAGTACAAGGTATTGTAACTCAAAACCGAGATACAATTCTGGCTAACAAACTCATTTTAGCTACAGGACATTCTGCTCGTGATATTTTTGAATTATTAGATAGAAAAAAAGTTTTTATAGAAGCAAAACCTTTTGCTTTAGGAGTTAGAGCTGAGCATCCACAATCGTTGATTGATAGTATTCAATACAGTTGTGACTATCGAGGCGATTATTTGCCACCAGCTCCATATTCGATTGTGAAGCAAGTAGGGGGAAGGGGAATGTATTCTTTTTGTATGTGTCCAGGAGGTGTTATAGCTCCATGTGCTACAAGTCCCGGAGAAGTGGTAACTAATGGTTGGTCGCCTTCAAAAAGAGATCAAGCTACGGCTAATTCTGGAATTGTAGTGGAATTAAAACTGGAAGATTTCAAACCTTTTGCTAAATACGGAGCTTTGGCCGGAATGGAGTTTCAAAGAAGTATAGAGCAAAAAGCATGGCATTTAGCCGGGGAATCTCAAAAAGTACCGGCACAACGAATGGTCGATTTTACACAAAATAAAGTATCTTCAGAAATTCCTAAAACTTCCTATGTTCCAGGCACTACATCTGTGGAAATGGGAAAAGTTTTTCCTGGTTTTTTAACCCAAATATTACGAGAAGGGTTTTCTGAATTTGGTAAATCAATGAAAGGATATTTGACAAATGAGGCTGTCCTTCATGCACCAGAAAGTAGAACTTCATCGCCAGTAAGAATTCCAAGAGATAGCGAAACTTTAGAACACCTACAAATAAAAGGATTGTATCCTTGTGGTGAAGGAGCTGGTTATGCTGGTGGAATTATTTCTGCGGCAATTGATGGCGAAAAATGTGCTTTGAAAATTTCAGAAAGTTTACATCATCTATAAACTATTGCTTTTTTACTGCTACTGCAATTTTTGAATCAGCCGTTCCGTAATATAAAAACCATTTATTTTTAAAGAAAACCAATCCTTCTACAAAACAAACTTCGTTTACTTCGCCCATTTTTTCATATGGTTTGTCTGGATAGATAAAGTGATTTTGTGTACGATCAATTAATTTATAAGGTTGGTCTTTGTTAAATAAGGCTTGTCCTGCTGCATAAGTGAATTTTGGTAATTTAGTATCATTGTAGTTAGTCGCATTACTTCCATTATAAATCAAAACAATTCCCTCTTTTTGTAAAAGAGCAAAAGGACCAGGTTCTACTAATCTACTATCAAAATACCCCATTCTTGGATGAAGAACGGTAATCATTTTTTGGCTTTCTTCATTGATAGCAACTTGCCAATGAATTAAATCTTCTGAATATGCCATAAATAAATCCGTATCACCAAAATACATCCAATATTTATTATTGATTTTTGTGGCAATAATTTTATTTCCTTTTCTTTCTCCTACAATAGCTCCAGATTTTGCCCAAAGATCTTTGTATTTTTCATCTTTTAGAACTAATCCTTGTTTTGTCCAATTTTTCAAATCTTTGGAAGTAGCGAAACAAAGGCGTGCAATTTTCCCATCATACGAAGTGTAGGTCATAATATAAGTTCCATCAGGACATTCAATTACTCGAGGATCTTCTACTCCTCCTTTCCATTCATACGAATTCATGGCGTCATTATCAGGAAAAAATATAGGTTCTGCCTCTTTTTTAAAATGTAAACCATCATTGCTGACCGCTAATCCTAAGCGGGATGTCATTTGGTTGTCTTGAGCTCGGTAAATTAAATAGACTTTACCATCTTTTACAATAGCAGATGGGTTTAGTACATTGCGCTCTTCCCATTGCACCTCTTTTTTGCTAACAGGACATAAAAATGTTTGTTTTTTATCAGGTGATAATATGGGATTAATACTGTCAACTTTTACAAAATTCAGAAGCGCCCATGAAGGTTTCGATTCCTGAGCTTTAAGAACATTGAAATTTAAAGCAAAAAAGAATAAAGCAAAGGGAATGAGTTTCATCTGGAATTTATTTGTCGAAATTAATATATAGTAAATATACTATTATTCTCTTTTTAAATGGCTTTTAAATAGTTTCTCAAATTTTTTTATTTTTGGTTGAATTACCATTTCGCAATAAGGTTGGTTTTTATTGTTTTCATAATAATTTTGATGATACGTTTCCGCTTTGTAGAATTGTGTTAATGGTTCTAATGTTGTAACAATAGAACGGTTATATACTTTTGCTTTATTTAAAGCATTGATAATGTCTTGAGCTGCTTTCTTTTGTTCTTCATTTTTATAAAAAATAGCGGAACGATATTGAGTTCCTTCATCTGCGCCCTGACGGTTTAGGGTTGTAGGATCATGAACGGTAAAAAATACTTTGAAAATTTCATCTAGATTTGTTACCGTTTTGTCATAGGTAATTTGAACAGATTCTGCATATCCGGTTCTTCCAGTAGAAACGGCTTCGTAAGTGGGATTTGGAATTTGGCCGCCTGCATAACCTGATATTGCTGATTGTACACCTATTAAATTTTCGTAAACAGCTTCTACACACCAATAACAACCTCCTGCAAGTGTAATTGTTTCGAACTTTGATTTTTTAGTGTTTTTTGTATTGTTGCTGTTCTGTCCAAAAACGCTAAGGGATAACAACAGGCAAATAGCTAATATAGTTTTCATGTTATTTAGTGTCAGGGATAAAGTCAAGCGCAATTGAATTCATGCAGTATCTTTTGCCTGTTGGTGCGGGTCCGTCATCAAATAAATGTCCTAAATGACCGTTACATCTGCCGCAAAGTGCTTCAATTCGTTCCATTCCTAGCGAATAATCATTTTTATAAATCACACTATTTTTATTGTCTTGTTCAAAAAAACTAGGCCAACCGCAACTACTTGCAAATTTAGCTCCAGAACGGAATAGTTTATTTCCACAGGCTGCGCAATAGTATGTTCCTTTTTCGTCTGTGTTCCAATATTTCCCTGTAAAAGGTCTTTCGGTGTCAGCGTGTCGGGTTACTTCATAAACATCTTCGGGTAATACTTTTTTCCATTCGGCATCAGTTAAATGGAGTTTGGTAGTATCAGTATTAGAATAATAAGGATTTTCGGGTTTATTTATAGTATTTTTCATAATTGGAATGTTTTTCATGCTGGTAGTTTGTCCACAACTTGTAAAAATGAATGCTGATAGTATCAATATAATACTCAGAAATTGCTTTTTTGTTTTCATGATTTCTTTATTTGAATTTTAAAAACATGTTTTAAAAATAATATTCTCAGGCTTGTTTAACTTAAATTATAAAGTTAATTACTAAAACATAAAATTATAACATTCGCATATTCAACACTCGTTAAACTTTTCACAAATTCAGAAATGCTATTTATACCATTTCTTTTTTCGTATTTTTGACGTGTAATAAAGGAATATGTTAGAAGAAAACGTAATATTAGTTGACACAAATGATGAGCAAATAGGCTTAATGCCAAAGCTCGAAGCACATGAAAAAGCGGTTTTGCATCGCGCATTTTCGGTTTTTATTTTGAATAATAAAAATGAAATTATGCTGCAGCAACGTGCCCATCAAAAATACCATTCTCCTTTATTGTGGACTAATACTTGTTGTAGTCATCAAAGAGAAGGAGAGTCAAATATTCAGGCTGGAAACAGAAGATTATTTGAGGAGATGGGTTTTAAAACAGAACTCAAAGAGTTGTTTCATTTTATTTATAAAGCGCCTTTTGATAATGGATTGACGGAACATGAACTTGATCACGTTATGATTGGTTATTATGATGAAGCTCCAGTTATAAATAGCGAAGAAGTTGAAGATTGGAAATGGATGTTAATTGAGGATGTTAAAACGGACATAGAGATTCATCCTGAAATATACACCGTTTGGTTTAAAATTATTTTTGACGAATTTTATCATTACTTGGAAGACCATAAAATTTAATAATTAGTATGAAAGTTACAATATCTAGAAAAGCTCATTTTAATGCTGCACACCGGTTGTATCGAAAGGATTGGACTTTTGAAAAAAATGATGCGGTTTTTGGCAAGTGCAATAATCCTAATTTTCATGGCCATAATTATGAATTAACAGTAAGTGTTACTGGCGAAATTGATCCTGAAACTGGATATGTTATGGATGTAAAGTTTTTGACAGATATCATCAAAGAAGAAGTTGAAAACCCTTTTGATCATAAAAATCTTAATCTAGATGTGATTGAATTTCAAGATTTGAATCCAACAGCGGAGAATATTGTTGTAGTGATTTGGAATAAAATCAGAAAAAGAATCAAGCCAGAATTAGAACTAGAAGTGGTTCTTTATGAAACTCCACGTAATTTTGTAACCTACAGAGGACAGTAATGGCACTGAAAGTAGGTGATAAGCTCCCGGTATTTAAAGCTAAAGATGCAGATGGAAATGATTTTGATAGCCAGGAATTTGTAGGTAAAAAGCCCTTGGTTATTTATTTTTATCCTAAAGATAATACACCAGGCTGTACAGCAGAAGCTTGTAGCTTTAGAGATCGATTTGAAGACTTTAAGGATTTAGGTGCTGAAATTATAGGAATAAGCAGTGATAGTGTTGTTTCGCATCAGAAATTTGCAAAACAATATAAACTTCCTTTTATCCTATTATCAGATGAAGATAAAAAAATTATAAATCTTTTTGGTGTTCCTTCAGGTTTGTTAGGTTTGATGCCAGGAAGAGTGACTTATGTAGTTGATAAAAATGGAATTATTAAGCTAATTTTCAATAGTAGTTTGATGGCTACTAAACATATTTCTAAGGCACTTGAAGTAATAAAAGAATTAGCTAAATAAGAATCTTGATTTTTAGTTTTTAAAAAACGTAAGGATTAGGGCATTAAGAAATTTTTTCAATGGAAAAGCTTCAATTTTAGAAATTTAGATTTCATAGCTAGTAATAGAAAGATTATGTGTACTTTTGCAAACGCAAATTAAAATTAAAAAAAAATGGCAAACGTTAAGAATTTAAAAAAAGACATCAACTACGTTTTAGGAGATATTATTGAAGCAGTTTACTTGTTTGAAATTTCAACTTCAGGAAAACCAACTACAGAAACTAACGCTTTGATTGACGAAGCTATTGCAGCTTTTGATGCTTTAATTACAAAAGTAAACGCAAAAAATGTTGAAAATAAAAAAGCACACTTCAAACAAATCAATGTTGAATTGGAACAAACTGCAAATCAATTGATTGCTAAAATCAACGAATTGTAAGCAAAAAAATAGCAAAAAAAGTTTGATTTTATTTTGGAAAATTAAAATTCAGGCTTATATTTGCACCCGTAATACGTCGCCAGCGTAGCTCAGTTGGCTAGAGCAGCTGATTTGTAATCAGCAGGTCGTGGGTTCGAGTCCCTCCGCCGGCTCTTTTATAAAACCACCTAATTTATTAGGTGGTTTTTTGTTTTTATTCGGAATCTAATTCATTAAATAGCTTATCCGATTTTTAATAGTGACAATTAAATGGAATAACTAGTTGCTTTTTTGCAAGCATAAAAAAACCGTATTTCAACAATACGGTTTTCTCGGGTTTAATAATGGTTTGGTTTATTTCTGGTTTTTAATATCGGTAACGTATTGAGTTAATTTCTTTCCATACAACGATTTTGCAACTTTTGGAGACATTGATTTCTGGATTGTATCTAGAAATTTGATGTTGATATCATAAATATCAGACAGCGCAATATAAGGAGAAACTTCATAATTTCTATTATTGATAGCAAAATTAGTTGCATATAAATACTTTCTCTTTGTATTTGTTTCTTGTTTAAGATTTAAACTATCAATTGCTTTTTGATTTTTGCTCTTAATTGCTTTGAATTGTTGTTCAATCAAAGTTAGATTTTCATCTTTAAATCGAGAATTTATTTTTTTGTATTCTTCATATAAATCTTGATTTTTAGAGCCTGTAATTTTAGCATCTCCAATATAGGAATCTAAACTAGTTTCGATGTTAATGTCACCTGGTTCAGCAAAAAATAATATGTTGTTGTCAAGGGAATTACTTACACCTCTATCTAAAAATAAATACAGCATTTCAGGAGATTTTAATTCTAAATCACTTTGAAATTTTGAGCTTCCATCTATAAGTATAGTATCTAAAGCAACTAGCGAAGTGTCAACGACTCTTTGAATATATAATGTTCCTTTTTTTAATCCTTTTATATTTCCAGTAATGTGCAAATTTGTTTTTGAATCCTTATCGTTACATGATGCCAAAAGGGCAACAGCAGCGAATGCAATAATTGTTTTTTTCATTTGTGTTTTATATTTTGTTGCAAAATAAAGAAAATTGTTCAAATGATTGGATTTCATTTAATGGAATTTAAAAAAAAATCCCAATCTATTTCTAAATTGGGATTTTCTAAATTGGTTTGAAAGTTTTATCCTTTTAACCAAGAATTTTTTAAGTTGCTTTTAGATTTGTCTGTAGCTTCAAGACTATCTGTATCTTCATATGGTAGTTTTACTTTTCCTTTTAAAGTCATTTCTTTACCATCACGTTTTATTTTGACTGAAATGGCATCATTTTCTTTCCAACTTTTACTATCGGAAATCATATCGTAAATGTTGTCTAGAGAATATGGTTTTTCATTTATTGAAATGATAATGTCACCACCTCTTAAATCTATGTTTTTATAAAAATCTATTAACGTTATATTAGGCTGTACAATGATTTCTTTAGTTTGATGATTCACTGATATATATGGCGATTGTCCTTTCAAGAAAACATTACCAGCTACTTTTTCAGTTGATTTAGTAACACCTACCTTTGCTAGATATTCATTATAAGGAATAGGAGTTGAGCCAGAAACATATTTGGTCAAAAATTCGCCAACTTCAGGATACGTTAAAGAGGTAATTTTCGCAAAAAGTTCGTTGTCATTGAAAGCTTTTGATACACCATATTCAGCAGATAATTTGTGCATTAAATCTAGAATACCTCTTTCGCCATTGCTTTTTTCTCTAATAATGATGTCAATACACATACCGATAAGAGCTCCTTTTTCATAAACATTTAGATATTGATCTTTATAAGGTTCCGTCAATACATTTGCGCTCATTGTTGTGAACGGCATAGTATCATTCATTTTGTTAGCATGGTCAATTTTTTCTGAAATGCGACTGTAGAATTCCTTTTCGTCAATTAATCCTTGGTTAATTTGAAAAAGATTGGCAAAATATTCTGTTACACCTTCGTACATCCATAAATGCTCTGACATTTTTGGAGCATTATAATCAAAATTTTGAATTTCTTGTGAATGGATTGTGAGCGGTGTTACAATATGGAAAAACTCATGCGAAACAACATCTTTCATTGATTTTACCAATTCATCTTTAGGTAACATTTCTGGCAAAACTACGGTTGTTACAGTTGGATGTTCTAACGCACCAAATCCTTTAGCGTCAGTATCTTTCATAGTAGATAAATACAATAAAACACTGTATTTTTTTGTAGAATTAATTTTGCCTAAAAAAGTTTTTTGAGCCGTCATCATTGTTTTCATATCTGGCGTGATACTTTCAGCAGTGACTTTACCAGTTGGGGAATAAACACCAATTAAAATGTCCATTCCGTCAACCGTGAATGTAGTGTAGTCTGGTTTTGAATACATAACAGGATTTTCAACTAATTCGGCATATCTTGGAGTTATAAAAACATCACTAGTGTTAGTTGCGTCTTGATCAATCATTGAAGTAGCACCCCAAAGAGTTTCTGGATGCGCTATGGTAACTTTATATGGTAGGTCTTTTTTATCTTGAAAATACCCCACAAATCCATGCATGTTTATCATGAAATTAGTTCCTGCATCAATATTAGTTCCTGCAGGTGAAAAGATATCTTCTTTACCAAAACCTTTTCCTTTTTCAGTATCGTAAGTGTCATTAACCAAATAAGTAATTGTTTTTAAGTTTTTAGCATTTGTTATAGACCAAGAGTTTGTGTCTAATTTTTTTACAATTAAGAGATTTCCTTTTGAGTCAAATGCTTTTAAATCATCAATATATCTTCCGTAATCATCGTCAGTATAGGTTCCTGGAACCATTTTTGGAATGCTATAAGTAATTTCTTCAGTGCTGAATTTAGGAGCGTTTATTGTAACCAAAACTTTATCATTTTTGACATCATTAAGGTTGATATTAACTTCTACTTCTTGTTTTAATGCAGTAGAAGAGGATGGCGCTATAGTTTTACAACTCCATAAAATAGAGGTAACTGCAAGGGTTAAAAATATTCTTTTCATGTTTATTTATTTTTGTCTATTTGTCACTAAATGTATTAAAATGTTACAATTAGATTGTTTTGTAAAGGTTTGTCTTTATATTTAAATTTATTATAAATGTAAGTAATAAAAAAAAACTCCTGATATTCAGGAGTTTATTATGTTAATCTAGTTTGTTTTTTATATAATATTTGCCATCTAAATCTTCATCAAAATCGTCAATTTTAAGAGGTTTTGGTTTTGGTTTGTTTGCTGTAGCTTTCTTTTTCCACATTTCAAATTTTTCTGCCGGCATCTTCTTTTTCATTATTTCTAAAACTTCTTTTTCGGCTAAACCAAATTCTTTTTTGATAATTTCAAAAGGATTTCTTTCTTCTAGGGCCAATGTAACGAGTTTCTCTGTTTCTTCCCAGTTTAATTCTTTGCGGTTACTCTTTTTCATCACGTGAAAATTAATTCAAATAAGGTGTTAACAATTAGTAAATTTGGTTTTTTAATATATACCAATATTAATAAAAAAAATTATTACTTTTTCTCAAAAGAGAAATTTTTTTATTGATTTTTAGTTGTTTGAGTTGAGATACTATTTTTGAAATGGTATTTTTAATAAGTTTTTTAATTGATTGTGTTCTTCAGGTTTCCTATGTGTGTCTATTCCGTAAATTATTTCTTCTCTTGGCATCGTCTTAAAAGTTCCAAATAAACGATCCCAAACAGAAAAAATATTTCCATAATTGCTATCTGTATATGGTAAAACATAGTGGTGATGCACTTTATGCATGTCAGGCGAAACTATAATATAGCTCAAAAAAACATCTAATTTTTTTGGAATTGATAGGTTTGCATGGTTAAATTGAGTGGCAATAACTGATAAAGTTTGATACAAAAAAACCATCCACATTGGACTTCCTACTATTAAAACTCCCAAAGTTGTAAATACAAATCGGATTACACTTTCGCCAGGATGATGTCTGTTAGCAGTTGTAGTATCGATCCAAGTATCACTATGGTGAATCAAGTGAAAAGACCATAAAAATTTTATTTTGTGTTCTATCAAATGAACTAAATAAGCGCCTATTAAGTCTAATAGTGCTAATCCAATAATCAAATAAAGCCAATTTGGCATTTTTGGGAGCCATTGTAAAACGCCAAAATGATTTGTAGTACTCCAATTAGCTGTTTTTAATAAAATAAAAGCCAGACAGAAGTTGACTATTATAGTTGTAAAAGTGAGGAAAAAGTTAATTCCTGCATGGTGCCATTTTTTATAATTAAATTTAAAAAGAGGAAAGGCATTTTCTATAAGCCAAAAAAGGGTAATGCCAGCCACTAAAATTAAACTTCTATGTGAGGAAGGAATTGACGAAAAATAAGAAATAATTTCATTCATATATGATGTATTTATTCCAAATTTAATAATTTTTTAGGTTTGTAAAGCTTATTTGATAATACGAAAAGTGAGATTAATTCTCGGGCCTATTAGTTTAGCTGTTTTTGGAATTTGATGTTTCCAATAGTGTTGTGTAGTTCCTTTCATTATTAGTAAACTACCATGTTCTAAAAGAATATTTTTTTTAATTACTATATTCGAATTGTGTTTTAATTGAAAACTTCGTGGGGCACCAAAACTCATTGAAGCTATAATTGGATTTATGCCTAATTCTTTTTCATCATCTGCGTGCCAGCCATTACTGTCTTTTCCATCTCGATAATAGTTTAGTAAGACCGTCGTAAATTCTGTTGGACAAACTTTTTCGATTTCAAGTTTAATTTTTTCTAAAATTGGAATCCAAGGATTTGGTGACATTTTAATATTAGAATAGGAATATGTTTTGTCTTTATTTCCATACAAAGCGGTTAGCCTGGGTTGTTGATGAACCTTGCCGAAAACTCTGATTTCATCTTGTTGCCACGGAATAGTGTTTTTCAAGTCAGAAAAAATAGCATCTGCTTCCATTGTATCCATAAAATTTGGATAGTAAATAATTTCTGCATCTGGCAAATCGAGTACAATTGGTTCTGGTTGGAAAAGTGGATTCATGATGTAAAAATAAAGAGAAAAATAAAACTTTGAAATTCTATTTTTCTCTTTAAGATAAATTAAATGCTTATTATTTAAGCATTAGAATGGTCTTGCAATAAATTTTTATAAATAAATCCAGCAACAATTGCTCCTAAAATAGGCGCAACCCAAAACAGCCATACCTGAGATAAAGGTTCTCCACCTACAAATAAAGCTTGTGATAATGATCTCGCTGGATTTACAGATGTGTTAGTAATAGGAATGCTGATTAAATGGATTAAAGTTAGCGCTAAGCCAATTGCTACTCCTGCAAATTTTCCATTTGCAAATTTATCTGTTGCCCCAAGGATTACTAATAAAAAGAATAATGTCAAAACAAATTCAGCTAAGAAAGCAGCTTGTATAGAGTATCCATTTGGTGAAAAAGCACCAAAACCATTAGACGCAAACGCCCCAGCTTTTGTTGCATCAATAATAAAACCTGCTTTTCCAGAAGCTATTGTATATAAAGTTCCTGCTGCTGCAATCGCTCCGATACATTGTGCAATAATGTAGGGAAGTAATTCTTTGGCTGAAAATCTTCCTCCTGCCCATAATCCAAAAGAAACGGCAGGATTGAAATGTCCTCCAGAAATATGCCCGACGGCATACGCCATAGTTAACACAGTTAGACCAAATGCAAGTGAAACTCCAGCGAAACCAATTCCTAAATCTGGAATTCCAGCAGCAAAAATAGCACTGCCACAACCACCAAATACAAGCCAATACGTTCCGAAAAATTCTGCTAATAATTTTTTCATAATTGAGATTTTTAGATTAGAAGTTCAAGATTACATATTTAAAAGTGTATAATGAAATGACCAGTAAATGAGCACAAATTGTAATGCCATTCGTAAAATTAAAATCCATTTTGGCAATCCAAGACTTGCTTTTTTATTTCTAAACATATAGATATGAGCTGGGAAAACCGCAATCAAAAGTGCTATAATTCCCCAAGCGGCATATTTTGTATAAAATGGAATGCATAATAAAACAGCTAAACTAATTTCTGCAAGTCCGCTTATGATATTTAATAGTTTTGGATTTGGGAAGTAAGGAGGAATGATTTTTTTGTAAGGACGAGGGCTTCTGAAATGGTTTATTCCAGCTAAAAAATAAAGCGAAGCCATCACATATAAATCCAAAGGTAAACTCATAGTAAATGTATTTACTACGAATTTATGAAAAATAGTACAAAAAAGGGAATTATAAATTAAAAAATATTGATTTACAGAAGGTTACTGTTTTTTAAAATTAAAATTCATAACTACAATAGCTGTGATTATTAAAGTGATCCCGAACCATTGGAGTAAATTTACAGTTTCATTCAAAAGAAAATACGCCATTAATACAGACACTGGAAGTTCAAGTGCCGAAACAATACTGCCTAATCCAATTCCTGTATGTGGAAATCCAGCATTCATTAAAAGTGGCGGAATTATAGTTCCAAAAAGAGAAAGAATTATTCCCCATTTCATAAAAATTGCAAAGTTGAAAGGGGTAGTTTGCGTAACTAAAGCAAAAACAAAAACTATGATTGCTCCGCCAAGTAACATAAATAAACTACGTTGAGCAGATGAAATTTGAATTGCTACTCGATTTGCCGTAAACATAGTTATAGTAAAAGAAGTAGCGGACAGAAGTCCTAATACAATACCGCGCCAATCTAATGAAATAGTAGTTTTTAGAATGTTTGTGGCTAATATGGTTCCAATTAAAACAATTAAAACAGCTAATAATTTTTTTGCTGAAGGAATTTTTTTGTCTAAAATCATTTCTAATAAAACTCCAATCCAAACTGTTTGCATCAATAAAACAATCGCGATTGAAACCGGAATATACCTTACGGTTAAATAATAAAAAACACTAGTTAATCCTAAAGAAGTTCCAGCAAGCAGAAGCTGAAAAATATTTTTGTCTGAAGCTTTTACAACGGTATTTTGTTTTTTTACTTTTTGAAAAATATTAATGAGACTAATTCCAAGGATTCCCAATACAAATTGAGAAACAGTTATTTCGGCGGTTGAAAATCCCTCGTTATAAGCCATTTTTACAAACGTGGCTAACATACCATAACTTGTTGCACCAAGTCCTACTAGAAAAACTCCCTTTAATATATTGTTTTTTTTCATTTTAAACTTTGGTCTCTTTTTCAACAATATCACTCAAATGTAATCTCAGCGCATCAACCGATATGTTGATTTCCCAAAACGACAATCCTAATGAAATTAATAGTGATAATAGGCTAAAACCAAAGAGATAAATGCCAAATAATTGTTGATCTAAAAACAATAATAACATTGTAAAAACGGATAAAAATAAACTCATTACACCAGCCATTTGCATGTAACGAATAAGCGTTAATCGGAGGTTTAGGTTTTTGATTTCTAATAAAATCATTTTATTTTCTTTCTCCTTATATGTTTTTTTTAGCCCTCTAACAATAGTAGCAACAGTCAAAAATCGATTGGTGTAGGCTAACAGAATTAACGAGGTAGCTGAGAAAAGTAATGCGGGAGTTTCAATATGCAGCGTCATGGTAGTTTTTTAAATTAACAGTTCAAAGTTCGGCATTCTTTACTCATTTTTTTATTTTTTTAAACAAAAAAACCTGCAAGTTTTTACTCGCAGGTCTTTTGGGTTAAGCGTTTAATCGATTACACTATTTAATCATCTCAAAACTTCTTTTTACAAAAGCAGTTAATGCTTCTCCTTTTAATAAGTTCTGTGACAATTTAGCTAAGTCTAAGGCTTGTTTTACTAAGCTTTCTTGAGCTGTTTTGTCTTCTGTAGCAAGAATAGTTGTTGCTAAATCTGAATTAGTATTTACTACTAAATTATACATTTCAGGCATATTTCCCATCCCAAACATTCCGCCACCACCAGATTGACTCATTTCTTTCATTCTACGCATAAATTCAGGTTGCGTTATAATGAAAGGAGCTGCCTGACTGTCCATAGCTTCAAGTTGTATCGAGTAGTTTTGTTTTGGTACAATAGTTTCTAAAACGGTTTTTAAGCTTGTTTTTTCTTCTTCAGATAATTTTGAAATCGTAGCTTCTTCTTTTTTGATTAAATTATCAATATGGTCTGAATCTACACGAACAAAAGTTAGTCCGCTATTATCGCTTTCAATTTTTTGTATTAAGTGCGAAATAATTGGAGAATCAAGTAATAATACTTCGTATCCTTTGTCTTTTGCAATTTCAATATAAGAATGCTGTGCTTCTTTGTTTCCAGCGTAAAGAACGACTAATTTGCCATCTTTATCCGTTTGTTTTTCTTTCAGATTTTCTTTTAATTCTTCAAGAGTAAAGTATTTGTCATCAACCGTTGGATACAAAACAAAAGCACCTGCTTTTTCATAGAATTTATCTTCAGAAAGCATTCCGTATTCAAGAACAATTTTAATATCGTTCCATTTTTTCTCAAAATCCTCACGGTTTTCGTTGAATAATGCTTTTAGTTTGTCAGCAACTTTACGGGTAATATAATTTGAAATTTTCTTAACCGCACCATCTGCTTGTAAGCCAGAACGAGAAACATTCAAAGGAATGTCTGGTGAATCTATCACCCCTTTTAGCATTGTTAAAAATTCAGGTACAATTCCTTCAACATTATCAGTTACATAGACCTGATTTTGGTACAATTGAATTTTGTCTTTTTGGATTTGCATATCAGAACCCAATTTTGGGAAGTACAGAATTCCAGTTAAATTAAATGGATAGTCAACATTTAAATGAATGTGAAATAAAGGCTTCTCAAATTGCATTGGATACAATTCGTGGTAAAATTTTTTGTAATCTTCATCAGATAATTCTGTTGGTTGTTTCGTCCACGCAGGATTAGGATTGTTGATGATATTATCTACTTCAATTTCTATAGTTTTTGCATCTTCTGGTGCATCCTCTCCCGAAGCTTCAGGATTAGGAAGTGTTTCTTTTTTGGTTCCAAATTTAATTGGAATCGGCATGAACTTATTGTATTTATTTAACAGTTCTCTGATTTTGAATTCTTCCAAAAACTCTAAAGAATCTTCTGCAATATGTAAAATGATTTCTGTTCCACGAGAAGTTTTGTCAGCAGGTTCCAAAGTAAACTCTGGGCTACCATCACAAGTCCAGTGTGCTGCAGGTTCATCTTTAAATGATTTAGTAATAATTTCTACTTTTTCAGCAACCATAAAAGCAGAATAGAAACCGAGACCAAAATGACCTATAATTCCTGAATCTTTAGCAGAATCTTTGTATTTATCCAAAAATTCTTCTGCACCTGAAAAAGCGACTTGGTTGATGTATTTTTCCACTTCATCCGCAGTCATCCCTAAACCTTGATCGATGATGTGTAATTTTTTACCATCCTTATCGATTTTTACTTCAATAATTGGGCTGCCATATTCTACTTTGGCTTCGCCGATACTCGTTAAATGTTTTAATTTTAGTGTTGCATCTGTTCCATTTGAAATCAACTCACGTAAGAAAATTTCGTGATCGCTGTACAAGAATTTCTTGATTAAAGGAAAGATGTTTTCTACTGAAACATTGATTTTACCAGTTGTCATAAGTTGTAAAAATTTAAGTTTAATTTGATGCTTTCAACCCATTCAAATAGAATACCAATTCTGTTAAAAGTGACAAATTGTCGCGAGTGTTAATTTTAAAATAAAAAATCATAATTTTAAAACAATATCGTTTTTATGTGTAGTACATTTGTAAGATTATAATTCTAAATCTATTTAAAAATGAAAAAAATCATTTTATTAATTGCATTATCTGTAATGCTTTTTGCTTGTAAAACGACCTCCATTACAGGCACTAACACAGATAGACAGGCTCAAGTGGCCATGAAGGGAAACTGGGTAATAAGCGCTGTGACTTATCCAGGCTCACAGTACATCAAAGTAAATTCATTTCAAATTGCTGATTCTGGTTGTTTTGAAGGGAGTACTTGGAATTTTATTTCAAATAATAACAAAGGGAATATGGCGTTGACAAAACTGAGTTGTACAGCATTTAGCTCACCAATTACTTGGTTTATCAACAAAGAAGGACAGTTTGTACTGAAAGTTCTTGATGCTGATATTAAAGCTAAAAAAGTTAGAGAAGGCTATGTGCTTGCAGTTGCGAATCAAACAGCTACTTCTTTTCAGCTGATTGATAGAATTGATGTGGGAGGAAAAATGACCGATGTGGTATATCAGTTTCAAAAAGTTAATTAATAAAATAAAAAGACATGAAAAATATTTCAATAATTGCAATAGCATTATTAATGCTGATTGGATCAATATTCACGGGTTGTGAATCTATGAAAAATGCTAATAACACTCAAAAAGGCGCAGGAATAGGCGCGGTAAGTGGTGCGATCATAGGTGGTATTCTAGGAAATAATCTTGGAAAAGGCGGAAAAGGAGCTCTTGGTGCAGTTTTAGGTGGTGCCGTAGGTGGTGTTGTTGGAGGTGTTATTGGGAACAAAATGGACAAACAAGCCCGAGAAATTGACGCTGTTCTTCCTGGTGCTGATGTGGTTCGTGTAGGCGAAGGAATTAAATTAGTTTTGAATGAAAATGCAGTACGTTTTGATACTAATAAATCGACTTTGACTGCAACAGCCAAAGCGAATTTAGATAAACTGATTCCTGTTTTTCAAGAATATCCGGATACAAATATTATGATTTATGGATATACAGATAGCACTGGTTCTGCTGAGTATAATTTGAAACTTTCAGGCGAACGTGCCGCATCTGTTAGAAATTATTTAGTTAGTAAAGGATTAGTTTCTTCTAGATTCAGTGAAACAGGTTTAGGTATTGCGGATCCAATTGCGACGAATGATACTGCTGAAGGCAGAAGTCAAAATCGTCGTGTGGAATTTGCTATTACTGCAAATGAAAAAATGATACAAGATGCAAAAAGTGAGGTTAAAAACTAATTTTGCCATTAGAATTTAAAAAAAAAGCTGCTCAAATGAGGCAGCTTTTTTTTGTTCTCTAAATTCAATTAAACATTGTAAATTTGATTTCTCAAATATCAGAAATGCTTGAATTAAAAAATATTTCCTTCACCTACATAGATAATGTTGTTATTGAAGATGTTAGTTTTGTTATTAAAAAAGGTGAAAACATTGCTATAATTGGCGAAAGCGGATGTGGAAAAAGTACTCTTTTGAAATTAATTTATGGATTATATGATCTAGATAAAGGAGTTATTAGTTATAAGGATAAGATTATTTTAGGCCCTAAATACAATTTAATTCCCGGAGAAGATTACATAAAATATTTAGCTCAGGATTTTGATTTGATGCCGTACATTTCTGTAGAAGAAAATGTAGGTAAATTTTTGTCGAATATTTATATAGATAAAAAAAAGGCACGTGTTCAGGAACTTTTGGAAATGGTTGAAATGACTGAATTTGCAAAAGTAAAAGCTAAATATTTGAGCGGTGGACAACAACAACGAGTTGCATTAGCAAGAGTTTTAGCATTAGAACCAGAAATACTGTTGTTAGACGAACCGTTTAGTCAGATCGATACCTTTCGCAAGAATGCTTTACGCAGAAATTTATTTCGATACTTAAAAGAAAAACAAATAACCTGTATTATTGCCACACATGATAGTACGGATGCTTTGTCCTTTTCGGACGAAACAATTGTTATGAAAAACGGAAAAATTTTGGCTAAAAATGCTCCAAAAGAGTTATTTGAAAATCCTTCTGATAAATATGTTGCTTCCCTTTTTGGTGAAATAAATGAATTGAAATTGTCGCAATTAGATAGTGCTGAACAAGAAGACAAAACCATTTTAGTCTATCCGCATCAATTGAAAGCAAATGAAAATGGAGTTTTAAAAGTAATAGTTAAGCAATCTTATTTTAAAGGGACGCATTATTTAATAGAATCTGTTTTTGAAAACACTGTTTTATTTTTCGAAAATGCTTCTGATTTGGAGCCTGAAACAAAAATTAGTTTGTCCTTACAAATCTAATTATCTTGGTCAAAATATGAAGTTATCGAAAAAATCATTAAATTAGAAATTTAATTTTTAGCATAAGTTTATAATTACACCCCAAATTTTAAAAAATAAGTAGTATTATGTATCATTCAAAAATCTCAGGATTAGGGTTTTATGTTCCTTCAAATGTTGTTACTAATGACGATTTATCTAAAATCATTGACACTAATGATGCCTGGATTCAAGAACGAACTGGGATTCAAGAGCGTAGGCATATTATTAGAGGCGAAGACACCACAACTACAATGGGTGTTAAAGCAGCTAAAATTGCGATAGAACGTTCCGGAATTGCTAAAGAAGATATTGATTTTGTTGTTTTTGCTACATTAAGTCCTGATTATTATTTTCCAGGTCCTGGAGTTTTAGTACAACGGGATTTAGGTTTAAAAACTGTTGGAGCTTTAGATGTCAGAAATCAATGCTCTGGGTTTGTTTATGCTTTATCGGTTGCAGATCAATATATCAAAACAGGTATGTATAAGAATGTTTTGGTAATTGGATCTGAATTACAATCAACAGGATTAGATATGACAACTCGTGGTAGAGGTGTTTCAGTGATTTTCGGTGATGGAGCAGGAGCTGCAGTATTAAGTAGAGAAACGGATTTGACTAAGGGTATTTTGTCTACACATTTACATTCTGAAGGGCAACATGCCGAAGAATTAATTGTAAAAGCACCCGGAATGGGAGGGCGTTGGGTTACTGATATTTTAGCGGATAATGACCCAGATGACGAAAGTTATTTTCCTTATATGAATGGACAATTTGTATTCAAAAATGCAGTAGTCCGTTTTACAGAAGTAATCAATGAAGGATTGAATGCAAATAATTTACAGGTTTCAGATATTGATATGTTGATTCCACACCAAGCGAATTTGAGAATTTCGCAATTCATTCAGAAAAAATTCGGATTAAGTGATGACCAAGTGTATAACAATGTGCAGAAATATGGAAATACAACTGCTGCGTCAATTCCAATTGCTTTAACAGAAGCATGGGAGCAAGGTAAAATTAAGTCAGGTGATACGGTTGTTTTAGCAGCTTTTGGTAGCGGATTTACTTGGGGTAGCGTTGTTATAAAATGGTAAATTAAGTTTCGAAATATATAATTATAAAAAAACCGAAGTTCTTAGCTTCGGTTTTTTTATGGTTTAAAAAAAATAGAGATTTTATCGAATCAAAGAAAAGTGAGATTTATACTCTTTGCTAATGCCGTTTTCTTGATAAGTTAAGGTAAACCAATAATCAGATGCAGGCAATGGTTGGCCATTATATATTCCGTCCCAACCCGGTCCGTCTGGTTGAAGTTGTTTTAAAAATTTGCCATACCGATCAAAAATATAAAGTTTAGGATTATCCTGAACTCCGAGACCCATTATATTCCAAGTTTCATTAAATCCATCACCATTTGGACTAAAATACTTTGGAGCATATATGGTTTTTAGTGTTATTTTTAGAACAGAACTGCAGCCATTAGCATCACTAATTGTGATTTCGTGAGTTCCAGCACTAACATTGGTAAACGTATTGCTAGTTTGAGGTGGATTTGAATCTAACGAATAAAGGAAATTATTTCCGTTACCAAAATTGGGTACCGCATTAACTACAATAGTTTGACTATCGGTGAACCAACCACTGGTTGTGAAATTTACTGAATCTGGTTTTGATGATTGGATGACGGTGAAAGGTGTTGGATCAGAAACGCATCCCGATATTAATAAATCAGTAACGGTTAAGGTGTAATTTCCAGCTTCATTTGTAGATAAATAATCTAAGATGCTTACAATTGTTCCATCTTCTTTTTTCCACTCAAATGCATATCGAGGAAGGCTATAACCGCTAATAATTACTGAATTTGTAATTTCGCCTGTTATGAAATCAGTACAAATAGGAGGTACATCAAATATTGGAGCTAGTTTTGGAAGAATTGTTATATTTATTGGTTTTTCATCTGTACATATTTTAGTTGTTGGAGTTCCGGTTTCGGCATAGGCATAAATAGTTGTTGATGATGTTATTATATCTCTAGGGAATTTCTCTACATTACCATTTCCAGGACCACCAGATTTTGTAAAATAACGGCTTACCGGTGAAGTGTATGGTGGTAATTCATAACCAGTACAAGTGGTTATTGGTGTAATGGGTGCTATGATTGGAGAATTATATATGGTTATATTAAAAGCGTCTTCGTCACTGCAGCTAACCCTGCTACTGTCTTCGGCATAGACGTATAGTGTTGTAGATGTAGTTATTGGGGTTGTGTACGGAAAGGATATTTTAGTTCCACCACCATGAGGGCCACCTGAGGCTGTATAATAATCACCTTGACCTATTATTGGTGGTAAAGTATAACTGTCACAGCTATATTTATCACTTATTTTATTGACTAGAGTTATGTTTATATCTATGCTGTATTCTGATATACAATAGTTAGGAAGAGTTGGAGCTGCATAAACATAGATTGTTTTTGACGATGTCAAAACTGTGCCTGGTCGAAGGATTGGATTAGTAGGAGATGGGCCTCCTGGAAACTCATAATACTCTCCTTTTTTTAAATCATCTAATATATAACTTGAGCCACATTTAATAACCTCTCTTGGTTTAGCATCAACAGGTGCAGATTTATAAATGGTAATTACAAATTTTGCTTGAACGTAACAAGGACCAGAAGTGGCTTTGTCATAAAAATAAAGAGTTTGTGTTTTGGTTATTGGATATCCAACTTTTCGTAATATGCCTGTTCCTAATGGACCAGTGTAATAATTACCAGTGTGTGCTATAGTTGGTAAATAATAAATATCGCAATGAGTTGAATTTTCAAATATAGGAAGTGGTTTGATTTTTATAGTTATGGTAAAGGATATGTCATTTGTACAAGTCTGTCCAGGTATATAAAACCAAAGTTGAGTTGTTTCATCAAGTACTGTACCATCAGGAACTAAGGATCCACCACCCGCAGAAGCTGTTCTATATTCTCCAAAAGCTAAATCAGGAAGAGGATATGAAGAACACGATTCCGTATCAACAGGAGGATTAATACTTCCAAGTCCAATAAAAACAGTAAATTGTTTTTGAGAAATACAATTTAGTGGGCTAGTTCCACTTTGTTTGTAAACGTAGATTGTTTGTGTGCTTGAAATTATTGTTCCGGGTGGTATTATATCACCACCATCTGAAGCTGCGTTTCTGTATTCTCCAGAAGTTAGGCTAGGTAAAGTATATGAATTACAATCAAATTTATCTTCAAAACTAGGTAACGGTTCAAAAGGAATTATCGTAATATCAAAAGAGCGTTCTATTTTGCAAGAAGGCGTTTTTGTTGTATCAATAAACCAAACATAATAGGTTCCCGAACTTGTTAATGTAGTTCCTGCTGCTATTGCGGTATTTTCTGGGGTATCCGTCCCTCCACTCATTGTGAAATATTTTCCATACCCTAAAGGTGGAAGTACATACTGTGTACAATATGTTTCCGTTTTTGGTGCCACACTTTCTAAGTTAGCTACAATAGTAATATCAAAAGAGTCTTCATTTGTGCAGCCTCCGTCTAATGATTTATTAAAGACATAAATAGTAGTTGAAGTGTCGATTTTATCTCCAGCATAATGTTGGATTCCTGTGCCATTTGGTCCAGTCCAATATTCAGCTCCAGCTTTTGATAATGGAGGCAGGATATAATAATCGCACACAAAAACATCTTCTAAAATATCAACTTCGGGTATAGGAATAACCGTAAGGGTAAATGATGCAGTTGCAAAACAGCTGCTATCGGAACTATTTCCTAATCGTACCCATATCGTTCTAGTTGGGGATAATATGATATTACTTGAATTTGGGAATAATTTATTGGTGTTATTATTTGCATCCGTTTGTGAGGGATGAAAACTAATTAAATTATAGGAAGGGTCTTGACTCCCTAAAATTTTATTGATGTTGTCTGTTAAGTCAAAATTTGCTTTTGGAGGTGTCTCCGTTGTATTTCTGGCGCACACTTTTAAATCGCTGGGGTTTGTCATTATTGTGGGAGGCGGAACAATAAATAATTGAAAAGATCTTATTTCATAACATGGCAATGTGGGACTTTGGATACGAACCCAAATTGTCTTTCCATTTTCAGAACTTGAAATAGTATGAGGACTGCTTAAAGGGGTGCTATTGTTTTTTGCATCTGTATCGGATGAATGATACGTAATTATAGTGCCTTGAGGTAAATCATCTAAAAGTCCAGATGTGGAAGTAGCTGGATTTGATCCCGCCATAATAATGGAAGTGTTTTTTGTTAAATCAAAACTATAAGTTGGTGAGCTGATGTCGCAGGTGTAAATATTAGGAACATTTGCAATAGCACCAATTTTAGGATAAATTTCTATTGTAATTTCATCCGTAATTCCTGAACAACCTGGAAGAATATAAGTGACGCTAAAAGTGTGCTTTCCTGGAGCAATTGAAGCAGCTACACTATTCAAGTCTAATGTAGAACCAGTTTCGGCTGGAGAAAAAGCTACTCCGTCTTTTTTCCATACAAAAGTAGTAGTCAAAGGATCTAGACCTACTGTTGTTAATACTGGCAGAGAATTTCCTGAGCAGATAGCTGTATTGTTTTCAATAGAATAGTCAGGTCCAAGAACATTTTGTCCTAAATTAAAACTATTTGCTTTTAAGAATATAGCAGAGTCGTATTCAACATTGTTATTTCCGTCTGCAATAACTATTTTTATATGGTAGGTATGGCTGGTGTTTAATCCAGTTGCAGACGCCACCATTTCAACAGTTTGCCCATTAAAATTGATTGCAGGACCAAAGCCAGTGCCGTTAAATGACCCAAAAAGTTCAGGATTTGCCGAAGAGCAGTTTGTATTATAAGCATCGTCTCTAATGGTTTCTACAGAGATGGGTAAGTTTGTAGCCGGAATGACGGCTAAGTTTTGATTTGGACCTCCCGCTGTAACATCTCTCAAAAGGAACGTAAATGCATCTGAAAAACTACATTGTGCAGTTCCATATTCTTCTGATGCAAACAAAAAAGAGAAGTTGAAATTGGATGTTTTTGGTTGGAAATCAAATTCTATAAAACTAGCATTTACAGAGTTAATTGCTATTCCAGATTGAGAAAGTAAATTTGATTCTAAATCAGTATCACCACCCCAAGCGATATTTCCATCGCTTAATATTGCTGTATTTGGGCTGGGAGTTTTTGTAGCGTCACCAGTTGTCAAGACTACTCCACTTGTAAAAGGAAAGTTATCATTAGTATTTTCAAAATAACCAATTCCATTTGTAGAGCCAAATGATGTTCCTGTTTTATAATTTACATTGCTAATTGTTACACAAGGAGAGTTAATCAATATGTTATTTATCAATTGATCTACTGTATATGTAGTATTTACTGTTATTGCTTGCGAATAGTTTTTAACAGTAAATGCTAATAATAAAACAATTAGAATCTTTTTCATCATAAATGAAATTAATACCCAAATTTACATTAAATATGGCAATAATTCAAGACTAAAAGCTCTAATATCGGACAAGATGCAAACATGTATTAAAACTTGTAAGGCATGAATTTTAATGTTTTTTTTATTCTAGATTTTTGGACTTGAAAAAACATTTTAGTGACAACACTTGAATTGTATTTATAAATAAAAAAATTCTAATTAAATACTATCTTTGCCGTCTCAATAAATAAAAAAATGAATCTTCAAGAAATTCTTATTCCTAATATAAAAAAAGCGGTTCTCGAATTATTCGATGTAACAATAGATAAAGTTGAATTCCAAGTTACACGCAAGGAATTTGAGGGAGATACTACGATGGTAATTTTTCCTTTACTTAAAATTATCAAAAGTAATCCTGTAGAATTAGGGAATAAAATTGGAAATTATTTAGTAGAAAATGTAGCTGAAGTAGCTCGTTTTAATGTAGTTTCTGGTTTTCTTAATATTGTTATTTCAGACACCTATTATTTTAATTTTTTTAGCAAAATTAAAGACGATACCCGTTTTGGATTCGTTACACCTAACCCAAATGATAAGGCTGTTATGGTTGAATATTCTTCTCCAAACACAAATAAGCCGTTGCATTTAGGTCACGTTCGTAATAATTTATTAGGATATTCCGTTGCCGAAATTATAAAAGCTTCCGGAAAGAAAGTATATAAAACCCAAATTATAAACGACCGAGGAATTCATATTTGCAAGTCAATGTTAGCTTGGCAAAAATTTGGTAACGGACAAACTCCAGAATCAACCGGTCAAAAAGGCGATAAACTAGTTGGGAATTATTATGTAGCTTTTGATAAAGCCTATAAAGAGGAAATAAATCAATTAATTTCAGAAGGAAAATCGGAAGAAGAAGCTAAAAAGCAAGCGCCAATTATTTTAGAAGCCCAAGAAATGCTTTTGAAATGGGAAGCGGGAGATGAAGCTGTTATTACTCTTTGGAAAATGATGAACCAATGGGTTTATGATGGTTTTGCAATAACGTATAAAAATTTGGGAGTTGATTTTGACTGTTTTTATTATGAAAGCAACACTTATTTGTTAGGTAAAGATGTAGTTCAAATTGGATTAGAAAAAGGTATTTTCGAAAAAGATCCTGATGGTTCTGTTTGGATTGATTTGACGGACGAAGGTTTGGATCGTAAAATTGTATTGCGTTCAGATGGAACTGCCGTTTATATGACTCAGGATATTGGAACAGCAATTCAGCGTGTGAAAGATTATCCTGATGTAGGAGGAATGGTTTATACAGTAGGAAATGAGCAAGATTACCACTTTAAAGTATTGTTTTTAATTCTGAAAAAATTAGGTTTTGATTGGGCTTCTAGCTTATATCACTTGTCATACGGAATGGTTGATTTGCCTTCTGGGAAAATGAAAAGTCGTGAAGGAACTGTTGTTGATGCCGATGATTTAATGCAAGAAATGACCGATACAGCTCAAAAAATTGCCGAAGATTTAGGTAAATTAGACAGCTATTCTCCTGAAGAAAAATCAACTTTATACAATACTATTGGTCTTGGAGCTTTGAAATATTATATTCTTAAAGTAGATCCAAAAAAACGTATTCTTTTTAATCCTGAGGAATCTGTTGATTTTGCAGGAAATACGGGGCCGTTTATTCAGTATACTTATGCCAGAATTCAATCCATTATTCGTAAAGCTAATTTTGATTATGCGCTGTTATTGAACTATGATGAGATGACGCTTCACGAAAAAGAAAAAGAGTTATTGAAACAAATTGAATTATTCCCTGAAGTTATACAAAATGCAGCTCAAAATCATAGTCCAGCTCTATTGGCAAATTTCACATATGATTTAGTTAAAGAGTACAACTCGTTTTATCAAGCTGTGCCTATCCTTGGAGAAGAAATTTTAAACAAAAAAATATTTAGAGTTCAACTGTCTAAAAAAGTTGCAGATACTATTGCTGCTTCATTTGGTTTATTAGGGATTAATGTTCCAGAGAGAATGTAATGAAAATTAATTTTATGCTTAAAAACGACTTCTATTAGAAGTCGTTTTTTGTTGAAATAAACTTGTAATATGAGTGTCAAATATCCAATTTTCTAATTGCCTAATTATCTAATTAGTTTATCTTTGCACTTCAATAAAATAAAAAAACATGTTTGATAATTTAAGCGATAAATTAGATAAAGCCTTTCATATATTAAAAGGACACGGAAAAATCACCGAAGTAAACGTTGCTGAAACTTTAAAAGAAGTTAGAAGAGCCTTACTTGATGCCGATGTTAACTTTAAAATAGCTAAAGATTTTACTACCAAAGTAAAAGAAAAAGCGATTGGTCAAGATGTATTAACAACACTTCAACCAGGACAATTATTGGTAAAGTTAGTTAAAGATGAATTGACGGAATTAATGGGTGGTGATGTTGCTGGAATTAATCTTTCAGGAGCACCGACTGTTATTTTGATGTCAGGTTTACAAGGGTCTGGTAAGACTACTTTTTCTGGAAAATTAGCTAATTATTTACAAACAAAAAAGAACAAAAAACCACTTTTGGTTGCTTGTGATATATACCGTCCTGCTGCAATCCAACAGTTATATGTAGTTGGAGATTCAATAGGAGTTGAGGTTTACTCAGAACCTGAAAATAAAAATCCAGTAGAAATTGCTCAAAATGCAATCAAACATGCAAAAGCAAATGGATTTAATGTAGTGATTGTCGATACTGCAGGTCGTTTAGCAGTTGACGAAGAAATGATGAACGAAATTGAACGTGTTCATAAAGCTATTCAACCTCAAGAGACTTTATTTGTGGTTGATGCCATGACAGGTCAAGATGCTGTAAATACTGCTAAAACATTCAATGATAGATTAAATTTTGATGGAGTTATCCTTACTAAATTAGATGGTGATACTCGAGGTGGAGCCGCTATTTCTATTAAATCAGTAGTTAATAAGCCTATTAAATTTGTTGGAACAGGTGAAAAGATGGAAGCTATTGATGTGTTCTATCCTGTTCGTATGGCGGAACGTATACTTGGTATGGGTGACGTTGTGTCTTTGGTAGAAAGAGCACAAGAACAATTTGATGAAGAAGAAGCAAGAAAAATCCAAAAGAAAATCGCGAAAAACGAATTTGGTTTTGATGATTTTTTATCTCAAATTCAACAAGTGAAAAAAATGGGTAACATGAAGGATTTGGTTGGAATGATACCAGGAGCTTCAAAAGCCATGAAAGATGTTCAAATTGAAGATGATGCTTTCAAACATATAGAAGCTATTATTCATTCTATGACTCCTGTAGAAAGAAGTAAACCAGCCATTATTGATGTAAAAAGGAAGGCTAGAATTGCAAAAGGTTCTGGGACTAAAATTGAGCAAGTAAATCAATTGATGAAGCAGTTTGATCAAATGAGCAAAATGATGAAGATGATGCAAGGGCCTGGAGGAAAAAATCTTATGAAAATGATGGGCGGAATGAAAGGAATGCCTGGTGGTATGCCTGGAGGAATGAGATAAAAAATAGTGTTCAGTAAATCAGATTTGAAACACATTATACTATCAATATTTAAGAGTTATTGTTTGAGTTTTTAAAACTTAAACTTTAAACTTTAAACATTTAAACAAGAAGAAATGCAACTACTAGACGGTAAAAAAACATCAGAAGACATTAAAAACGAAATCGCAGCCGAAGTGCTACAGATGAAAAAGAATGGGGAAAAAGTACCTCATTTAGCAGCTGTAATAGTAGGTAATAATGGAGCTAGCTTGACTTATGTAGGAAGTAAGGTTCGTTCTTGTCAACAAATTGGCTTCGAATCAACATTAGTAAGTTTACCTGAAACTATTACCGAAGCGGAGTTACTTGAAAAGATTGCTGAGTTAAACCAAGATGATAACTTAGACGGTTATATCGTTCAGTTGCCATTACCGAAACATATTGATGAACAAAAAATCCTTATGGCAGTTGATCCTGACAAAGATGTAGATGGTTTTCATCCTACAAATTTTGGAAAAATGGCTTTAGAAATGGAAACATTTTTACCAGCGACACCGTTTGGAATTATGCAATTATTGGAGCGTTACAAAGTAGAAACTGCGGGGAAACATACTGTAGTTATTGGACGCAGTCATATTGTAGGTCGTCCTATGAGTATCTTGATGAGTCGCAAAGGATATCCTGGTGATTCAACGGTAACATTAACTCACAGTAGAACCAAAAATATTGAAGAGTTTACAAAAAATGCAGATATCATCATTACGGCATTAGGAGTTCCAAATTATCTTAAAGCGGATATGGTAAAAGATGGTGTTGTTGTAATTGATGTTGGTATCACTAGAGTAGAAGACGCTTCACATCCAAAAGGATATGTAATTACTGGAGATGTTGATTTTGATGGTGTAAGTAAAAAATCATCTTTTATAACACCAGTTCCTGGAGGTGTTGGTCCAATGACTATTGCCATGTTATTACAAAATACGCTTTTAGCACGAAAAATGCGAAGTGCTAGAAAATAAAAAAAAATCCCATCGTACGATGGGATTTTTTTTTATTTAATAATCTCCTCTTTTCTTAAATCGAGGATCATCTCTTTTGATAAATTCCGTTCTTCTTTTTGGAGTTTCTGCTTTGGGTAAACTGGCTTCCTCTGTTTTACTTGAAGGTTCAATCAATTGGTTTAGTTCTTTGATTTCGGCATCGGTTAAATCGCGATAACGTCCTACAGGAACATCAAGCGAAATATTGATAATTCGGATACGTTTCAAAGCGGTAACTTCATATCCTAAATATTCACACATTCTACGAATTTGACGATTTAGACCTTGCGTCAAAATTATCTTAAAAATATATTTGCTAATTTGTTCGACTTTGCATTTTCGAGTAACGGTATCTAAAATAGGCACACCATTTCCCATTCTTTCAATAAAACGATCCGTTATAGGTTTGTTTACTGTAACGGTATATTCTTTTTCGTGATTGTTTCTGGCTCTAAGTATTTTGTTTACAATATCACCATCATTAGTCATAAAGATTAACCCTTCACTGGCTTTGTCTAATCTCCCAATTGGGAAGATACGTTTTGGGTAGTTGATATAATCTACAATATTATTACGGACCTCTAGGTTAGTGGTACATTCAATTCCTACAGGTTTATTGAAGGCTAGATAAACGGGTTTTTCTGTTTTTTCACGAATTAACTTGCCATCAATGCGTACTTCGTCATCAGGAGAAACTTTTGTTCCTAATTCTGGAACAACTCCATTTATAGTTACACGACCTTCTTCAATAATTTTATCGGCTTCACGACGCGAACAATACCCTGTTTCACCAATGAATTTATTGAGACGTTTTAGATTTTCTTCCATGTTGCAAAAGTAGTACTAAATTGTTTAATCGGGTATGTGCTTATTTGAAAAAATAATGAATAAGCATAGATTTTCAATGTTTGATTGTTCTATTTCTATTCAAATAAGAAGAATGAAATTTTTTTGTACAAGTCATCATCATGCATACTATGTCCGAGGCCTTTAGTTTCAATAAAATCAGCATTTTTCCAGCTACTAGCTATTTTTTTTGCCTCGTCAAACAAAACAACTGTGTCTTCGATATCATGAGCTATTAACCCTTTTGTATTGATTTTTGAAGCAAATAATTTTCCCGTAAAATGGTCTAAATTGAGCTTGAAACTTTTTAAATAATGAGCTTCTAATTCTTTAGATATTTTTTGATTTAAACTTAATAACGAAATGTAATTATTCAAAATAATATTAAAATCACTCGGTGCTCCTAAGATTACCATTTTTTTTACAGCATCATTTTGATAAATGGATTGGTAATATAAAATGGTTTTTCCTCCCATTGAATGTCCAACTAGAAATTGAGGTTTGAACTTTTCGACAGCAATATGGATAAATTCTGCGTATTTTGGAATGCTAAATTCTTTACCGCTAGACAAACCATGAGCTGGTCCATCAATGGCAATAATTGTAACGCCCGATTTTTTTAAATAGGGGATAAAATTTTCCCAACGTGAGGCATTGCTTTCCCAGCCATGAACTAATAAAACAGTTGTTTCGCTTCCTTTCCAAATATAGGTTTGAAAATTATGATCTTCATGAACGAAGGTATTTGTTTCTGCTTCTTGTAGAATTTTTGGAAGCTTATTTTTTGACAATCGTCCTACTCTAGGTTCGCTAAAAAAAGCATAGGCAAGTCGTGAGGCTTTTTTAGGAAATACAAAACTTAATGAGTTGATGTATAATCCTAAAGATTTAGTGAATATAAAAAAGAGTATGTTTTTCATAATAAAAAAGCCTCCGATTAGGGAGGCTTAAATATACTTAAAATTTAGAAAACAAATTTTCCATTTTTTCTTTTTCTTCGTCGGCCAGTGCGCTGTCGACTAATATTCTTCCTGAATGTTCATCAGTAATGATTTTCTTTCTTGAAGCAATTTCTACCTGTGTTTGTGGAGGAATTGTAAAGAAAGAACCAGCCGAAGCCCCTCTTTCAATTGATACAACTGCTAAACCATTACGAACACTGCTTCTGATTCTTTTGTAAGCTGCTAATAATCTTTCTTCGATTTGAGCTTCAAATTCTGCTGATTTTTCAGACAAGAATAATTCTTCTTTCTGAGTCTCAGCCATGATAGCATCTAATTCAGATTTTTTATGTTTCAAGTGTGAAGATTTTGCTTCTAATTTTTCTTTAGAGTTAGCAATAATCTCTTTCTTGTGTTCCATAGAAGCTTTCATTTCTTTGATTTGCTTTTCAGCCAATTGAATTTCTAATTCTTGAAATTCAACTTCTTTAGTCAAAGAGTTAAATTCTCTATTGTTACGAACACTTTCTTGCTGTTTTGTGTATTTTTTGATGGCCTCTTTGTGCTCATCAATAGCATTTTTCTTTACCTTGATAAGGTCTTCGATTACTTCGAGATCACTTTTTAATTTTTCTGAACGGGTGCTTAAGCCAGCAACTTCATCTTCTAAATCTTCAACTTCTAAAGGAAGTTCTCCTCTTACGTTTCTGATTTCGTCAATTCTAGAGTCAATAAGTTGTAAATCGTAAATTGCTCTTAACTTGTCCTCAACACTTAATTCTTTCGTATTCGCCATATTCTATAAGTACTTAACTGGATTTGTATTTTCTTCTGAT
>CAUPOP010000001.1:0-141874 GCA_963512955.1 uncultured Flavobacterium sp. | reverse complement strand
TTCGTAACTCATAAGCTCCGTAAAGTTTGTTACGACCTTCAAATACGATATCAAGCCACTGCTTTTTATATATATCTAATTTCATTTTTAATAATTATTAGGTTATTGAGTCATAAGATTGCTCTTATTTTCCTTCTAACAATTTTTGTTCTTCTGGAGTAATTTCATTAACGATTGCATAAGTATCAACTCCTACAATTGCCATTTCATCTAATACATCAACTAAGTTACGATAGTTCGATTTTTTACCTGGTTTGATAATCACAATGATTCCATTCTTTGGTTTTCCTTTTGCAGTAGAATATTCAAGAACTAATTTCTTTCTAGCAATTAATTCTTTACGAATTCCTTCTTTACCATAAGCAAAATCTTTAGGAGCGCCTCCTGCAACAGGAGTTGCCAAAATTCCTACGTAACGAACTAATTTATTGTTTTCACCCATCAAAATTGTCATCGTACGATTCTCATCAACTTTAACATCTTTCTTAGTAGGATCTTTATCAGTTTCTTTATCTGGCAAAGCCAAATCCATGGATTGAGGTTTAGACAACGTAGTAGTAAGCATAAAGAATGTAATCAATAAGAATGCCAAATCCACCATAGCAGTTAAATCTACTTTTGAATTTTGCTTTTTACTTCTTACTTTTCCACCTTTGCCACCGCCACCGTCGCCGGTATTTAATTCAGCCATTTTAGTGTATATTTTTTAATTAAAAATTCTTAGATCGTAAACCAGTAACCAAATTAAAGTTATTGATTTTTTGATTTTGCAGGACATCCATCACTTTCTTAATCGCCGGATACTGCTCTTTAGCATCTCCTTTGATAGCAAACTGTAATTCTTTATCGTTAAGCTCAATATTTGCTATACGTGAATTTTGAATCCATTCTGCCAATTGATTATTTAAAGAATCTTTAGGTATACCTGGCTGATCCGCTTTACTTCTGTCAGCAGCTTTCATTGCAATAATACTTTTCAGGTTTTCCACAGGAACACCAAAATCGTCCATTAACGCAAATTTAGATGACTCGTCTTCCGTGAAAGTAACTCCGTATTTTTGACCCATCAATTCAAGAGCTCTTTTTCGAACTTCTCTCCCTTTTAAATCATAAAACACTACCCCTTTTCCTTTACCAATAGTGATAATAGCCAAATCTGAAGTTGGTAATTTTGCACTATTTGTTGATTGCGGTGTATCTACCGGCAATGCTTCAGGTACTTTAGCAGTTGCAGTTAAAATAAAGAAAGTAAGCAATAGAAAAGCTACATCACACATAGCAGTCATATCAATAGACGCCGCTTTTTTGGACATTTTAATTTTAGCCATTTATTGTTTTTTTAATATTTACTATTTAGAATCAAATTTTTAAAAACAGATTCTGTCTAATAATAAACTATTATTAATTATTTTAAACTTCCTCTGTATTTTCTGTAAGTATTTACAATCGCTGTACCAGCTTCGTCGATAGAGTAAGTTAATGTATCAATTTTAGAAGTAAACAAATTGTAAGTAACAATTGCTAAAGCTGAAGTAGAGATACCTGTAGCTGTATTAATAAGTGCTTCAGAGATACCATTTGCAAGCATCGCTTGATCTGGAGTTCCAGAAGATGCTAATGCACCAAACGCTTTAATCATACCTGTTACTGTTCCTAATAATCCCGCAAGAGTTCCTAAAGAAACTAAAGTAGAAAGAATAGTCATGTGTTTTTCTAACATTGGCATTTCTAATGAAGTTGCCTCTTCGATTTCTTTGTGAATCATTTCTGAAGCTTGTTCACTATCAAAACCTTCTTTTTTCACGTCTTGGTATTTTACAAGAGCTGATTTAATTGCGTTTGCAACTGATCCTTGTTGTTTGTCACAAGCTTCAATAGCTTCGTCAATATGACCACCATTGATACTTCCTTGTACTTTTTTCATGAAAACATCTAAATTTCCTTTTCCAGAAGCTTTAGAGATAACAAAATATCTTTCGAAAGAAAAAACAATTACCATTAATAAACATCCTAATAATATTGGTACGATTGGCCCTCCTTTGTATACCATTGCTAAATAGTTTCCTGGTAGTGGGTGACCTGTATTTACTCCGCCTTCAAAATTAGACCCTGCACCCATGATGAAATTCCAAATTACCCATCCAACTGTAATACATGCTACAATGATGATTCCTGAAATCATTCCTCCTCCGTTTGAACTGCTTTCTTTTTTAACGTTTGCCATTTTTTTTAATTTTAATAGTTTTAAATAATTTTAATTTTATGTTTAAATAAACTTGTAGTGGAGCAAATTTATATTTTTAGTTCAAATAAAAAAACTTTTTTTAATTTAATTATAGTTAATTTTCTTCAAGGAATAAAACATTTTTTTTTTTCAATCTCATTTGTTTCAAAAAAAAACAAACAAATTAATTATTTAATGAAAAAAACACATACTTTATAGTCTAATTAGAATAATAGTACAATAAACCGACACAAAGAGTAGAAATAAAATATTTTTATTTGTTCTAAAGAAATCGATGTAAAATTAGTTATTATCACAAAAAAGCATTTAAAAACCGAAAGTTTAACTGGTGTTTTGACTAATTCTAAAACAAGAAATTTAATGCGGAAGAAAAATCAGTTTTGTAGATGTTTTAATAATTTCTTGTTTGTTCATTTTCATCTTTCTAAACTTTCCTGAATTATAAAGAACAGCTTGATCACTATAATGTGCACTCATTTGATTTCCTGATTGCCCCGTTGGTAAAACACTCCAACTGTTTTCAATATCCGAAAAATCGATAATTCTTCTTGTTGACGGCCCTCCTTTTACATTATAACTTCTATCATTAGTATAATCAAAAAACAAGTTGTTAATCACTTCGTTTGAGCCTGAAACTTCAAAAGGTCCTACATTAAAAAATGGCTTTAAAATTGCGATTTTACCCAAAGGATGCTGATGTTCTACCGCATGGACTTTATTCCAAGTCCATGTAGTAATCGAATTACCAAGTTGATCTTCTAAACTATGAATTGCTTGTTTAAAAGACATAGCCAGAATTTGACTCCTTGTTTCTTTTTTATTTTTAGTTTCAACATTATCCCACCAAAGCGATTCTTTATTAGCCATTTGTTTAGCTATTATTTGCTTCATGATATGTGTTCCTAGAAATTGCTTAAAATTAGCCTCTCCCATCTCATCTTCAAAAGTGTTTTTTAAATACAAATAAATCCATTTATTATAAATTGTAGGACCTATATCTTCTAAATTATTGGAACCATTCCAAGATTTTAGAACCATCAAAGCTTGTTTTTCATTTTTTGAAAATGTTTTATAATCAAACTCTGAAAGTAAATTTTTAACCACATCCGTAGCAACTGATGATCTATTATCAAAAATCATTTTACCAACTGCTTCTTTATCCCAATTGGATTTTGGAGCTAATAATTGATCTATTCTTTTTGCTCTGTCCTCTGGCAGATAATAGCCTGGATACAAATACCCATCTATAGGTTCCGGTTGATTATTTGCTGAATAAACATAATTCCATTTTGGATTTACTGCCGACGGATTTTTGGAGAAATCTAAATATTCCTTAATATCATCTTCCCCACTCGATCCATTCAAAATAAAATTTGTATTCACACCTGTATTATGCTTATATAATTTCCCAGTTGCCCACCAAGCTACATTCCCATTAGCATCACCATACATAACATTCAATCCTGGTGCAGCTATAAGCAAAACTCCACGCTGAAAATCTCCCATCTTTTTTGAGTGCGAAAGAATATAAACTGCATCTAAAATCTGAATTGGTTGTTGGGTGTATATCCAAGAAAGAGCTACTGGCTTATCTGCATTTAATCCTTCTATCAAATCGTTCATAATAGAACCATGACGACTCACTTTTAGATTTAAAACTACATCCGAAGTATCTTTAACCTTTATGATTTTTCGAATCTGCTGGTACTCTTTAAAACCTGTTGGAATTTTGTATTTATTAGCATTTGAAGGATCGTTTTCCTCTTGATACAAATCAATATCATCATTTTCGAACATAGTCAAACCATAAGCATATTCCCTATTATGCCCTAACAAAGGAAATGGAGTTCCGGCTAAGTAAGAACCATACAACTCAAAATCAGGTGTTACTAAATGCGCTTCATACCATGTTCCTGGTTGTGAAAATCCAATATGCGGATCGTTCGCAAAAATCACTTTACCATTTTTAGTTTTCTCAGGGGCGATTACCCAACTGTTACTTCCTACAAATGGAGGAATAGGCGATTGCTCTAAAAGTGAAGCTATAGACTTAGCAATAGCTACATATTCTTGCGGTTGTTGTTTTGCATTTCTAATTCTGGTTGTATTAAAAGATCCGTCAATTCCAAAATCTTTCAAATATGCCATCCCGTATTTATTCCGAATATCAGTCAATAAGGGATCTGATTTCTGAGCCATCGCAAAACTAAATGACATGTATCCAAAAATATTGTAGACATCTTTTATCGTAAATTTCTCTTTCTTAATACCAATTAATTGAAATTCGACAGGTGTTTTCCCTTCTTCAATATATTGATTGATTCCGTCTAAATATGCTAAAGTCAATTGATAACCGGGACTATTTTTATCCAAAGTTGCAATTGCTTTTTCCGAAGCTTCTTCGATACCCAATCCGGCAAAAAACTTGTCATTTTTTAAAGCAACCGAACCAAATATTTCTGATAATCTTCCTGGTGCAATTCGGCGCATTAATTCCATTTGCCACAATCGATCCTGAGCATGTACATATCCCAAAGCTTCCATAGCATCTTTCGAATTGTCGGCATAAATATGAGGAACACCAAATTCATCAAAATAAACGGTAGTCTTCTTCTGAATATTTTTAAGTTCAACTTCGCCTTCATACTTTGGTTTTAAATAAAAACCATACGCAATTAATGCTACAGACAAAAGAATAACTATTGAAAATAATACTAGAAGTACTTTTTTGATTTTTCCCATTTTGATCATATTTTGATTAACAAATATATAAGAATTAGAAGTTATTTAAACCATTCATTTTTTGGATAATACTTCCGAAGAAAACTTTCCAAGAAACATACATTTATTTTGTTTAATAAATTTATAATTTTATTAAACAAAATAAATATCTTTGTTTAAAATTCAAAAAAATGAAACACATTTCAAAAGATACAATTTCTCAAATGGAAAAAGTGGAAAGACTTAACCTAATCAATTCCTGTACAGGGTATAAATCCGCTAACCTTATTGCCACAAAATCAATTGACGGAAAATCCAATGTTGCGATTTTTAGTAGTGTTACTCATTTAGGTAGTGATCCAGCTCTTATTGGATTTATTATGAGACCAACAACTGTTCCGAGAGACACTTACAAAAACATAAAAGAAACTGGTTATTTTACTGTGAATCACATAACCGTTGACATGATAGCCGATGCCCATCATACGTCTGCAAATTATGATCTTGGAGTATCTGAATTTGACAAAACAAATCTTGAAGAAGAATACAAAAACAATATAGACGTCCCTTTTGTAAAAGGAAGTCCAGTGCAATTATATTGCAAATACATAAACGAGTATTACATTAAAGAAAACAATACCATCCACATAATAGCCTCAATTGAGAATCTGTTTTTCAACGAAGATTTAGAACATAAAGATGGCTGGCTTCAAATTGACAAAGCAAATGTAATAGCACTAAATGGCCTTGATGGATATTGCTTGCCAAAATTAGTAGACCGATTTCAATATGCAAGAAAAGAAATTCCTACTAAATCATTTTTCTAAAAGCATAAAACTACATATTCTGCAATAAAATTGCCTTAGGATAGATGGGTCATGACATTTATCAGGTTTTAAACGGATGTTTATTTTAACCTTTGCATCTTATTAAAACGAATTCATTTACATGACAACAAACACAAAACCAATACATACTTTCCACATTCCGGTTATGGGATTGGCGTATACGATAGATAGCCCAATTCGTGTGGCTAAATATGGCATATCTTCTGTGATATCGATTGCCGATGATGAATTGATAGAAAAAATGAATACTTTTTATCATCAAAAATTTGATATTCCTTATCAAGAAATAACTCAAAAAATGCATGATTATCGTGCTGAACGTATTACTTCGTACTTAAATTTAGTCGATAAAATTGTAAAAGAAAAATTCGAAAGTTTCAAAACTGAATTAACAGAAAGCAAACTAGCATTAGAAAGTTATATTGCAATGTTGCCTAATAAATCCGAAATTAAAAAAGGATTACAAAGTTTAGTTGAAGATGGAATTGCTTTCAAAGAAAATATCAAAAATTATCTAGAAAGTCATTTGACTCCAGGTGATATTGACGTCAATATCATGACTAAATTAGACAAGGATAACTTCATAAAAGAAGAACAATTACCTGTAGCGTTCAATGATGCCCATGCAGCTCTTAGAGGTTTTGCTAATAGCACATTAGAATCTTCAGTGGTACTTTCGGCAGGAATGAATCCTAGATTGTATAGCTATTTCGAAAATTTTCCTGTTTTTTATCCTGACACAACCAATAAATTACAAAAGAAAATAACTTTAAAAGTAAGCGATTTCCGTTCTGCAATGATTCAAGGAAATTTTCTAGCTAAAAAAGGACTTTGGGTTTCAGAATACCGAATCGAATCTGGATTAAATTGTGGTGGACATGCTTTTGCCACCGATGGCTTTTTATTAGGTCCAATTTTAGAAGAATTTAAACAGAAAAAAAACCAATTAATCGAGTCGGCACATGATTTAATGGTAAAAGCGCTAGAGCAAAAAGGAATGCATGTTCCAGAAAAGCCTTTAGATTTAAAAATCACTGTTCAAGGTGGTGTAGGAACTGCTGAAGAGCACGACTTTTTATTAGAATCTTATAAAGTGGATTCTGTGGGTTGGGGTTCGCCATTTCTTTTAGTTCCTGAAGCAACTTCTGTTGATCATGCTACTCGAAAATTATTAGCTAATGCTAAAGAATCTGATTTATACTTAAGTCATATTTCACCTTTAGGAGTTCCTTTTAATACTTTAAGAGGCACAACTAATGAGATTATGAAACAAAGAAGAATTCATGAAAACAAAGCTGGAAGTTCTTGTCCAAAGAAATTTCTTGCCTTGAATAAAGATGCTGATGGTAATGCCATTTGTACAGCTTCTAAAAAATATCAAGACGTAAAATTAGAAGAACTAGAAACTAAAAAAGACTCCGTTTCAACAGAGACTTACGCTAAGTTAAAAGACAGCATTACTGAAAAATCATGTCTTTGTGTTGGTTTAGCAAATGCTTCTTATTTAGAAAACGACATTAAAATAAAAGGGCAAGCACAAGGAGTTGTAATTTGCCCAGGACCTAATATGGCTTATTTTGACCAAGAAGTTTCACTGTCTGAAATGGTGCAACATATCTACGGAAATTATTCGGTACTCACCATTACAGATCGTCCTAATATGTTTGTAAAAGAATTGAAAATGTATGTGGATTATTTCAAAAATGAAATTAAAGAAGTGGCAGATGAAATTACAGCGCCACAAATGAAAAAATTGAATGCTTTCAAAAATAATTTATTGGAAGGAATTGAATATTATCAAACATTGTTTTCATCAACCTCCTATTTTGAAAACAAATTGAAAGAAATACAAACTTATTTAAACCTTTATAAAATGGAATTAGCTGAAATTGAAGTTCCAAAATTACAAATGGTATAAAATTTATCCTAAATTTAGATTTAGGAAACAACAAAACACAGTAAAACTTAACAGACTTAATTCGTAATGATAGTGGTAAAATCTGAGATATTAAGTGCTATTAAGGAAACACAAAAATTTTGAATTAGTCTTTGCTCAAAACTGTGTTTTGTTGTTAATCTCATAAAGTTAACAGAAACAAAATGAAATAATTCATTAATAATTACCGCAAAAAAAATCTCGCTAGTAGTAGCGAGATTTTTTTTTTGCTTATTCAAATATAATTAGATGATTAACATAGCATCACCGTATGAATAGAATTTGTATTGTTCTTTGATAGCTTCTTCATACGCTCTCTTCATTAAATCATGACCACAGAAAGCTGAAATCATCATTAATAAAGTTGATTTTGGCGTATGGAAATTTGTAATCATACATGTAGCTACACTAAAATCGTGAGGAGGAAAAACAAATTTATTAGTCCAACCTTCAAACGGATTTAAAGTTCTTTGTGAAGAAACTGAGCTTTCAATTGCACGCATAGAAGTTGTTCCTACTGCACAAATACGTTTCTTTTTCAATTTTGCATCATTAACAATATCACAAGCTTCTTGTGTTATTTTTAGTTCTTCAGAATCCATTTTGTGTTTCGATAAATCTTCAACCTCAACTGGATTAAAAGTTCCTAAACCTACGTGAAGTGTTACTTCCGCGAACTTAATTCCTTTAATTTCTAGTTTTTTCAACAAGTGTTTTGAGAAATGTAGACCAGCTGTTGGTGCTGCTACTGCTCCTTCTTCTTTTGCATAGATCGTTTGGTAACGTTCCGCATCTTCTGGAGTTACGTCTCTACTGATGTATTTTGGAATTGGTGTTTCACCAAGTTCTGTCAATTTGTTTCTGAATTCTTCATAAGAACCATCGTAAAGGAAACGCAAGGTTCTTCCACGAGAAGTTGTATTATCAATTACCTCAGCAACTAAAGAATCGTCATCACCAAAATATAGTTTGTTACCAATTCTGATTTTACGAGCTGGATCAACTAATACATCCCAAAGTCTTTGTTCTGCGTTTAATTCTCTAAGCAAAAAAACTTCGATTCTTGCTCCCGTTTTTTCTTTGTTTCCGTACAAACGAGCTGGGAAAACCTTAGTGTTATTTAGAATTAAAACATCTCCATCATCAAAATAATCGATAACATCTTTGAACATTTTATGTTCTATTGTTTGTTTTTTACGGTCAATAACCATAAGACGAGATTCGTCTCTGTTTTCAGCTGGGTATTCTGCAAGAAGTTCTTTTGGTAAATTGAATTGAAAATGAGATAATTTCATGTAGTCTATTTATTTAGGGTGCAAATATACGATTGTGAAATAGGCGTTGTCAAGTGTTTTGCTGATTATTTTCAAAACCTGCTAATTCACTACTCTTTAATGATGTTATAACTCTGAAGTTTCAAACCCTAAGCGCTCTAAATCTTTCCAGAAATCAGGATACGATTTAGAAACTACTTCCGCATTATCAATGATTATTGGCACTCTTAAAGCTAATGGTGCAAATGCCATCGCCATTCTGTGATCGTTGTAAGTAGCGATCGAAATATTAGGATTGATTTGATTTGAAGCAACTAGTGTTAAACTATCGTTAGTCACTTGTATAGTAGCACCTAACTTAGTCATTTCAACATATAAAGCTTCCAATCTATCCGTTTCTTTAATTTTTAAAGTGTGAAGTCCTGTCAAATGGCAACCAATTCCTAAACCAAAACAAGTTACAACAATAGTTTGCGCAATATCTGGCGTGTTATTTAAATCAAATTTTACGTCCTCAAAATTGAAATTTTCCTTTTTAGTTAGTGTCATTTTATTTCCATCAAAATGAGTTTCCACTCCCATTTCTGCATAGATTTCGACTAAGGCTGAATCACCTTGCAAACTTGTTTCTTTATAACTAGTCAACGAAACTGAAGCTTGTGATGCTAAAGCTACCAAACTGAAAAAATAAGATGCTGAACTCCAATCAGACTCTACTGTCATTACTTTTGACTCAACTTCTGGCTTTGGATATACTTTGATAACATTGCCTTCAAAACTGGTTTGAATATTCAAATCATTTAGTAATGCCAAAGTCATTTTAATATAAGGAATAGAAGTAATACTTCCTTCTAAAGTCAATTCTAAACCATTCTCTAATTTTGGGGCCACTAATAACAATGCAGAAATATATTGGCTACTTACATTAGCTGCCATTGTAACTTTCGAAGCTGTTATTTTTTGACCTTTAATTCTAATTGGCGGATAGCCTACTTCTTTTTCATAGGTTATTTTTGCTCCTAATTGTTCTAAAGCTTCTACCAAAATTTTGATAGGACGTTCCTGCATTCTAGACGAACCCGTCAAAACAACTTCTCGACCTTCATTTACCGCAAAATAGGCAGTAAGAAAACGCATTGCAGTTCCTGCATGATGAATATCCACTATTTCTTCATTCCCCTTTAAAGCTTTTTGCATTACTTCGCTATCATCAGAATTAGATGTATTTGCAAGCGTAATATTAGAAAACAAAGCTTGCAAAAGTAATAGTCTGTTGGTTTCGCTTTTAGAGCCAGTAACTGCAATTTGAGCTTGTAAATTAGATTGGGAAGTTTGTAACAGTAAATTCATGTTTTTAAATATCAGTTATGAATTATGAGTTATAGCCTTGGGCTTTTGACTCAAATAATTTAGGGACGCAATTTACCACTCCTCCTTCACAATTCATAATTCATAACTGATAAATTATTTAAGTTTCTCGTTGTTTTTGTGACGGTCTTTATCACGAACAGATTTTAGATCCATTTTTTTATCAAAAGCAGCTTGTAAATCAATTCCTGTTTGGTTAGCCAAGCATAAAACCACAAAAACCACATCAGCTAATTCTTCGCCTAAATCTTTGTTTTTATCGCTTTCCTTTTCGGATTGTTCTCCGTAACGGCGTGCTATAATTCGGGCTACTTCACCTACTTCTTCTGTAAGTTGTGCCATGTTAGTCAACTCATTAAAGTAACGTACTCCGTGTTCTTTAATCCAAGTATCTACTTCTAGTTGGGAATTTTTTAAATTCATTATTCTTTGTTTTTAGAATCAATTATTATAGTTACTGGTCCATCATTGACTAATTCAACTTTCATGTCAGCACCAAAAACACCAGTCTGAACCTTCTTATCAAGTTCCTTTTCTAATGTTTTTACAAAATTCTCATAAAGTGGAATAGCAATTTCTGGTTTGGAAGCTTTAATATAAGATGGTCGATTGCCTTTTTTAGTCGAGGCATGAAGTGTAAATTGAGAAACAACAATTACTTCACCATTGATATCCTTCACCGATAAATTCATTACATCATTTTCATCACCAAAAATACGAAGATTTGCTATTTTGGGGCAAAGCCAATTGATATCTTCTTGTGCATCAGCATCTTCAATTCCGACTAAAACCAGTAATCCTTTTTGAATATCAGCTACAATTTTATTATCAATGGTCACAGAGGCAGAAGAAACTCTTTGAATTACAGTTTTCAAAATAATTATAAATTATAAATTACTCTCTTGTTTTATCGCTAATTATTCGGTCTTCATTATGAATATCCGTACGGTAATGTTCATCATCGCCTTCTAGGATTTTAAGATAACTTCTATAGCGCGACCAAGCAATTTCGTCTTTTTCCAATGCTGCTTTTATAGCACAATGTGGCTCATCTTTATGCAAACAATTGTTGAATTTACATTGGTCCTTCAACTTGAAAAATTCAGGAAAATAGCCACTTATCTCTTCTTTTTCCATATCAACAATTCCAAAACCTTTAATTCCGGGAGTATCAATGATTTTAGCACCAAAAGACAAATCATACATTTCAGCAAAAGTCGTTGTGTGTTGTCCTTGCTTACTTGCTTCGGAAATTGTTTTTGTTTTTAAATGCAAAGAAGGCTCCATAGCATTTACTAAAGTAGATTTTCCCACACCTGAATGTCCAGAAAACATACTCACTTTTCCAACCATCATTTCTTTCAAGGCATCAACTCCTTTCATTTCAGTTGATGAAACGCGAAGACATTTATATCCAATTTCTTGATACACATGCTGCATATACAATTGTTCATCTAAAGTAGCATCATCAAAAGTATCTATTTTATTAAAAACCAAAATAGTTTCAATTCCGTATGCTTCGGCTGTTACCAGAAATCGATCAATAAAATTAAAAGTTGTTGGAGGATTATTAATGGTAACTAACAAAAAAACGCAATCAATATTTGAAGCAATAATATGCATCTGATGTGATAAATTCACTGATTTTCGAACAATATAATTCTTTCTATCATGAATTTTATTAATAGTTCCAGTAATAGCATCTGATGTTTCCTCCAATTCATAATCCACAACATCGCCCACAGCTATTGGATTTGTGCTTTTGATGCCCTTCATCCTAAACTTCCCTTTCATACGACACTCAATAAAATCACCACTTTCGGATTTTACGGTGTACCAACTCCCTGTAGATTTGTAAACTAGTCCTGTCATACTGCAAAGGTAAAATTTTGTTTCAAGTTTATCCTGACACTTCGGTATAAAGTTTAATTTTTTTAAAAATACTGTTTTATAAAAAATCCTCATGACTTTATGATAGAAGCCTTGAGGATTATTATTTAAAAAAAAGAATTTAGAAACATCAAAAAAACACTATGCATTCTAAAATGTTTTGAATTCCTAACAAACTAATTATTCTTTTTCATACGGAAAATTTCTACCTACTTTTCTCATCATTCTTTCCATCATCGCACTAGGAGAACTCATAACATCTTCAGCCATTTGTTTGTAAAATCTCCATACTAAACTACCATCTTTTCCATCATTTATTTGCATTGTTAAAGCACCTGTTGCAACACTGCCCGTTCCAAAACCTACTAATAATGTAAGCACTATTGCTCCGCCTTCACTTTTAGTTTTTTGATAAGAATAAGAACATTTTATTACTGCATCCACCCCCAATAGTTTAGCTAATTCTTCAGGTGAAGTTTCAGATAATTTGTCTATTAAATCGTTCTTTTTCAAAAGTGCATTTGTTTTTTCAACATCTTGAACCTCTACTGAGTAATCAGAAGATTTTCTTAGGAGAAAAGTGTACATTCCTGTCTGCATATCAGTACCTAACTTCAGTTCTGCTTCTTTATTTGCCGCAGCATCAAAGTCTTTTGGTTGCTTTCTATAACTTATGGTTGCATTAAAAGGTAATATCGCAACTGTTTTATGAGTTTTAATGATTTCTTTTAAATTTGGAGATTCAAATATTTGCTTATCTTGAGCTTTTCCCAAAAAGAAAAACATTAAAAAAAGCACACTTAAAATGCCTTTAAAATTATTTTTAGAAGCAAATGACAATTGTTTTTTCATTAAGTTTAGTGTAAAAATTAATACTGTTTTATTTTTATGATGCAATAATACACAAAAAAATCCCCACAATTAGAAAACTGTGGAGATTGATTTTATAAAAAATAAGAATTAAGAGTTTAATATTTTCTCTTGGTGTTCAATACTTTCTTGGTGGATTCCTTTGAATAATTTTACGATAAATTCTTCTGTTAATCCTTTTTTAGCACCTTCAGCAACCATTTTTGCCTGAATTTCGTTCCAACGGTTGTTTTGAAGAACAGCAACGTTAGCGTCTTTTTTAACTTGACCTATTTCGTCAGCTACTTTCATACGTTTTCCTAGCAACTCTAATAAATTAGCGTCTAATACGTCGATATTAGCTCTTAATTTTGTCATTTTTTGATCAAAATCCGCTGTATCACCACTTACTTTTCTAACTTTCAAATCTTTGAAAATTTGTTTCAAAGCATCTGGAGTTACTTGTTGAGCAGCGTCAGACCATGCATTATCAGGATCATTATGCGTTTCGATAATCATACCATCATAATTCAAATCTAATGCCTCTTGCGTTACTTCAAGAATCATATCACGGTTTCCTGTAATGTGAGATGGATCAATGATTAATGGTAAATCAGGGAATTTATTTTGCAATTCAATAGCAATTTGCCATTCTGGAATGTTTCTGTATTTAGTTTTTTCGTAAGTAGAAAAACCTCTGTGAATTACTCCTAAGTTTTTGATTCCAGCAGCATACAATCGTTCCACACCACCTAACCATAAAGCCATATCTGGATTTACTGGGTTTTTGATCAATACAATTTTATCTGTACCTTTTAGCGTATCAGCAATCTCTTGAACCGCAAATGGATTTGCAGTTGTACGAGCACCAACCCATAATACATCAATATCATTTTCTAAAGCCAATTTACAGTGTGCAGCTGTAGCAACTTCCGTTCCCATTAGCAATCCTGTTTCAGCTTTTGCTTTTTTCAACCATTTCAATCCAATTTCACCTACACCTTCAAATCCTCCTGGACGTGTTCTTGGTTTCCAGATTCCTGCTCTAAATACACTTACATCTGAATCTTTCAACTCATGAGCTATTTTCAATACTTGTTCTTCTGTTTCAGCACTACAAGGTCCTGCAATCACAAATGGATGAGTCAAATTGAATTCATTCAACCAATTTCTCATTTCTTTCTTGTTTTCCATCTTTTCTAATTATTTTTTAATGTTTATTCCGTTTAATATTTCTTTTATTTTATTCACACTTTGCATTTCGTTGTATATAGCATCGTAATCTTCGTTCTCTAATAACTCTTTAAATTTGGACAAATTAGAAATATATTCTTCTAATGTTTTTACAACTTGTTTTTTGTTCTGTTTAAAAATTGGCGTCCACATAGCTGGTGAACTTTTGGCCAAACGAACAGTACTTTCAAAACCAGAACCTGCCATATCAAATATATCCTGTTCGTCTTTTTCTTTATCAATAACAGTTTTTCCAAGCATGAAAGCACTAATATGGGACAAATGCGAAACATAAGCTATGTGCTTGTCATGTGATTTTGGATCCATATATCGGATTCTCATTCCCATGGCTGTAAAAAGCTGCAATGCTTTTTCTTGTAATTTGAAAGTCGTTTTTTCTACTTCACAAATAATATTTGTTTTTCCTTGAAACAATCCTTTTATTGCTGCTGAAGGTCCTGAAAACTCTGTTCCTGCAATAGGATGTGTAGCAATAAAATTCCTTCTTTTAGGATGATTTGCAACTGCTTCACATATAGGTGTTTTTGTTGAACCTACTTCAAAAACAATTGTTTTTTCACCAATTACATCCAAAACTTTTGGCAAAACTGTCAAAGCTACATCTACTGGAACTGAAACAATTACAAAATCGGCTTCCGCCAAATCTTCAAAAGTAGCCCCAGCATCAATCACACCTAAAGCAATGGCTTCCTGTAAATGATTTTCATTACTATCAATTCCATATATTTTAGCTTCAGGATATAGACCTTTTATGTCCAATACCATTGAACCTCCTATCAATCCTATTCCTATTACGTGTACATTCATCTGCTAAAATCTATCTATTGCTTCTTGAACTTTTTCTTCTTTCACACAAAGTGCAAATCGAATATATCCTTCTCCATTACTACCAAAAATTGTACCTGGCGTTATGAAAATCGATTTTTCGTATAATATTTTATCTATAAAATCTTCCGCAGATGTTATTCCTTCTGGCAATTTCGCCCAAACAAATAATCCAACTCCTTCTTTGTAAACTTCACAACCTAATTTTTCTGCCAATTGCTCCGTTAAAATTCTTCTTTTTTGGTAAACGGCATTCATAGAATCAAACCAAGATTGCTCACTTTTTAAAGCTGCGATTGCTCCTTTTTGAATTCCATAAAACATTCCGCTATCCATGTTGCTTTTTACTTTCAAAACGGCATCAATACAAGCTGCATTTCCTAAAACCATTCCAACTCTCCAACCTGCCATATTGAAAGTTTTACTCAAAGAATTCAATTCTAAAGCTACCTCTTTTGCTCCTTCAACTTGTAACAAGCTCATCGGATTGTCATTCAAAACAAAACTATACGGATTGTCATTAACTAACAAAATGTTATGTTTTTTGGCAAAAGCTACTAATTTTTCGAACAATTGCAAACTTCCTCTTGCTCCTGTTGGCATGTGTGGATAACCAATCCACATAATTTTAACTTTAGATAAATCCAATTTTTCCAAAGCTTCAAAATCAGGTTCCCAATTACTGACTTCTTTCAAATCGTAATACACTGGCACCGCTCCTACTAAATTCGTCACCGAAGTATAGGTTGGATATCCTGGATTTGGAATCAAAACTTGGTCCCCTTCATTCAAAAAAGCCAATGAAATATGCATAATTCCTTCTTTGGAACCCATCAAAGGCAAAATTTCAGTATTCGGATTCAACTGAACATCAAAGTTATTTTGATAAAAATCAGCCATTCCCTTTCTTAATTCTGGCAATCCTTGATAACTCTGATATTGATGTGCATTTTCATCTTGCATAGCCGAAACTATCGCTTCAATTACTTCTTGAGAAGGCTTCAAATCTGGACTACCAATTCCCATATTAATGATTGGTTTCCCCTCAGAAGCCAGTTGTCTCACTTCTCTAAGTTTTGATGAAAAATAGTATTCTTCAATTATATCCAGACGTTTTGCTGTTGTAATCATTTTTTTATTTTAAAATTCTTGCGGTTTTTTATCTTCCAACTTTTGATTTCCCCTTACGGCTTTGTATTTTTATATTCTCCTAATACTTTAAAATACTCTGCCATAATCTCTAACAATGATTTTGCTTTAGCATAATCTTCATATTTATCGAAAGTAACATCCACAAAAAACGAATATTTCCAAGGCGTTTCTATTTTTGGCAAGGATTGAATCTTAGTTAAGTTCAATTTGCAATCACTCATTACATTTAATACGGCTGCCAAACTTCCGCGTTTGTGATCCAATTCAAACTTGATAGAAGCTCTATTTATCTCCTCTTTTGAAACAAAATTGTCTTCTTTATTAATAATAACAAATCGTGTCATATTATTATTAATCGTTTGAATTTCTGGCGCTAAAATTTCTAAATCATACATTTCCGAAGCCGTTTTGCTAGCAATTGCAGCAATACCTTTTAATTGCTTTTCATGTATTCTTCTTGCTGTTTCAGCAGTGTCTTTATCCTCAACTATTTTAATATTTGGATATTTTTTCAAGAACTCCATACATTGCAACAATGCCATTGGATGAGAATGAACTTCTAAAATATCCTCTATTTTTTGACCTTTCAGAGCCATTAAATTTTGATGAATATCCATGTAATGCTCTCCAATTATATGTAAATTATTCTTATCAATTAAGGCATAATTAGGAATAATTGGACCCGCTATAGAATTCTCAATTGCCATAACCGCCTGATCTGATTTACCTGAAATCAAACTGGAAACCAATTCTTCAAACGACAAGCACTCATCCACTTCAACATTCTTTTGATAGTATTCTTGAGCCACCTGATGATGGAAAGATCCTTTTATACCTTGTATCGCAATTTTTGTTCTCATTTAATCAAAAAAAAATCCTGATTTTCATCAGGATTGTATATTAGTTTTATTTGTTTCTTATTTTTCAAATAACCATAGCACAATCCTTTATTTCCTAAAGAAGAAATAAAAAGTGTTGCTAAAATAAAAACGGTTATTAGACATTGTGTTCTTTAATTTTAAATAATATCATTGCAAATGTAGAATATATTTCAAATGAACACAAAAAAAAATATGATTTTATGTAACAAAAAAAGAATTCTTTGTTAAAAGCACTTTTTATTAAATAAAATCGAAAAAAAACAGATTGACATTCTCTTTTTTTATTGATTTCAAAACCATCAGAAAAGAAAATCAATTCATTTTTAGCTTTTTAACCCTAAAAGGAGCTTCCTCTCCGTTCACAATTGACCAAGAACTCATTGCGATTGCTTTTATAACCTCAGTCATATTATCTAAATCCAAAGTAGAAACCGCATCACTCAATTTATGATAATTAGGCTCAATATCCATTTTTGATGTAGAAATTGTATGTGCAGGAACCCCTAAAGCTGCTAGTCTAGCATTATCAGATCTATAGAAAAGCTGTTCTTGCGGATATGGATCTGGATTAAAATTAAAAGCAGTTCCTTTCAAATTTTTCTGTAAAATAGTTCCAAAATTTGATTTCTCAAAACCAGTAATATACGCGGAGTTTTTGCCCCATTTACTTTCTGTGCCTATCATTTCAATATTGAACATGGCAACTACTTTATTCGAATCTATATTTTTGGAGAAAAAAGCGGAACCAAAACCACCAACCTCTTCACCAGTAAAAGCTACAAATACTATAGTGCGTTCATTTTGATTTAATTCTTTGAAATACTTTGCCAAAGCTATCACAGCTGTTGTCCCTGAAGCATCATCATTTGCACCATTATAAACAACATCATCACCAGCATTAACTGCATCAACTAAACCTAAATGGTCGTAATGCGCCGAAAAAATGACATATTCCTCTGGCTTTGACCTTCCAGAAAGAATCCCAATCACATTATTAGCGTTTTTCCCTTCAACATCAAAAGCTTGTCGGTAACTTTTTAAATCCTTGAAATAAAGAAGACCCGTTTTTTTAAATTCATTTTCAATAAACGAAGACGCTAAACCTATTCCTTCTGTAAAAATTGCTCTTCCCATCATTTTATCTGAAGCCAACTCTGTCTCAATTCTCACAATTTCTTTTTGAAGAATTACTGGTTTTTGTTGTGCTTGTGCTAAAAAACCTAAAAACAAAAACAACCAAATACTTTTATTTTTCATATTCTTTAAATTCGTTTTAAACCCCATTTGAAATTATATGTTGTAAATATATAAATCTAATCAACATACTTAGTAACCCTCAGAAAAATTAAAACTTTACAACAGTCGTATATAAAAACAATAAATCAATAGTTTTTCTGTTTACTTTTGCAACAAATAATAAATCATGTCAATAGAAGTAAATAACATCTCTAAAAGTTACGGTGCCCAAAAAGCATTGGACAACATTTCCTTTTCTGTAAAAAAAGGCGAAGTGGTAGGTTTCTTGGGGCCAAATGGCGCTGGAAAATCGACTTTAATGAAAATATTGACAACGTATATTGCAGCTGATGAAGGTTCTGCTACAGTAAATGGATTTGACGTGAACTCACAAGCCAGACCTGTACAACAATCCATCGGATATTTACCAGAACACAACCCGTTATATCTGGATTTATATGTACGGGAATATTTAGCTTTTAATGCTGATGTTTATAAAGTTGCTAAATCCAGAATTGAAGAAGTAATTCAATTAACTGGCTTATCTTCTGAAAGTCATAAAAAAATAGGACAATTATCCAAAGGATACCGTCAACGTGTGGGGCTTGCCAATGCCTTACTACACAATCCAGATGTTTTGATTCTTGACGAACCAACTACCGGTTTAGATCCCAACCAATTAATCGAAATCAGGAATCTGATTAAAAACGTAGGGAAAGACAAAACTGTTTTTCTTTCTACACACATTATGCAAGAAGTAGAAGCCATTTGTGACCGCGTTATTATTATTAATAATGGAAAAATTGTAGCCGATAAAAAACTAGAAAACTTAATCACCGAAGCTACAGAACAAGTTATTGAAGTTGAATTCGATAAAAAAGTAGCCGAACAAGTTATTGCAAAAATTGAAAATCTTTCTTCTTATAAAAACACGAACGAAATGATTTGGGAATTAACATTCAAAACCGACAAAGACATGCGTCCAATAGTTTTTGATTTTGCCAATTCAAATGGTTTGAAAACCTTACAACTCAATCAGAAAAACAAGAATTTAGAAACTGTTTTTAGAGAGATGACAAAATAATAGTACAAATAAAAAAAGCTTCCAATGGAAGCTTTTTTATCTTTTGAAGTTTAGTTAAAAAACTTTACTTGCTATTTGTCGGATGTTTTCAGATTTCCCCATAGAATAATAATGCAGAACAGGAACTCCTGCTGCTTTCAATTCTAATGATTGTTGAATTGCCCATTCTATTCCTACTTGTTTAATGTCAGCAGGTGTTTTGCATTTTTCAATTGCATGAATTAAATCTTCAGGCAGATCAATTCGGAATATTTGAGGCAATATTTGTAAATGACGCATAACCGCAACAGGTTTAATCCCAGGAATAATTGGAACCGTGATTCCAATTTCTCTTGCTTTAGCTACAAATTCAAAGTATTTAGCATTGTCAAAAAACATTTGAGTTACCACATAATCAGCTCCAGCATCAACTTTCTCTTTCAATCTTTTCAAATCAGAAATCAAGGAAGGAGATTCCAAATGCTTTTCAGGATAACCTGCAACACCAATACAAAAATCAGCCTTGTTGTCAATATCCATTACTTCATGTAAATATTTACCTTGATTCAATTGATAGATTTGATCTACTAAATCAACGGCATATTTATTCCCTCCTTCTTTAGGCACAAAAGATTGTTCGTCTTTCATAGCATCACCACGAAGCGCCATTACATTGTTAATTCCTAAATAATTACAATCTACCAACATGTACTCTGTTTCTTCTCTAGTGAAACCACCGCAAATTAAATGCGGTACGGTATCTACTTGATATTTATGCTTGATAGAAGCACAAATCCCTAATGTTCCAGGGCGCATTCTAGTTAATTGCTTATTCAATAAACCGTTTCCTTTATCCACATAAATATACTCTTCACGAGAAGTAGTTACATCAATAAAAGGAGGTTTAAACTCCATCAACGGATCAATATTATCGTATAATTCCTGAATATTTTTACCTTTTTGAGGCGGAACAATCTCAAAAGAGAATAATGTTTCTCCTTTAGCATTTTCTATATGTTGTGTTACTTTCATTATTATATCTTAAAGTTTTAAAGCCGAAGGTCGAAAGTCAAGTTCTTTATTGACTTTCTGACTAATTTAATCTGCAATATTTGGATTTAGCCATTTCATTGCCATATCTGTAGAAATATTTCTACGTTTAGCATAATCAATAACCTGATCTTCTTTTATTTTTCCAAGTCCAAAATACTTACTTTCTGGATTTCCAAAATAATATCCTGAAACCGATGAAGCTGGCCACATTGCCATACTCTCCGTCAAAGTCACTCCTATTTCTTCTGCTACATTTAGTAATTTCCAAATAGTTGGTTTTTCTAAATGGTCTGGACAAGCTGGATAACCTGGCGCAGGACGAATTCCTTTGTAATCTTCTGCAATCATTGCTTCTGCACTTAAAGATTCATCCGAAGCATATCCCCAAATTTCTTTACGTACTTTTTCATGTAAATATTCAGCAAAAGCTTCTGCAAAACGGTCTGCTAATGCTTTGACCATAATTGAATTATAATCGTCTAAATCTTTTTCGAATTCAGCCGCCCATTCATCAACTCCAAAACCAGTTGTTACACAAAACGCACCCATATAATCCGTTTTCCCTGAATCTTTTGGCATTATGAAATCCGACAAAGCCATATTTGGAGCGCCTTTTGTTTTTTGTGATTGTTGACGTAAGGTTAAGAATTTCTCTAACACTTTTCCGCTTTCATCACGCAATTCAATATCGTCATCGTTAACTTGATTTGCTGGAAAAATTCCGTAAATACCTTTGGCAGTTAATTTCTTTTCATCCAAAATAACTTGTAACATCGCTTGCGCATCTCTAAAAACAGAAGTAGCTTGTTCTCCTACAACCTCATCCGTAAGAATAGCTGGATATTTCCCAAACAATTCCCATGTTCTAAAAAACGGCGTCCAGTCTATGTAAGGAACCAAAACATCAAGAGCTACTTCGATTGTTTTTGTTCCAATAAAATTAGGTTTTATTGGGTTATAATTTTCCCAATCCAATTTTAGTTTATTCACACGAGCTTGCTCAATGGTTAGGAAATTTTTGTCTCGCGAACGATTCAAAAATGTTTCTCTAAACGCATCATATTCAGCTCTAATATCACTAGCGTATATTTTTTTATTACTGTCCAATAAATTCCCTGCAACCGTAACCGCTCTTGAAGCATCATTAACGTGAATTACTGTTTCTCTGTATTGAGGTGCAATTTTCACAGCTGTGTGCGCACGTGAAGTCGTAGCACCACCAATCATAATTGGGATTTTTATATCACGTTTGTCTAACTCTTTAGCTAAATGAACCATTTCGTCAAGCGAAGGTGTAATCAACCCGCTTAATCCAATAATATCAACATTGTGTTCAACTGCTGCTGCGATAATTTTTTCGGGCGGAACCATTACTCCTAAATCTATGATTTCATAATTGTTACACGCCAAAACGACCGATACAATGTTTTTTCCAATATCGTGAACATCTCCTTTTACTGTGGCCATTAATATACGACCTGCAAAACTCGAAACTCCATCTTTTTCTGCTTCAATAAACGGCAATAAATACGCAACGGCTTTTTTCATTACACGTGCTGATTTTACTACCTGAGGCAAAAACATTTTTCCTGAACCAAATAAATCTCCTACAACATTCATTCCGGCCATCAAGTTAATTTCAATAACTTCAATAGGTCTTCCTGCTGCTTGTCGAGCTTCTTCAACATCAATTTCTATAAACTCATCCACTCCTTTAACTAAGGAATGTGTTAATCTTTCTTGAATAGTTCCTGAGCGCCATTCCTGAACTGCTTTTTCATTGTTTTTGACATCCCCTTTTACATTTTCGGCAAAGTCCAACAATCTTTCGGTTGCATCATCACGACGATTCAGAATTACATCTTCAACATGCTCTAATAAATCCTTTGGAATTTCGTCATAAATAGAAAGCATTTCTGGATTAACAATTCCCATCGTCATTCCGTTTTTAATGGCATGATATAAGAAAACAGAATGCATCGCCTCACGAACCGTATCATTTCCTCTAAAAGAAAAAGAAACATTACTTACTCCTCCACTGATATGCGCATGTGGTAAATTTTCACGAACCCATTTTGTTCCTCTGAAGAAATCCAACGCATTCAAACGGTGTTCCTCCATACCGGTTGCTACGGGAAATATATTCAAATCGAAAATAATATCCTGTGGAGCAAAATCTACTTTGTTAACTAAAATATCATAAGAACGTTTACATATTTCGATACGTCTTTCGTAATTATCAGCCTGACCTACTTCGTCAAAAGCCATAACAATTACAGCAGCTCCATAACGCTTTATTAATTTAGCATGATGAATAAATCGTTCTTCGCCTTCTTTTAAAGAAATTGAATTCACAACACTTTTCCCTTGAACTACTTTCAGACCTGCTTCAATGATTTCCCATTTAGAGCTATCAATCATAATTGGCACTCTAGAAATATCTGGTTCGGCAGCAATCAAGTTCAGGAATTTTGTCATGGCATAAACACCATCAAGCATCCCCTCATCCATATTAATATCGATGATTTGTGCGCCTCCTTCAACTTGTTGTCTAGCAATATCAAGTGCCTCGTCATATTTTTCTTCCTTGATTAATCGAAGGAATTTTCTAGAACCTGTTACATTCGTACGTTCACCAATGTTTACAAATACGCTATCTGGCGTAATGATTAAAGGTTCTAATCCCGATAATACAAGGTTTCTTCTAGTTTCTGCTTGTGCCATTTTTTTATTTTGTTTTGCCTCGAATTTGAAAATCAATTTCTGAATTCGTTGCTATAATTTAGACCCGATAAACGCGTCATTACGATTACATTGTTGCTGTTGATACTCTAGGCTTATAGTCCTTTGCAATATCAGCAATCAACTTAATATGTTCTGGTGTTGTTCCGCAACAACCACCTATGATATTGACTAAATTATCTTCTAAATAGCTTCGTATTTGAGCTTGCATTTGCTCTGGTGTTTCATCATATTCTCCAAAAGCATTTGGCAATCCTGCATTAGGATGCGCCGAAACATTAAAAGAAGTATTGTGCGACAAGGTTTGTAAATACGGTTTCAACAAATCTGCTCCAAGAGCGCAATTGAAACCTACGCTCAACAATGGAATATGTGAAACCGAAACTAAAAATGCTTCAACTGTTTGACCAGAAAGCGTTCTTCCTGACGCATCCGTTATGGTTCCTGAAACCATTACAGGAATATCAATTTTACGTTCGTCTTTAACTTCTTCGATAGCAAAAAGTGCTGCTTTTGCATTTAAAGTATCAAAGATTGTCTCCACCAATAATAAATCACAACCTCCATCCATCAAAGCTTCTACTTGTTGTTTGTAAGCAATACGCAAATCATCAAATGCGACCGCTCTGTATCCTGGATCATTTACATCCGGCGACATACTTGCTGTTCTGTTTGTTGGCCCGATTGAACCTGCAACAAAACGAGGTTTATCTGGATTTTTAGCTGTAAATTCATCGGCTACTTCTCTGGCTAATTTTGCAGATTCATAATTCAATTCATACACTAAATCTTCCAGATGATAATCCGCCATTCCGATTGTAGTTCCCGAGAAAGTATTGGTTTCTACAATATCAGCTCCTGCTTCAAAATAAGCTGCATGTACTGCTTTTATTGCGTGAGGCTGAGTGATTGACAATAAATCGTTATTCCCTTTTAGAGAATGTGGGAAATCCTTGAAACGTTCGCCACGAAAATCTTCTTCCGAAAAATTGTAGCGTTGTAACATGGTTCCCATAGCTCCATCGAGTACGAGTATATTTTTTTTAATGGCTTCTTGAATTGTTGACATTTTATGTGTTTTAATTGTTGTGTTTTGATGGTTAAAATGCAACCAAAAAATAACAAATTTTTACTTTTAGCCCTGATGGGAGCGACATCCTTTTATGCCAGTGTTTGGCATAAAAGATAAAGCGTATAGCAGGAAAAAATCTTGGCAAAAATACGCCATTCATTCGCTTTAAAAAAATATAAAATACTATCCTTTAAAAAAATTAGATTTTCGGAGCAAAAAAAAGGCTTCGTTCTATACCTAACAACCAAAAAGCGCTAAAACTCATGAAGTAATAGCGCTTTTTGGTTGTATGCTAATTTGTATTAGACGATGGCTTTTACCACTGCTTTTGGCGCTTCTTTACGAGTACCGTCAAATCCATCTACTCCAGAAACAGTTGTGTATTTTAATACATATTTTTTACCTGGATTGATAATTTGGTAGGCTGCCTGACACATTATTGTTGCTTCATGGAATCCACAAAGAATCAATTTTAATTTTCCTGGATACGTATTTACGTCTCCAATGGCAAAAATACCTGGAATATTTGTTTGATAATCTAAAGCGTTGTTTACTTTGATTGCATTTTTCTCAATTTCTAATCCCCAGTTTCCTATAGGTCCTAATTTTGGCGTTAATCCAAAAAGTGGGATGAAATAATCTGTTGGAATATTTCTGTGTGCTCCATCAATATCCACATCAACAGATTCTAAATGTTCTGCTCCATTCAATCCAACAACTTCGCCTGGAGTAATCATTTTGATTTTTCCAGCTGATTTTAATTCTTGAACTTTTTCAACAGAATCCAAAGCTCCTCTAAATTCGTTTCTTCGGTGAATTAACGTTACTTCAGAAGCTACATTTGACAAGAAAATACTCCAGTCTAAAGCGGAATCTCCACCTCCTGCAATTACGACTCTTTTGTCTCTGAATTTTTCTGGGTTTTTGATAAAGTATTTAATTCCTTTATCTTCATAAAACTCGATATCTTCAATAAGTGGTTTTCTTGGTTCAAAACTTCCTAATCCACCTGCAATAGCAATTACTGGTGCATGGAATTTTTTCCCTTTATTTGAAGTCACTATAAAAGTTCCGTCTTCTTGTTTTTCAATTGTTTCAGCACGTTCTCCAAGAGTAAATCCTGGTTCGAATTGCTTGATTTGTTCCATTAAATTGTCAACCAAATCACCTGCTAATACTTCCGGGAAACCTGGAATATCATAGATAGGTTTTTTTGGATACAATTCCGAAAGTTGCCCACCAGCTTGTGGTAATGCATCAAGGATATGGCATTTTAGTTTTAACAATCCTGCTTCAAAAACTGCAAATAAACCTGTTGGTCCGGCTCCTATTATAAGTATGTCTGTTTTAACCATTATATTTAATTTTACTCTTTTATAATTATGCTTCTTTATATTCAAATGCAAAAGAACGAATGATTTTTATTTCATAAGGTGATAAATATCACTCGTTTAAAATTGCAACTTATTCTTTATTTTTTAATGCTTCGGTGATTTCATTCATTTTTTGAACTTTATCCTCGAAATTTCCTTTTAATGTTTTGCGATATTCATTTAGGTTTTCGACCATTTTATTAATATCGTCTGGAATGATTTCTTCAAAAAACTCCCGTAATCTTTTGGCTGTTGTTGGCGATTTTCCATTGGTAGAAATAGCAATTTTCACATTTCCTTTGGTCACAATACCGCCCAAATAATAATCACATAAATTTGGCGTATCCGCTATGTTGCAAATCAAATGTCTTTTTCGGGACAAGTCAAATACTCTTTTATTTACTTTCAAATCATCCGTGCAAGCAATTACCATGTGGCGTTTGCGAAGCATCCAGCGATTGAACTTTTTATAGGTCAATTTTACCGAAGGATGTTTTTGTACTAAAGTTTCTAGTTCTGGTAAAAACTTTGGCGCCACTACCTCAACATTAGCATTTGGACTCGATTTCAACATGAAAGACAATTTTTCTAAACCCACGTTTCCTCCGCCTACAATCAACACATTAAGGTTTTGTAGTTTTAAAAAAACAGGATATAATTCATTTCTTTCCATTATAATCGTATTTCGGTTGATAGAAATTCTTCGTAAAAACCTTTTAATTTATTGCTTTCTTTGACAACATTACCAATAACAATAATGGCCGGAGAACTCAAATTATTTTCGGCAACCACTTTTTGAATGCTATTTATAGTTCCAACTCCAATTTTTTCTTGCGGAGTAGTTCCATTTTGAATAATCGCAACAGGTGTTTCTCCTTTGGATTCGTTTTGGAATAACGAAACTATTTGTGCTAATTTACTCATTCCCATCAAAATCACAACAGTTGCTGAAGATTGTGCTGCTAACGCCACATCCTCAGACAAATTCCTATCAGAAGTTGTTCCTGTAATTACCCAAAAACTTTCAGAAGTTCCTCTTTTTGTCAAAGAAATTCCTTGATAAGCAGGAACTGCAATCGATGATGAAATTCCAGGCACCACAAAAGTAGGAATTCCAAAACTTTCAGCATATTCAATTTCTTCACTTCCACGACCAAAAATAAACGGATCGCCACCTTTCAATCGAACGACATGCCCATATGTAAGTGCATTATCCACAATCAACTGATTGATTTGATCTTGCGTATATTCGTGACAACCTTTTCGTTTTCCAACAAATATCCGAATCGCTTTTTTAGGAGCGTAAGTCATTATTTCTTCATTGGCCAAAGCATCATACAAAACCACATTCGCTTCAGCAAGTGCTTTTACTCCTTTCAGAGTAAGCAAATCCGGATCACCAGGACCAGCGCCTACTAAAGTTACTTTGGGTTGTATTGTTTTATGCATTAGCTAAATCTTTGGCTCTATAGTCTTCGATAGTTTCAAAAAATGAAACTGCTTCTTGAATGTATTTTTTTGCAAATTCAGCCGAAGGCTCATTTTCTTTGATTTGGTAAACCAAAGCTTTGAAAGTTCCATTCAACTTAATTTTATTGCTTTCAACAAAAACGGTATCGAACAAATCAATAATTCCAGCGTGGTGGTTTGTTTTTTGTTTTTCAGCAAGTAATATTGCTTTTGCACCATTTACATATCCTGCATAAGCTAAATAAATAGCATCTGCCCATTTTCCTTCTTCAAAAGCTTCTTGTGCAAAAGTCAATTTATCTTTAGCTTCAAATAATAAAGTAGCTACTAAATCAATTACTACACCTGCACATTCTCCAACACCAACCGCTTTTACGTAGTTATCAGCATTACCCCAATCTACAAAATCAGCTTCGGTTAAATTAGTAACATCGGCTAATGGCTTTAAGAATTCGTAGAAATATTTCTCGCCTTTAACATCATAATATTCTAAGAACGATTGTCCGTTTCCATTTGCTTCAAAATCATTTAAGATAAAACGCAAAGCATCTGGTCCTCTTCTACTAGGAATTTTGATTACTTTATCTGAAAATCTTCCGTTTCCATTTCCTAAATTCCCTCCTCCTAATAACACTTGAAGCGCAGGAGCTACTAATTTTCCAGCATTGATAGACATTCCTTGAAAACCTATTTCTGCCATATTGTGTTGTCCACAAGCATTCATACAACCACTGATTTTAATTGTGATATCTTGATTGTTGCTGTATTGTGGATATTCCGTTTCTAAAACTCTTTCTAGTTCTACTGCGATTCCAGTACTACTTGCGATTCCTAAATTACAAGTATCTGTTCCCGGGCAAGCTGTAATATCTGCAATAGTATTGTATCCTAATGCTACAAAATCTAATTTGGCTAATTCTTGGTAGAAAAACGGTAGGTTTTCTTCTTTTACATGACGAATTAATATGTCTTGTCTCAAAGAAAAACGCAATTCATTAGCTGCATAATTTTTGATTAATTCAGCCAATGCTCTCGCTTTATCTGTATAAAAATCTCCTAATAAAACTTTAATTCCAATCGCTACATAACCCGCTTGTTTTTGCGCAATTACATTTGATTTTTTCCAAGCTTCGAAAGCAGCTGTATCTTCTATAACTACTTTTGGCGCTTCTAATAAAGGAGCTGGTATTCCACCGTCAAAAGCAGTCGTATCGATTTCTACTGTTTGGTAAGACAACGCTTTTTTCTCTTCTTCAACCAATCGTAAGAATTCATCTTTCCCCAACTCTTTGATTAGGAATTTCATACGTGCTTTCAAACGTTTTGCTCTTTCACCATATCGGTCAAAAATTCTTAGAACTCCTTCAGTAGTAGGAATAATTTGGTTTACTGGAATAAACTCCGATAATAATTCGGCGTGACTTGGTTGAGAACCTAATCCACCACCTAACATCACTTTAAAACCTCTTTCGCCATTTACAATTTTTGGAATAAATCCTAAATCGTGTAAATAACTCAAACCTGTATCTTTATCTGAAGAAGAAAATGACATTTTGAATTTACGTCCCATTTCCTGACAAACTGGGTTTCTCAAGAAAAACTGAAACAAAGCATGTGCATAAGGCGAAACATCAAAAGGCTCTTCTGAATCAGTTCCCGCTGTTTCACTAGCCGTAATATTTCTCACGGTATTTCCACAAGCTTCACGAAGCGTAACATCATCTTTCTCTAATTCTGCCCAAAGTTGTGGTGTTCTATCTAAACTCACATAGTGAATTTGAATATCCTGACGCGTTGTTATGTGCAAACGTCCTGTTGAATATTCATCAGAAACTTTAGTAATACGCAACAATTGTTCGCTAGTCACTTTACCAAATGGCAATTTGATACGAATCATTTGTACGCCTTCCTGACGTTGACCATAAACACCTCTAGCCAAACGAAGGCTACGAAAACGCTCATCATCAATTTTTCCGTCACGGAATAAAGCAATTTTTCTTTCTAAATCGATAATGTCTTTTTGGACAATCGGATCTTCTATTTCGGTTCTAAAACTTTGCATCTGTAGTTATTTTTTTAGCAAAAGCTAGATTTATTTTATAAATCCAACTCCAGCAGTTGTGTTGGTTGCAGCATCAATTAAAATAAAAGCGCCGTTCGATTTGTTGTCATTATAGGCATCAAAATACAAAGCTTTGCTTAATTTAATAGTTACTTCACCTATTTCATTAATGCTCAATTGAGTCGCTGGTGTCACTCCTGAATAATCAGTTGCAATTACATTTTTAACGCTTTCAATTTTTGCCAAAACTCTGTTGGTATTGTGTTGTACCAAATATTTTGTCCCTGCAACTAACTTTTTGCTATCCATCCAACAAATAGTTGTATTGATATCTTTCTCAATTTTAGGCAACTCATTTGATTTTACAATCATATCACCTCTAGTCACATTGATATCATTATCTAATTCAATAGTAATAGAAGAACCTGCAGTTGCTTCGTCAAATTGTTGATCAAAAAAGTGAATATTAGTCACTTTAGACTCAGTCAAAGATGGAAGAACCGTTACTGCATCTCCCACTTTAATATTGTTTCCGTACAATTTTCCAGCATATCCTCTGAAGTCATGATACTCTTCTGTTTTTGGTCTGATAACCGTTTGAACTGGGAAACGTGCTTTACCTGTTTCAAAAACATCTTCTGGCTCTAAAGCTTCTAAATGCTCTAATACAGTTTGTCCTGTATACCAAGGCATATTCTCCGATTTATCAGCAACATTTCCTCCATTAATAGCGCTCAACGGAATATAACTTACGTTTTGCTCTTTGAAAGAACTTTTGCTGTTCAATTCTTGGAAATCAGCTTTAATTTTGTTGAATACTTCTTCTGAGTAATCCACTAAATCCATTTTGTTAATCGCAACAATTACCTCTTTTACACGCAATAAATTATTGATAAAAAAGTGACGGTATGTTTGTTCAATTACACCTTTACGAGCATCAATCAAAATGATTGAAACTTGCGAAGTAGAAGCACCCGTAACCATATTACGCGTATATTCTACGTGACCAGGAGTATCTGCAATGATGTAACTTTTCTTTGCAGTCGAAAAATAAATATGAGCCACATCAATTGTGATTCCTTGTTCTCTTTCAGCAACTAAACCATCAGTAGCCAATGAGAAATCAAGATAATCGTATCCTTTTTGTTTGCTGCTTTTTTCTATTGCTTCAATTTTATCGGTAGTCAACGATTTTGTATCGTATAATAATCTTCCGATTAATGTGCTCTTTCCGTCATCTACACTTCCTGCTGTTGCTATTTTTAAAACTTCCATTCTTATTTTTTTGTTTAAAATTTAAAAGTTTAAGGTTTCATGTTTTCCAAAGCTCCCTATATAAACTTCTAAATTTGATTTTTTTATTTTAAATGTTGAATTTTAAATTTTAAATGTCTCAGAACAATTCATAATTTATAATTCATAACTTATGATCGTCTTCTAAAAGTATCCTTGTTGTTTTCTTTTTTCCATTGCAGCTTCAGAACGCTTATCATCAATTCTGGCGCCCCTTTCAGAAATAGTTGAAGATCTAATTTCGCCAACTACTTCTTGAATAGTTGCTGCATAAGATTCAACAGCTGCCGTACAGCTCATATCTCCAACGGTTCTAAAACGAACAATTCTTTCTTCAACTTCTTCGTCTTCTTCTTGGTAAACAAATGGAGAGTGCGACCAAATTAATCCATCTCTTAAGAATACTTTACGTTTGTGTGAAAAGTAAATTGATGGAATTTCAATTTGTTCTTGTTCAATATAACTCCAAACATCTAATTCAGTCCAGTTAGAAATTGGAAACACACGAACATTTTGACCATTTTCAATTTTTCCATTCAAAATATCAAACAACTCAGGACGTTGGTTTTTCTCATCCCATTGACCAAAATCATCACGAACTGAGAAAATACGTTCTTTGGCTCTTGCTTTTTCCTCATCTCTACGCGCTCCACCTATACAAGCATCAAATTTGAATTCTTCAATTGCATCCAAAAGTGTAGTTGTTTGCAAACTATTTCTACTAGAATATTTTCCTGATTCTTCAACAACTTTACCTTCGTCAATAGCATCTTGAACATTACGAACGATTAATTCTAACCCTAATTCTGCTACTAATTTATCTCTAAATTCTATTGTTTCAGGAAAGTTATGTCCTGTATCAACATGCAAAAGAGGAAAAGGAATTTTCGCAGGAAAAAAAGCTTTTTGCGCTAAACGCACCAATGTAATTGAATCTTTCCCACCTGAAAAAAGCAAAACTGGTTTGTCAAACTGAGAAATTACTTCTCTAAAAATGTATATCGCTTCGCTTTCTAAAGCATTTGTTTTTAATATTGAACTCATTGTGTATATTTAAAGATTTAAATGATTGAAAAATTTCAACAATCATTTATAATTTATAATTATTTCTGGTGTAAACCACATTCTTTATGACTTGATTCCCAAGACCATCTTCCTGCTCTAATATCTTCTCCAGGTGCAATTGCTCTGGTACATGGTGCACAACCTATGCTCACAAAACCTTGTTTATGTAATGTGTTTTGCGGCACATTGTTTTCATCTATATATTTTTGAACTTCTTCTAAAGTCCATTTCAATAACGGATTGAATTTGATGATATCAAAATGAGCATCATATTCAAAAAAAGCTAAATCACTTCTGTTTTCAGATTGCTCTGCTCTTAGTCCAGTAATCCAAATTGCATTTCCTTTCAATGCTTTGGTCAAAGGCGCTACTTTACGAATAAAACAACATTCTTTTCTATTTTCGACTGATTCGTAGAAACTGTTAGGTCCTTTTTTATTCAATAATTCCTCTACTTGAGACGCTTCAGGAAAATACGTTTTGATTTCCTTTTTATACTTTTTCAGTGTCTTGTGAAAAACATCATACGTTTCTTGAAACAATCTTCCTGTATCCAAAGTAAAAATGGTAATGGGCAAATCATTTTTGGCGATTAAAGCCGTAACCACCTGATCTTCTTGACCAAAAGAAGTTGAAAAAACTACTTTATCTTTGTATTCGTTAGCTAAAAAAGCCAAAGTTTCTTCAATAGTGAAGTTCGCTGTTTTTTCTAATAATGATTGTACTATAGCTGTGCTCATTATAATAATTTTGACAAGGTTTTTAAACTTAAAATGATAATCAAAATTCCAACAACAATCATCATTGGCTTTCTTTGAATTTTATTTACTAAAAAAGCTGCTAGTGGCGCTGCAATAACTCCACCTAAAATCAAACCAATAATTACTTGCCATCCGTGAATTCCTCCAAAAAGCATAAATGTGATTCCACTTGCAAAAGAAACTGCAAATTCCGCCGCATTTACAGAACCAATTGTATAACGAGGATTTCTACCACGTCCTAATAATGTAGACGTAACAATAGGTCCCCATCCTCCTCCTCCAACGGCATCCATAAATCCTCCGAAAGAAGCTAAAAGATCCAAACTTTTTGTTTTCTTTTTAACAATATTCTTTTTCAATGCTTTTTTCATGATTATAATTGCCAAAACAATCATATATACTGCAATAAATGGCTTAATTACATCTCCATCAATTACATCCGACAATAAATAAGCTCCAGTTGCAGAACCTAAAACACCTGGAATCAAAAGATGTTTTACTAATTTTTTATTTATATTTCCAAATCTGTGATGAGAAATAGCCGAAGCTCCAGTAGTAAACATTTCTGCAACGTGAACTCCTGTACTACTAATAACTGGAGGAACTCCATATGCTAATAAAAAAGAAGTTGAAGTTGCGCCATAACCCATTCCTAAAGTACCATCCACTAATTGTGCAAAAACACCAATAGCAAAAAAGATTAAAAATTCTTGATTAAAACCTGCTATAAAGCCATTCCAAGAAAACTCATTATAATGGTTATACACTAATGTCGACAATAAGCCTACCAATAAAATTACTGGTATCAAAACCCATAAACGTTCTACAAAAGTAGTTTCTGTTTTAATTGCAACATTATTTTCTTTCAATTCTTTACTCATTTTAAAAAAATTCAACTATTAATTTATTTTTCAAATCTATTACCCTATCGGGATAGTGGATTAAAGTGCAAAAATAATATTTTTTTACTAATTACAAAACTTAATTAACTTTTATTAACTAAAAAGAAATGTCTGCAAGAGAGTTATTCTCTAAAATCATCAAGGTATTATCACGCACTTCTGTCATTAATTTATGCACAGAACAGCTAGCTTCATCGATACAATCATCACATTTTTCATAAAAATTATGACTCACACATGGCAACAAAGCAATTGGCCCTTCGAGAATTCGATAGACATGAGCCATATTAATATCTTTAGGATCTTTTATTAAGTAATATCCTCCACCTTTGCCTTTCTTAGCTCCCAAAAAACCAGAGTGACGCAACAGCAATAAAATACTTTCTAAAAACTTAATCGAAATATTTTCGCTTTTTGCTATTTCAGCAATTTGCACAGGCGTTTGATCTTCTTGGCGTGCCAAAAAAGTTAGAGCTTTAATTCCGTATTTTGTTTTCTTTGAAAGCATTTAAAAAATATTTAAGTAAGATATATAAAATACCGATTTTCAATTGGTGTCAAATCTACAATCGAAAATCGGTATTCCGAAATCTGTAATTTTACGAAAGTGCTTGCTCCAAATCAGCAATTACATCTTTTACGGTTTCTAATCCAACAGAAACCCTTACCAAACCATCCGTAATACTTACCGCCAAACGCTCTTCGACAGATAATTTACTGTGTGTTGTAGAAGCAGGATGTGTAACAATAGTTCTACTATCTCCTAAATTAGGTGATAATGAACATAATTTTATTTTATCTAAGAAAGCTCTTCCAGCTTCAAGACCGCCTTTGATTTCGAAAGCAACAATATTACCACCCAATTTCATTTGTTTTTGAGCAATTGCATATTGTGGGTGCGATTTCAAGAACGGATATTTTACCGTATTTACGTTAGGATGTTGTTCTAAAAACTCAGCTACTTTCATCGCATTTTCGCAGTGTCTATCTAAACGAATTGCCAAAGTTTCTAAACTTTTTGACAATACCCACGCATTAAACGGTGATAAAGAAGGTCCAGTAAGACGTGAAAATAAATAGATTTTTTGAATCAATTCGGCATCACCAACAGTTATTCCGCCTAGAACTCTACCTTGACCATCCATTAATTTTGTTGCCGAATGTACCACCAAATTCGCCCCCCATTTAATAGGTTGTTGCAAATATGGTGTAGCAAAGCAGTTGTCGATAATCAAAACTAGATTATGCTTTTGGGCAATATCCCCAAGCAATTCCAAATCGATAATATCAATTGCAGGATTCGTAGGCGATTCGGCAAAAAGAATTTTAGTATTTGGTTTGATACAACTTTCAATAGTTTCGGGTTTATTAATATCAAAATAAGTGGTTTCAATTCCCCATTTTGGAAAATAATTCATAAACAAAGAATGTGTTGCACCAAAAACACTTCCCGCAGAAACGATATGATCTCCTGAGTTTAACAAAGCGGCCAAGGTAGAATAAACCGCTGCCATTCCAGATGAAAAAGCAAAACCAGATTCCGCACCTTCCATTTGGCAAACTTTATCGATAAACTCGTTCGTATTTGGATTACTATAACGGGAATAAATATTTCGATCTTTCTCTTCAGCGAATGAAGCACGCATATCTTCTGCATCTTCAAATACAAAACTTGAAGTTAAGTACAAAGGCACGGAATGCTCTAAATATTGAGTTCGTTCTAATTGATTGCGTATGGCTTGAGTTTCAAAACCAAATTCTTGTTCGTTCATTATTTTTTATTAAAAAAGTTTAAAGTTTGAGATTCAAAGTTGTGAAACTATTATTTAGCTAATTCCACTCCGTTCAAAACTACTTTATAATGTATAGTCGCCGTTGGTTCTAATGTTTTAGAAACGGAACAGTATTTTTCAAAAGAAAGTTGTGCCGCTCTTGCTGCTTTATCTTCATTGATTGGCCCTTCTAAATAGAAAACCACATAAATATCTTTAAATGGTTTTGCTTCACCAACTTGAACGCGTTCGCCTTCGACCTCAGCTTTGAAAGATGTAATGTTCTGACGTTGCTTTTTTAATATCGAAATCATATCGATTCCGCTACAGCCTGCAACACCCATTAATACTAACTCCATTGGACTTGGTCCCATATCATTTCCACCAAAATCAGGTCTAGCATCTAGATTTACTATATGGCCACGATCATTTTTTAATTGAAAGTGGAAATTTTCGTTTACTCTATCTAATGTTATTTTCATTATTGTTGTTGTTTTAAAATCTAAAATCCTTACCCTTTATCTGACAATCTCAAGATATCTCCAAAAACACCTCTAGCGGTAACAGCTGATCCTGCACCTGCACCTTGAATTACGATAGGTCTGTCACCATATGATTCTGTGTAGATTTCGAAGAAAGAATCAGAACCTTTCAACCCACCCAATGCGGTATCTGCTGGAACAGAAACTAGTTTAACTTCTAAATTCCCTTTATCACCTTGCAAATCTCCTGATAATTCTCCAATATATCTCAAAACATGATTCGGTTCTTGTTCATTTTTTATTTTGGCGTAAACCGCATCAAATTCTTTCAATTTAGTCAAGAACTCTGAAGCACTTCCTTCGCGTAAATGTTCTGGAATTAAATTTTGAATGTTGATTTCTTCAAACTCATTTTGCAAATCTAATTCTCTAGCCAAAATTAGTAATTTTCTACCAACATCATTCCCACATAAATCTTCTCTTGGATCTGGCTCCGTATATCCGTTATCAATAGCCTCTTTCAATATTTCGCTAAATGGAACGTCTTTTGCAGAAAAATTATTAAATAAATAACTCAATGTTCCTGAAAAAACTCCTTTAATCTTCGTAATATTTTCACCTGAAAGATGCAGTAATTTTATGGTATCAATCAATGGCAATCCAGCTCCAACATTTGTTTCGTATAAATAGCTCTTTTGATTATCCGCTAATACTTTACGTAGTTTTTTATAAAAACTATAGCTCAATGTATTCGCCACTTTATTAGATGAAATCAAATCAAAACTACTTTCAATCAAAGGAATATAGTTCTCCACAAAATCTGCACTTGCGGTATTATCAATAGCAATTAAGTTCTCTAAGTTATGCTCATTTGCATAAGCAATAATGTCTTCAATTTTATAAGAGAATCCATTATTTTGAATTTCATTTCTCCAATTTGGAGTTACTCCATTTTTATTTAACAATACGTTTTTAGAATTTGCAATTGCAAAAACATTTAATCGAACATCTTTTCTTTTTTCTATGGTCGCAGCCGATTCTAATATTTGATTAATCAATGTTCCGCCAACTAATCCATGTCCAAAAATAGCAATGTTTATTTTTTTAGAAACCCCAAAAATCTCTCCGTGAATTACGTTTAACGCTCTGTTTAATTGTGATTTTTTCACTACTAAACTCACGTTTTTACCCGTAACAGTATTATTGAAAAGAATTGGGACTATTTTATTTTTAATTAAAGCGGTGTATGGTTTATGAAAAGTGCTTAAATCCTGACCAATAATTGATATTACAGAAACATCATCCGTTACCGAAATTTTGTTTACATCTTTAGAGTAAAAATCATTTTCAAATTCTTTTTCTAATTCAATCATTGCTTTTGTAGCCTTATCCGCGTCAACCACTAATCCGATTCCTCTTTCTGAAGAACCTTGCGAAATAATACTTACACTGATGTCATTATCACCCATTACTCTAAAAATTCGGGCATCAACTCCTGTCTTTCCAAGTAATCCTCTTCCTTCTAAATTTACCAAAGAAACGTTCTCTAAAACAGATAGTGTTTTGATTCCTTCTTTACTAGCAGTGGAACGAATTAATGTTCCTTTATTTTCGTGATTGAATGTGTTCAAAATACGAAGCGGAATATTTTTTTCCAATAAAGGAATAATCGTTTTTGCATGTAATATTGTAGCTCCAAAATTGGCTAATTCATTTGCTTCATTAAAAGTCAAATAATCAATTTTTTTAGCATCAGGAACTAAATCAGGATTTGCAGTATAAATTCCATCAACATGCGTATAATTCTGAAGTTCTTCGGCATCTAGATAACTAGCAATCAAAGAAGCCGTATAATTACTTCCATTTCTTCCTAAAGTTGTGGTGTCATTTTTTGAGTTTGACCCAATAAAACCTGTAATAATATTTACCGTTTCACTATTTTGTTTAAAGAACTGAATTACGTTTTTCTTAGAAGCTTGTTCCAATGGTTGAGCATCACCAAATTTAGAATCCGTCTTAATCAACTCTCTAGAATCTGCAAAATGAGCATTAATTCCATTTTTTACTAAAATAGCAGTAAGTAATTTAGCAGAAAGCAATTCACCTTTCGATAAAATCTGATCTTTTATTTTACCGCTGTAATCCCCTATCAAACTAACTCCTTCAAAAAGTTTATCCAATACATTGAACTCAACTGATAAATCAACTTCTGGATAATCCGATTGTTGCTCTTCTTTGAATTTTTCAAATAATGGTTTATACGGTCCATTTTTAGAAGCCACTCCTAAAATTTCTTCTAACTCATCAGTAGCATTTCCTCTAGCCGAAACAACAACTGCTATTTTTTCGCCTTGATTTACTTTATCAGTAATAATAGTAACTACCTTATTTAACCCTTCACCATTGGATAATGATTTACCCCCAAATTTTAATATTTTCATTTTGTAATTTTTTATGTTACGTCTAAAAAATAGACGCCAGCAAATTATCTAATTGTTCATATTCTATCAAAAAAGCGTCATGTCCATGAATGGATTCAATTTCTTGATAAGAAACATTTTCTTTATATTTTTTTAATTCTTCATAAGTAGCTCTATTCTCTTCTGCCGTAAAAAACAAATCAGAATCGATTCCTATAATATGAATATCTGCTTCAATTTTAGAAGCTACTTCTTCAAAAGAGCCTTTATTTCTTGTAATATCTATCGTTTTCAACAACTGATTCATCAATCTATATGATGCAAGTTGAAAACGTTTCTGCAATTTACTTCCATGATGCCCCAACCAGCTTTCCACATTAAAAACTGCCAGTTCTTCATTAGTCGTTCTTTGAAATTTAAACTTGAATGATTCTGGTGTTCTGTAGCACAACATGGCATGAATTCGCGCATCCTCAATAGGATTATTCGAATTATTCAGAATTTGCTCTTGCAAAAAACAATTGGCAATTAACCAATCTGTCGCTTTCCAATCCGTTGCAATTGGAATTAAATGTTGGGTAACTCTTGGTTCTAATGCTGCCATTTCCCACGCAATTCCTCCACCAATTGATCCTCCAATAATGGCATACAATTGTCTAATACGAAGGCATTTGATTCCATCAATAAAAATTCGAGCAATATCTCTGGTTGTAAAATCCGAATAATTTTCTAGTAGAAAACCATCAAATCCATTTCCAGGAACATTAAACGCTAAAATGGTATATTTAAGAGTATCGATAGTTTTGTTTTCACCAATTAAATCATTCCACCAACCGGTTTCCCCAATAACTTGTGAATTCCCCGTCAAGGCGTGATTAACTAAAACGATTGGCGCAGTATGTAATGCTTGGCCAAAAACTTGAAAACTTAAATTTATGCTAGCATAAAAAGCACCCCTTTCGGTAGTGAAATTTTGTAATGCAATATGAGTTGGTTTATTTTCCAATTTCAAATCTGTTGTAATTTTTGATTTGTGTCTGGAAATATTAGAAAGAAAGCTAGAAATAAACTAGAAGAATTCTTTGTGTTATCTTTCCACGTTTAGCGTGGTAGAATGCAGCACCTTCTTCGATTTACCGAAGGGTTGCTAAGGCTTCATCGGGTCTAATCCCTCTGCCTTTCTTTATAACATTTCAATACGTTTGTGAACTTAAAGGCACAAATTAACTACTAATTTCTCTAAAAAACAAATTTTTCGGAGAATTGATTTTATTTCGCTTTTTAAAAAACAGCACAAAATGATGTTATAAATTGTTCCTCTCGGTGAAGGACAAACCGCTCACATAGTTTGCCTCTTCACTCGGAAGAACAATTTGGATAAAGTTTACTTTACTTAAATAAAAAGTGCTTCGTTTTCTTTAGAATACATTAAAAATAATAAGGTATCTGGAACTTCTTTTTTTATTGAAGTATTAGTTGTTGTCAATTCAAACCTTGGATGAATCAATTCGTTTTTTAATTGACTTTCCTTGTTCGTTCTTGTTATAGAATCTTTTAGAAACTGAATCGTTTTTGATATATATTTTGAGGTGTTCATGATACTAATTTTTAGTTGTTATTTTATTTTTTCTCTCTTTTAAAATTTCCAACACATAAAACTCAGTTTCCTAAGAATCTATGTGTTTAGCTTGTTAGTTTTTCGAATACTGTTTGCAAATCCGCTTTCAAATCTTCAATATCTTCCAGACCAACCGATAACCGAATTAAATCTTTTGTAACTCCAGTTGTGACCTGTTCTACATCAGATAACTGTTGATGAGTAGTGCTTGCTGGATGAATAATTAGTGATTTTGTATCTCCAATATTTGCCAAAAGCGAAAATAATTTTGTTTCATCAGCTACTTTCCTAGCGGCTTCAAATCCTCCTTTTAAACCGAAGGTCAGCAACCCATTTTGTCCTTTTGGCAAATATTCTTTGGCTAAATCATAATATTTACTCGATTTCAATCCCGGATAATTGACCCTAGCAACTGCATCCTGAGTTTCTAACCATTGGGCTAAAGCCAATCCGTTTTCGCTATGCTTCTGGACGCGAATCGGCAATGTTTCTAATCCCTGAATAATCTGAAAAGCATTGAATGGACTCAAAGCAGCACCATAATCTCTCAATCCTTCTATACGAACTTTGGCTATAAAGGCGGCATTTCCTAATGCTTCATGATATATTAATCCATGATATCCTTCTGAAGGCTCTGTAAATTCAGGAAATTTCCCGCTACTCCAATCAAATGTTCCTGCATCAATTATTGCCCCTCCTAACGAAGTTCCGTTTCCGGCGATGTATTTTGTCAAAGAATGAATAACAATATTGGCTCCATATTCAATCGGGTTAAGCAAATAAGGAGACGGAACTGTATTGTCAACAATAAAAGGAACTTTCAATTTCTTGGCTTCTGCCGAAATGGCTTTTAAATCCAATACATCTAATTTTGGATTCCCTAAACTTTCGGCAAAAAATACTTTGGTATTTTCCTTGGCGGCTTTTGCAAAATTGACGGGATCAGATGGATCTACAAATGTGGTTGTAATTCCTAATCTTGGCAAAGTGACATTTAATAAATTATAGGTTCCGCCATATAAACTATTTGAAGCTACAATATGGTCACCAGATTTTAGCAACACTAATAAAGTTGTAGCAATTGCCGCTGTTCCTGATGCGGTAACAACTGCTGCTATTCCGCCCTCAAGCGCTGCTAATCGTTGTTCTAAAATGTCATTTGTTGGATTATTTAATCGCGTATATATGAATCCAGCTTCTGCTAGACTGAATAAATTTGATGCATGATCAGAATTATTAAAAACATAAGAACTTGTTTGATAAATTGGTACAGCTCTAGTTCCTGCTGTCTTTGTTACGTCATGTCCTGCGTGCAATGCATTTGTTGCGAATTTTTGAGTACTCATAATTTTTTATTTTTTAATTATTTTTTTAATTTTTAAGATTTTTAAAATTTAATACTAAATAAAAAACCCTTTTAGAAACATATCCAAAAGGGGTTTAAGTTGTGTTATAAACTTATACTTTCGGAATCAACTGACACAAACACACATCATGGCTTTTGCACAAATCATTGATTTGACATTGCATGAGTTCATTTGTTTTTGTTTTAAGTTGTTCATGATATATAGAATTTGTGATTAAATATGATTCAAAAAAAAGCCTCCCGTTTTGCGGGAGGCTTTTGCTATATTATTTTATTTTAATTTAAGCAATAGACGACCCGCAGGAATTTTCCTGAATGGCTTTAGACATATTGCATACATTAAATTTCATTTTCTCGATTTTTGTTGAACAAATTTGCAAACAATTATTTATATATCCTAATGTTTTTCAAAAAAATAACATTAAAAAATTTGCCGTTAATTAATCTCTTTTGAGACATCAAGAAACAGAACCTAATTTAACGATAAAAAAAAAGTTAAGATTAATTTGGAATTCAAAATGGTTTCATACATTTGCACCCGAATACAAGAGGAAAAATTTGAACTGATTGCAACCTCTTCATAATGAAACAAATTCATTATGGATGCTGAAAATTTTCAGTATAAAAAAATGCTAAAGCAGAAACTCTTCTTTAGTATTTTCCAGCAATTATTTTTCCTCGCTTAATTTTAAAATAATAAATTATTATGGCTTATTTATTTACGTCAGAATCTGTAAGTGAAGGACATCCAGACAAAATTGCAGATCAAATTTCGGATGCATTAATTGATAACTTTTTAGCATTTGATGCTGACTCAAAAGTAGCATGCGAAACTTTAGTAACTACTGGTCAAGTAATATTAGCTGGTGAGGTAAAGTCAAACACGTATCTTGACGTACAACAAATTGCACGCGATGTGATTCGCAAAATTGGTTATACTAAAAGTGAATATATGTTTGAAGCCAATTCTTGTGGTATTCTTTCTGCTATTCATGAACAATCTGCTGATATCAACCAAGGTGTTGACAGAGCAAATCCAGAAGAACAAGGTGCTGGTGACCAAGGAATGATGTTTGGTTATGCAACTAACGAAACAGAAAATTACATGCCATTGGCACTTGATTTATCTCATAAATTGTTACAAGAATTAGCCATTTTAAGACGTGAAAACAATGAAATCACTTATTTACGTCCTGATGCTAAATCACAAGTAACTTTAGAATATAGTGATGATAACAAACCAACTCGTATTGATGCGATTGTTATCTCAACTCAACATGATGATTTTGATGAAGAAGCAGCTATGCTTGCAAAAATCAAAAAAGACATTGTTGAAATTTTGATTCCTAGAATTATTGCGAAAAATCCAGCTCACGCTCATTTATTCAATGATAAAATTCAATACCATATCAACCCAACAGGAAAATTCGTAATTGGAGGACCTCACGGAGACACGGGATTGACAGGAAGAAAAATCATCGTAGATACTTACGGAGGAAAAGGTGCTCACGGTGGTGGTGCATTCTCTGGGAAAGACCCAAGTAAGGTAGATAGAAGTGCTGCTTATGCTACTCGTCATATTGCTAAAAACTTAGTTGCTGCAGGTATTGCAGATGAGATTTTAGTTCAAGTTTCTTATGCAATTGGTGTTGCAAAACCAATGGGTATTTTTATCGATACTTATGGAACATCAAAAGTAAACTTAACTAATGGTGAAATTGCTAAAAAAGTAGAAGCTATTTTTGATATGCGTCCTTACTTTATTGAGCAACGCTTGAAATTAAGAAATCCTATTTATAGTGAAACTGCTGCTTACGGACACATGGGACGTACTCCAGAAACCGTAACTAAGACTTTTTCAGCTCCAGGAGGTGAAACTAAAACGCTTGAAGTTGAATTGTTCACTTGGGAAAAATTAGATTTTGTAGCGCAAGTAAAAGCTGCTTTCGGATTGTAATCATCCCAACATATTTTATACAAAAAACCATTCGGCAAGTTCGAATGGTTTTTTTTTTTAATAATTCAAAAAATAAAATTTGATACTTTTTTTGTAATTTGCTGAGATTATGAAAAACCTGATCGTACTTTTATTTTTAAGCACTTTGTCTATTACTTTTGGGCAAAACCAAAAACTACTGGTTTTAAAATTAAATCACATTCCTGTTAATACTGATCAATTTTTGGGTTATGACCAATTTGGTTTTTACTATTCCATAAAAGATAATACTTTATCAAAAATAAAAGAAGGCGAATCGTTTCAGTACAAAAACCCTTCTTTAGGAAAAATCACAAAAGTAAACTTTCAAAACCCACTGAATATAGTTTTGTTTTATGAAGATTTCAACACTGCAATTCTATTAGACAATCAATTAAATGAATCTCAGAAAATTAATTTTTCAGAAAGCACAACCCCATTGCTAGTTTCAGCAATTGGTATTGCATCACAAAATAAATTGTGGGTTTTCAATAGTTTAAATCAACAAATAGAACTTTACGATTACCTGAAAAACACTTCTAAAAGCATCTCAACTCCAATTCTAAATAAAATAAAATATTATCAATCTGATTCCAATAAATTGTATTGGATTGACGATAAAAACGACTCCTATTCTTGCGATATGTATGGCAAAATAACTCGTGTAGGCAAAACTCCAAATTTTGAAATGATTCAAATCTTAAATGAGAATCAATTTATTTTTACCACAAACAACATCCTTTATTTTGGAGATTATAAATTACCAAATCAGGAAATGTTAATAAAAATTGAGATTTTAGAAAAAACGTTACAAAATTTCTCTTACAAAGACCAAATTTTATCTATTTTTACATCCGAAGGAATTACAAATTATAAAATCACAAAACCGTAATGCACATAGCAGTAGCAGGAAACATTGGGTCAGGAAAAACTACATTGACTCGTTTATTAGCTAAACATTTTAAGTGGGAACCTCATTTTGAAGACGTAGTAGACAATCCTTATTTAGATGACTTTTACCATCAAATGGAACGTTGGTCTTTTAACTTACAAATCTATTTCTTGAATAGTCGTTTTCGTCAAGTGATGCAAATTCGCGAAAGCGGAAAAAAAATCATTCAAGATAGAACCATTTATGAAGATGCACATATTTTTGCTCCTAATCTTTATGCAATGGGTTTAATGACAAATCGTGATTTTCAAAATTATTCTTCTCTTTTCGAATTAATGGAATCATTGGTTCAGCCACCTGATTTATTAATCTATTTAAGAAGCTCAATCCCTAACCTAGTGGGACAAATTCACAAACGTGGTCGCGAATATGAAAATTCTATTTCAATTGATTATCTAAGTCGTTTGAATGAACGTTACGAAGCTTGGATTCACACTTACAACAAAGGAAAATTACTAATTATAGATGTCGACAATATTAATTTTGTTGATAATCCAGAAGATTTAGGAAATATATTCAACCGAATTGATGCAGAACTAAACGGATTGTTTTAGAAATATATTCTATAAATCAAATTTGAATAAAAATAATACATACCTTTACTAATCAATACTTTACATTTAAATTGTAAAGTATTTTTTTTTTACAACCTAAAATCTATCATACCTACATTATACTAAATTATTGGATTTTCTGATTATTAATTTAAATCTAAAAGCCATGAATGTTATGTATCTTAAAAAAAAATCTATTTGTTTACTCATCACTCTTGCACTGCTTTTACAAAGTTGTGTTGTTTATAAAAAAACACCTTCAACTATAAATGAAGCTGTAGATTCAAAAGCTAAAGTTTTAGTGGTAAAAACCAATGACGAAAAACTTAAACTTATCAAAATCGAAAAAATTGACGGAAATTATTTTGGTGAAATTAAAACAAGAAAAGGAATTGAAAAAATACCTTTAAGCGAAAATGACATCAAAACTATTCGTATTAAAAACAAATCAGCTTCAACATTAGGAAATGTATTTATTGTCATCGGTTCATTAGGAGTTGTTTTTATTGTTGTTGCAGCAATTGAACTTCAAGATTTCAATGTTGGATTTGGCGAAGGATTGTAATTTTTCAATTTCATTTTAAAAATAAAAAATGCCCTGAACTATAAGGGGCATTTTCATTTATATTATAAGTTTAAAACTATTTCAAAGCTTCAACTTTTGCTTTGACATCTTCCAGCGAACCTTCAAAAACCTGAACGTTTTCATTTCCACCTTCTGAAGTAGTAACGGTCGCTTTGGCTTTGCCGTCTTTGTTTATAATTTGAACTTTAACTTCTTTTTTAAGTTCTCCTTTTTTAGCGCAGCAAGACATTCCCTTTGGTTCAACAAATTTTCCGTCTTTATCATAATGAGACAAACACATTTCTTTTTGCTCTGGAGTACATTTTAAGCTGTCACACATTTTTGCACACTCTTCTTTTGTTATAGTAGCACATTTAGACATATCACATTTACCCATCATCATTGCTCCTTCTCCCATTGTACATTCCATTTTTACAGTTTTAGTAACCATATCGCTACTTCCACTTCCTAAAATAGGAGCAATAACCAATCCAATCAAACAAGTCAATTTAATTAAAATATTCATTGATGGACCAGAAGTATCTTTAAACGGATCTCCAACAGTATCTCCAGTTACCGCAGCTTTGTGCGCATCAGAACCTTTGTATGTCATTTCACCATTAATCATAACCCCAGCTTCAAAAGATTTTTTGGCATTATCCCAAGCACCTCCAGCATTATTTTGAAAAACAGCCCAAAGCACACCTGAAACAGTAACTCCAGCCATATAACCACCTAACATTTCGGCAATTAATTGGTTGTTATCTCCATAAACTAACTTTCCTAAAAGAACAATTGCAATAGGAAAACCAATAGTCATAATTCCTGGCAACATCATTTCACGCAAAGCTGCTTTTGTAGAAATATCAACACATTTAGCATATTCTGGTTTTCCGGTTCCTTCCATAATACCTGGAATTTCCTTAAACTGACGACGCACTTCATAAACCATATCCATGGCTGCTTTCCCAACAGAATTCATAGCTAATGCAGAGAAAACTACTGGTATCATTCCACCCACAAACAACATCGCCAAAACCGGTGCTTTGAAAATATTGATTCCGTCAATTCCTGTAAATGTAACATAAGCTGCAAACAAAGCTAATGATGTTAATGCTGCAGAAGCAATCGCGAAACCTTTTCCTGTTGCTGCTGTAGTATTTCCAACTGAATCTAAAATATCCGTTCTTGTACGTACTTCTTTTGGTAATTCACTCATTTCTGCAATACCACCTGCATTATCTGATATTGGTCCGAAAGCATCAATTGCTAATTGCATAGCAGTTGTTGCCATCATTGCTGAAGCTGCCAGAGCAACACCATAAAATCCTGCAAAAGCATAAGAAGACCAGATCGCAGCTGCAAACAATAAAACCGTTGGGAATGTAGAAATCATTCCTGTTGCTAAACCTGCAATTACATTTGTTCCTGCACCAGTACTTGATTTTTGAACAATTGCCATAACTGGATTTGTCCCCAAACCTGTATAATATTCCGTTACTGATGAAATAGCACCACCAACAATCAATCCTACAATTGTAGCATAGAAAACTCTCATAGATGAAATTTCCTTTAAACCTTCACCATAGAATTCCATTTTCATAGTAGCAGGCAACATATATTGTACTAAAAAGTAACAAGCAATTAGCGTCAGAATAATAGAAGCCCAATTTCCTATATTTAATGCTTTTTGAACTTGCGCTTCTTTAGCATTATCATCTGATATTTTTACCAAAGTAGTTCCAATGATTGAAAACAAAATTCCAAAACCTGCAATTGCCATTGGTAATAGAATAGGTCCAATTCCTCCAAAAGCATCTTGGATATTTCCACCCATGTCTTTGATTACATAGTTACCAAGAACCATCGCTGCAAGAACTGTAGCAACATAAGAACCGAATAAATCAGCACCCATTCCGGCTACGTCACCTACATTATCTCCCACATTATCCGCAATAGTTGCAGGATTACGTGGATCATCTTCTGGAATTCCAGCTTCAACTTTACCTACTAAATCAGCTCCAACATCAGCTGCTTTTGTATAAATACCACCTCCAACACGTGCAAATAAAGCAATCGATTCTGCACCTAAAGAAAACCCAGCTAGAGTTTCTAATACAACCGTCATATCTTCCGTAGAAGACCAGGTTCCATTCATAAATATATTGAAGAAAACGATGAAGAATGTTGTCAATCCTAAAACAGCTAAACCAGCAACTCCTAATCCCATTACAGTTCCTCCACCAAAAGAAACTTTCAATGCTTGCGGTAAACTTGTACGAGCTGCCTGAGTTGTTCTAACATTAGTTTTAGTAGCTATTTTCATCCCCATATTTCCAGCTAAAGCCGAAAAGAAAGCTCCAAAAACAAAAGCTACTACAATTAAAATATTTGTTTTAACACCTGGCAAAAAAGTAATTCCGGCTAAAACTACACTAGCTCCTATAACGAAGATAGCTAACAACCTGTATTCTGCTTTAAGAAATGCTAAGGCACCTTCGTAAATATAATCTGAAATCTCTTTCATTTTACCATCTCCGGCATCTTGCTTGAGTACCCAGGCTCTTTTAATCCACATGAACAAAAGCCCAATAATTGCCATTACAATTGGCAAATAAATCATAATTGTATTCATAAAAAAATTGGTTATTTGATTAGTAATATTACAATGTTATGAAACGAATTTAAACAAAAAAAGCAATACTCTTTACAGAATATTGCTTTTTTTGCAAAATTTATAGGGGTAATTTATTTTATACTAAATAATCCCTCTGGTTTATTCTCAATTTGATTAAAACGCTCCGTACATTCTTTTATGATGGCATACGCTTCATTTACATCTCCCCAACCTTCTACATCAACTTGTTTATTTTCCAAATCTTTGTAAACTTGGAAGAAATGCTCGATTTCTTTTAATAAGTGAGGATTAATATCTGATAGGTTTTCTAATGAATTCCAAATTGGATCAGAAACAGGTACACAAATTACTTTTTCATCCGGTCCTTTATCATCTGCCATATGGAAAACCCCGATTGGTTTAACTTCCATTACACATCCAGGAAAAGTAGGCTCATTAACTAATACCAAAACATCTAATGGATCTCCGTCCAATGCTAATGTTTCTGGAATAAATCCGTAATCAGCAGGATACATCATAGACGAGAACAACATTCTATCAAAACGCATTCTTTTTATGGCAAAATCATATTCGTATTTATTTCTACTTCCTCTTGGTATTTCGATTAACACATCGAAAGTCTTTAATTTGTCTGCAGTCATTTTTATTTTATCTTTTCTATAATTTGTGTGCAAAAATAAGCAAAGTATACGTTTTTACAATGAAAAATCAGTGTTATCTCTACATTAAATTATATTAATAAATTACCGTTCTATTTCTTTTATTTAAATAATAATGCCATAACAAAAAAGTAGCCATAGAGCGATACGGAATCCAGTTTTGAGCATAGACTTCCATAGCTTCTTTTTCATGAATATTAAACAACTCTTTCATGGTATTAACAACAGCAATATCACCTAATGGTAGTAAATCTGGTTCTTGCAAACAAAACATCAAGTAGATATCAATGGTCCAATTTCCTATTCCTTTAATTTTGATTAATTCTTCTCGAACTTCTTGAACCGTTTTGCTTTTCAGAGTACACAACTCAATATCATTATTTAAGATTGCCGTTGACAAAGCTTTTATATAGGAAGTTTTTTGTCGGCTTACGCCAAGCAATCTAAAGTTTTCATCTGATAAGGAAAGTAATTTTTCAGGTTTGAAATCAGGTTCGTTTTCTTTTAATTTTAAAAAAGTAGCTTTGGCGGAATCAATAGATACTTGTTGTTCTAATATCAATAAAACCAAGGTTTCAAAACCTTCTGAGCGTTTAGGAATAGTAGGCAATCCATATTGATTGATGATGTTTTTAAAAACAATATCATTCTGTGTAAGATGTTGAATTGCGTCCTCCATAAGCTGATTATTTTAGTTAAGATTAAATAATTCTCGATTAGAAATAAAATCCAAACGATCCTTTTACTGAAAATTTCTGTGTGTCAGGTGTATTCAAGTAACTTCCTCGCCAAGCAAAATCAATTCGGAAAACCTTGAAGATATTCCCAATTCCTGCACTATATTCCCAATAGATATTTTCCGGAGCATTGTATGGCAATCCCGATGCATTAATAGCTCTATTAGCATCCGAAATAGTTCCATAAACACTTTTTACACCTATAATTTCTCTCCAATTAAGCTTGCGCATAAACGGAATTCTTGAAAATAGCCTACCATTAAAATTATGATTCCACTGCAAAGTGACATATTGATCCGTAACAAACTCATAAAAATTAAGGTTACTAAACGTGTTTTCAATGCTAAAATAAGTCTGATTTCCAGGAATCACACTCATTAATCCTAACGGAATAGTTCCAAAAGTTTTTCCAGCTTCAAGAATAATATTTGTTCTTCCTAAAGGCCCTATAATAATAGGTTGTTTATAAAATAATTGAAGTTTTTCATATTGAAAATCAGAATTTAAAACCCCTTTAAATCCATGGCTGTAATTTACAAAAAATCGGGTATACGGACTATCAACTATATCGCGTTCAACACCAAACCCGATTGTTTTTTTGTTAGGTGTATATTCAATTTGAATATTTGCCTCGGATTGTTTTACGTCACTTTTAACAACTCCAGAAGGATTTGCTATACTAGGCAAAGTTGTATAATAGTCTAAACTGAAAATCGGGGAAGCAGACTGTAATGTTCGATAAGAAAGTCCCGTTTGAAAGGTCAAATTCTTAATAGGTTCCATTTCAAAAGCAAGATTTGTCAAATTAATATTCGTTAATTTTCCATTGCTTCCTGTGGTAAATAATGCTGAAGAAGCAAAACTTCTACCCATAACATCATTTGTAGTCGTCAAACTAGCTCCTATTTGTTCTATGTCTCGCCTATTCCCTCCGGATAAAATAATTCGGTTTTTCTTATCAACCATCCATTTGCCAGAAAAACCATATTTAAATTTATTATCATCAAAACCATATGCTGTAAATCCTTGTAATCGCCAAGCATCATTTGGCCCAAAATAAGTTCTACCACCTGCTCTTAATCGAACACCTTCAACTTCATTGAATCCGAAAGAAGAAAATATAGGTCCGTAATCAAAATTCTTGAACTCAACATATCCGCTCCCTAAAATTGAAACTAAATTATATAATTGTTTAAATTTTTTGACCGTTTGCAAAGTGTCAAGCATTTTGTAAACCCCTAATTCATCCTTTGTTAAATTCTCGAAACGGTTTTCTTGCCAGTATTCATCGGATTTGTTATAAACCTCATTATCAATATAATTAACCTCATCTTTATAAAAAGCAACAGGTTTTTCTTTATTAAATTCATGATTTCTATAAAATGTTGTTCGCTTTCCGTAAACTCCTTTTGATTTTTCTTTTTTATTTAAGGCAAAATCAGACATCATATAATCCCGTGTTAACAGAAATACAGAATCATTCATTACGTCAAATTCCTGTTCAATATAGATATCTTTTATCCAGTTAATGTTGGCACTTTTAGTTACTGCCATGTTTATTTTTTTGATTGCAAACGTGCTATCATTCACCCAAAAATCTCCCTTAAAAGTTAATTCATTTTTGCGTCTTGGATAAAATACAATATTATAACACCATTTTTTATCAACATAAGCACTGTCTCTTAATATGTAATTATACACATCTATCCCCGTTGTTGACAAAGGACTGGTGAAGCTTTTATCGAAAAAAGTAAGGTGATTATCGTAAATATTATATTCAGAATATAAATCTTTTACAAAAGCCAAAATTTGCTGATTCCCCTGAAAACCAGAAGTTTTATTTGCTTTTATTTTCTCTTTTATTTTTTTGAGTTTATTATCTCCATAAACATCATAAAGTGCTTCATTAATAAAAATAGGCAAATATGTTTTACCCGTAATTCTAGAAGTATCAACCTTATCAAAAATAAACTCCATGCCTTTGAAAATTTTATTTTTCATAAAAGCACTATCAATCGTGTTCATATCAAACTCTACTTTCTCATACTTTTCCATTTGGTATTGAGCAAAAAGATTCAGTCCGTTTTTGCGTTTTCGTTCCCAAATTTTTCTAAGAATATCAAGAGCAGGATTATTTTTTTTAGACGTTTTTCCTGTAAAGACAACAACTTCTTTTAATGTTTCGGCTTCATTAAGCTGAATTTTAAAATTATAGTTAACTGCTTTGTCTAATGAAATTTCCTTTTCAGAAAACCCTACAGAGGATATTACTAATGTAGAATAGGTTTGTGGAGATTCAATATAGAAACGACCATCTTCATTTGTAACTATTCCAATATTTGAATTTTTAAAAACAACATTAGCATAAGGAATTGGTTGATTTGTTTTATCCGTTACAATTCCGCTCACTTTGGTCTGCGCCAAAAGAATATTTGCAGAAGTGAACAATAATAACAAGATAAAAAATAGGGGCTTTTTCATAATCATTCAAAAAAAAACTTCATCATATAATAAATGATGAAGTTTCAAATATAGGTATTTTATCAATTGTCAATTGTTAATTAGCAATTGGCAAATGTTAATTATTTATTCATAACCTTCTTTACTGCTTTAACAACGTCACCTGCATTTGGCAACCATTCTTTTAGCAATACTGGAGAGTAAGGTGCTGGCGTATCAGCAGTTGTAATACGTTGTATAGGCGCATCAAGAAAATCAAAAGCACGTTCTTGAACGATATAAGCAATCTCAGAAGAAACACTTGCAAAAGGCCAAGCTTCTTCAAGAATTACTAATCTGTTTGTTTTTTTAACAGAAGTTAAAATTGTTTCATGATCCATCGGACGAACCGTTCTTAAATCAACAATTTCACATGAAATTCCTTCTTTAGCTAATTCATCAGCAGCAATGTAAGCCTCTTTAATAATTTTACCAAAAGAAACAATTGTTACATCAGTTCCTTCACGTTTAATATCTGCAACTCCTAGAGGAATCGTATATTCTCCTTCAGGAACTTCTCCTTTATCACCATACATTTGCTCTGATTCCATAAAAATTACAGGATCATTATCACGAATTGCTGATTTCAACAACCCTTTAGCATCATAAACATTTGACGGAACCACCACTTTAAGTCCTGGAGTATTAGCAAACCAGTTCTCTAAAGCTTGTGAATGTGTTGCTCCTAATTGCCCTGCAGAAGCAGTTGGACCTCTAAAAACAATTGGCACATTAAATTGTCCACCTGTCATTTGACGCATTTTGGCAGCATTATTTATAATTTGATCAATCCCTACTAAACAGAAATTGAAAGTCATATATTCTACAATTGGTCTACAACCATTCATAGCAGATCCTACAGCAATACCTGTAAAACCAAGTTCTGCAATAGGAGTATCAATTACTCTTTTTTCGCCAAATTCGGCTAGCATTCCTTTAGACGCTTTATAAGCACCATTATATTCTGCAACTTCTTCACCCATTAAGTAAATGGATTCATCGTGACGCATTTCTTCACTCATTGCTTCGCAAATGGCTTCTCTAAATTGTATCGTTCTCATAGTTGTATATTGTGTGTGTCTAATTTTCGAAAAGCAAAAATAAATATTTTATACCATTTAAAAGCATAAATTTCTTTAAATTAATTAGTAGCTATTCCGGCTACAGCCTTTATCTTTACTTGTTTAAACAAAGTAAGTAAAAGTTGTTATTTTTATTCCATTTACGAAAACGTAATAGTTCTAAAAAATATTATGCATGCATAGTATATTATTCGGAATAATATTTTAAATTTGTCAAGCATTTCAGAAAATCAAAATAAAAACTTATGAAAATATTAGTTTGCATCAGTCACGTTCCTGATACTACTTCAAAAATTAACTTCGTCAATAACGATTCAGAATTTGATACTAATGGCGTTCAATATGTAATAAATCCTAATGATGAGTTCGGTTTGACACGTGCCATTTGGTTCCAAGAACAACAAGGTGCTACCGTAACTGTAGTAAATGTTGGCGGACCTGAAACAGAACCAACTTTAAGAAAAGCACTAGCGATAGGCGCTAACGAAGCAATTCGTATAAACGCTATCCCAACAGATGGTTTTTTTGTTGCGAAACAACTAGCTGAAGTAATCAAAAATGGCAACTATGATGTCATTATTGCAGGAAAAGAATCGTTAGATTATAATGGCGGGATGGTTCCGGGAATGATTGCTGGTCTTTTAGGATACAATTTTGTAAATTCTTGCGTAGGCATTACTATTGAAGGAACAAATGTAAAAGCGGTTCGCGAAATGGATGGTGGAAAAGAAACCGTAAGCACTTCACTTCCTGTAATTATTGGTGCTCAAAAAGGACTTGTTGAAGAAAAAGATTTACGCATCCCAAACATGAGAGGAATTATGACTGCTAGAACAAAAGTTTTGACAATTGTAGAGCCAATCGATTCAAATGTAAATACTAAAGCGGTGAAATTTGAAAAACCAGCTCCTAAATCAGCAGTGAAATTAGTATCTGCAGACAATTTAGATGAGCTAATCGATTTATTACACAACGAAGCAAAAGTGATATAATTCAACATTTAAAATAAAAAACATGTCAATATTAATATATGCAGAATATGCAGAAGGAAAATTCAAAAAAGTAGCTTTAGAATTGGCCTCATATGCAAAAAAAGTAGCTGAATCACTAGGAACAACTGTTACAGCCGTAACGGTAAATGCTGGGGATGTTTCGGAATTATCAAAATACGGAGTAGACAAAGTTTTAAAAGTGAACAATGATAAATTATCTGGATTTACAGCAAAAGCATACGCTGATGTAATTAAACAAGCTGCTCAAAAAGAAAATGCTAAATTAATTTTACTTTCATCAACTACAGATAGTATTTATTTATCATCTCTTGTTGCAGTTGCATTAGAAGCTGGTTTTGCTTCTAATGTAGTTGGTCTACCTGTAAGCACATCTCCATTTCAAGTAAAAAGAACGGCATTTTCAAATAAAGCATTCAATACTACAGAAATAACAACTGATATAAAAATACTAGGTCTTTCAAAAAACACCTACGGAATTTTTGAGAATACATCTTCATTAACTCAAGAAGATTTCAATCCAAGTATTGGAGAAAATGATTTTGGAGTAAAAGTAGAATCAGTAGAAAAAGGAACTGGAAAAGTTTCTATAGCTGATGCTGATATTGTAGTATCAGGCGGACGTGGTCTTAAGGGACCTGAAAACTGGGGAATGATTGAAGAATTAGCAAGTGTTCTTGGAGCAGCAACCGCTTGTTCAAAACCAGTTTCTGATTTAGGATGGAGACCTCACGGAGAACACGTAGGGCAAACTGGAAAACCTGTAGCAACAAATTTATATATCGCTATAGGAATCTCAGGCGCAATCCAACACATTGCCGGAATAAACTCATCCAAAGTTAAGGTTGTAATCAACAGTGATCCAGAAGCTCCTTTCTTCAAAGTTGCTGACTACGGGATAGTTGGAGATGCCTTTGACATTGTACCGCGCTTAATTGAAAAACTAAAAGCATTCAAAGCACAACATTCATAAGACTAATTAATAAATTTATTTGCTACTTAAAAACAAGATATTTGTATCTTTGCTTTAAGTAGCATCTTTTTTTAACAAAAAGAAACTACTGGATTTTTATCAAAAAAGTACCATTGTACTTACCCATTTTAAACCAACATGAGCTTAGTCAAATTATCCATAAAAGGAATTTCTTATAGTCAAACTCAAAACGGAGCCTATGCTTTGATTTTAAATGAAGTTGACGGCGAAAGAAAACTGCCAATTGTCATCGGTGCTTTTGAGGCGCAATCTATTGCTATTGCTTTAGAAAAAGAAATAAAACCTCCCCGCCCTTTGACTCATGATTTATTTAAAAATTTCGCTGATCGTTTTGACATAGTTGTAAAACAAGTAATAATTCACAAACTAGTTGACGGTGTTTTTTACTCTAGTATCATTTGCGAAAGAGATAAAATTGAAGAAATAATTGACGCTCGAACATCAGATGCTATTGCTTTGGCATTGCGTTTCAATGCTCCAATATTTACATACAAAAACATCTTAGACAAAGCAGGAATTTATCTAAAGTCAAATCTTACGGAAGCCAATAAAGATTCCCAAGAAATAGATGACGTTCTTTCAAACCCTGAAACTTTTGGTCAAGAAGTTGAAAGCAATCAATCAGGACAAACCTATTCAAAGCACAGCTTACAAGAGTTAAATGAATTGCTTACTCAAGCAGTTGAACATGAAGACTACGAAAAAGCGGCTAAAATTAGAGACGAAATTTCAAAAAGAGAATCGTAATATTAGATCATTTTTTGATTTAACAAAGTAACGATTGACTCATTAATCCAATATAAAATGAAGCAATATTTAGATTTAGTACAACACGTTATGGAAAACGGTTGTCAAAAAGGAGATCGAACAGGAACAGGAACAAAAAGTGTATTTGGTTATCAAATGCGTTTTGATCTCAGCGAAGGTTTCCCGATGGTCACTACTAAAAAACTACATCTAAAATCTATTATTTATGAATTGCTTTGGTTCCTAAAAGGAGACACAAACATTAAGTACCTTCAAGATAACGGAGTTAAAATTTGGGATGCTTGGGCTGATGCCAATGGGGATTTGGGACCTGTTTATGGTCATCAATGGCGCAATTGGAACAACGAAGAAATAGATCAAATCTCTGAGCTTATAAAAGAATTAAAATCAAATCCAAACAGCAGAAGAATGTTGGTTTCTGCATGGAATCCTTCGGTTCTTCCAGACACATCAAAATCATTCGACGAAAACGTAGCAAATAACAAAGCTGCATTACCTCCGTGTCATGCTTTTTTTCAATTTTATGTTTCTGACGGAAAACTATCCTGTCAATTATACCAACGTAGTGCTGATATATTTCTAGGCGTTCCCTTCAACATAGCTTCTTATGCCCTACTAACAATGATGATTGCTCAAGTCTGCAATTTAGCTCCTGGAGAATTTATTCACACTTTTGGAGACGCACACATCTATAACAATCATTTCGAACAACTCGAATTGCAATTATCTCGCGAACCAAAACCACTACCAAAAATGATTTTGAATCCTGAAATAAAAGACATTTTCGATTTTGATTTCGAAGACTTTACTTTAGAAGGCTATGAGCCACACGCCTTAATAAAAGGAAATGTAGCCGTATAAATAACTATACATTTAACCCAAATTGATAATTCAATTTAAATTTAGGTCGCTATATAGTATAAAAAAATCCGCTTTACAGCGGATTTTTATTATTTATTATACAGATAAAACACTGTTTTCTGCTCCTGCAAAATCATTCCATTTGAAAGAATCTGCTTCAGGCTCATTAACAAATGCACCATCAATTACATATTTGAACTCATAAGAAGCATCTTTATTCAAATCATAAACTCCTTTGAAAGTTCCGTTTTTTAACTTACTCAAAGCTCCTACTGTAGGATCCCAATTATTAAAATCTCCTACTACAGATACTGCTGAAGCATCTTTTGCATCTACTGAGAAAGTAACCTTACAAACTGGTTTTGTTTTTATAAATTGTTTCTTTATTGACATAACTATTTCATTTTTAGATTTATGAGGCAAAGGAAGTAAAATCATTTGAACCCACAAAGAACTTAAAGAACTTTTAGGATAATGACAAAAACTTCCTTAATTTATAGAAGTATTCTTATATTATGCCTCATAATATTTTGTATCCCAAATAAGAAATCCTTTTCGTACTAAATATTTAATAATCAAAAGAATATGTTTAAAAAATAAATTTTACCTTTATGAACAAAATAAATATACATGAAAAAAGAGCAACATGAACTTTACGAATACGCTAGAAGAAGAATCAAACAAAAAAAAAGACTCTATTTTCATTTTGTTTTGCTACTTATAGGAAGTTTGTTTTTATTTGTAGCTCATAATTTTTTTGATTTTAGTCCTAACACAAATTGGCATATTTGGCTAATCACTTTTTGGTTTTTTATTTTTATTTTACATTTTATCAAAGTGTATATTACAGACCGTTTTATGAATAAAAACTGGGAAAGAGAGCAAATTGATCGTCTAGTTTCTCAACAGCAAAAAAAAATAGACCAACTACAAACAAAAATCAAAAACGAAATTTAAAATAAAAACAAGATCAATGATTGTAATGATTGCAGCAGTTGCCGAAAATAACGCTCTCGGCAAAAACAATGAATTAGTTTGGCACTTGCCAAATGATTTCAAAAGATTTAAAACACTTACTTCTGGCCATTACATTATTATGGGAAGAAAAACATTTGAAAGTTTTCCAAAACCTTTACCTAACAGAACTCATGTTGTCATAACCCGACAGGAAGATTACAATCCCGAAGGTTGCATCGTTGTCAATAGCTTACAAAACGCCATAGAAGTTTGTCCAGAAAACGAAACCATATATATCATTGGAGGTGGTGAAATCTACAATCTAGGACTTCCTTTTGCAGATAAAATTGAAATAACAAGAGTCCATGATAATTTTGAAGCGGATGCTTTTTTCCCTGAAATAAATCCTTTAGAATGGGAAATAATTGAATCTGATTTCAATCTAAAAGATGAGAAACACCTATTTGATTATACCTATCAAACTTACATTCGAAAATAAAAAAACATCCTAGTTAGGATGTTTTTTTGTTCAATGATTAAGGGCAATGACCTACTCTTGAAAGAGTATCTGATAACATAAAAAAAAAATAACAAATATTAATAATACTCCAGAAGCGAAGATTATAATATTTGAAGATTTCTGAGAGTACATCTCAAAAAAGCCTCTAATACCAAATACCACGAAGGTACTAAAGACAAAAAAAATTAAAATTTCCAAAAACAAATTTAATCCTAAGAACGTATTATGCGCTTTAAAGAATCTACCGCTAAAAAAAACAGTATTTTCAAAACAACTTACAAGAACAAATGTGATAAGTAGCACAAGAACCATCCATTTGATTTGGGTCATTAAATCCCTTATAATCATTGAAAAAAAAATTAATCTTTTGAAATGTAAAAATGATTAATAAAAAACTTTAACACAATACCCACTTTTAGTGATTTTTTATAAAAAAGTATACATCTTACTATTTATCAATCTATTTACACCTGATTTTCAAGCAGAAAATAAAGTTTATCTCTAATCCGGAAAGCCATTTATACTTTGCATAGTTTGTATTATATTTGTGCAAAGAAAAAAAATGTCTGAAAAAATCACACCCTACAAAAACTCCACATTAGGTAAGAAAGAACAAGTTGCCAAAATGTTTGATACTATTTCTGGAAATTACGACAATCTTAATAGAGTTATTTCATTTGGGATTGATGTAAAATGGAGAAAGAAAGTTTTAAAAATGGTCTCTAAATCCAATCCTAAAACTATTTTGGATATCGCCACAGGAACAGGAGATTTAGCCATATTAATGGCAGAAACCAATGCTGAAAAAATTATTGGATTGGATATTTCTTCTGGAATGCTAGAAGTAGGAAAGAAAAAAATAGCTTCAAAAAATCTTTCGGATACAATTGAAATGGTTCTGGCTGATTCAGAGAATATGCCTTTTGAAGACAATTATTTTGATGCAATAACAGTTGCTTTTGGTGTTCGAAATTTTGAAAATTTAGAAAAAGGATTGGCTGAAATTCTTAGAGTTTTAAAACCAAATGGCTTGTTTGTCATTTTAGAAACCTCGGTTCCAGACAAAACTCCTTATAAACAAGGTTACAATTTTTACAGTAAAAACATACTTCCTCTCATTGGTAAATTATTTTCTAAAGACAACGTAGCGTATGGATATTTATCAGAATCTGCTGCTGCATTTCCTTATGGCGAAGCATTAAACAATATTTTGAGAAAAATCGGGTTTATAGATGTAGTTGCTATGCCACAAACATTTGGCGTTGCTACTATTTATTCTGCATCAAAGAAATAACACTGATAATTTTCAGCCAAATATGAAAAAAATAGTTTTTTTAGTCTTAGTCTTACTGTCTATAACGACAAAAGGGCATGCTCAATTTTCAAAAGGCATGTTCAGCAAAGACCCCATAATCAATTTAGAAAATTGGCAGAAACAAAAATTATATTTTGGATTCTATTTAGGTTTCAATTCTTTTGACTTCAAAATAGATTATAAAACTGTAGGACCAGACATTCAAACTAAAAAAACAACAGGATTCAATTTAGGATTAGTCGCTGATTTAAAACTTCAAGAATATATAAACTTGCGTTTTGAACCAGGGCTTTACTACACAAAAAGAGATTTATACTACCCTAATTTTGTCACAGAAAATGATGCGCTAAGAGAAGTAAACAGCACTTATATTCATTTTCCACTTCTTTTAAAATTTTCATCTTTAAGAACCGGAAATGTTCGCCCTTATATATTAGGAGGAGCATCTGCAACTTTAAATTTATCCAGTAATGCAAAATCATTGGATGATAATTTAGAACAACGTTTTAGAGTAAAATCTTGGACAACTAATTATGAATTAGGCCTTGGGATAGATTTATTTTCAGAATATTTTATATTTTCACCTTCAATCAGAGGTGTTTTTGGTATTAATGACGAATTGATTCGAGACAAAGACCCAAACAGTCCTTGGACAAGCAATATTGAATCTATTAAATCAAGAGCAGTCTTTATTAATTTTACTTTTCATTAAAAAATTAAATTAATCTGCAGAAAACACTCCTCGACGGAATTCACTAAGAATAATAGCTGTTGCAGTTGCTACATTTAAACTTTCAGTTTTTTGTAGATCACCAAAACGAGGAATAGTAAGCCTTTGCGAGATTAGTTTTTCTATAGATTCTGAAATTCCATTCGCTTCATTTCCCATTACAATAATTCCTTCTTTTGGGAGTTTAGAAGTATAGATGTTTTCACCATCCATAAAAGTACCAAAAACAGGAAGTTTCGTTTTAGCAAAAAAAGCATTCAAATCAACATACTTTACATTTACTCTAGCAATGGAACCCATGGTAGCCTGAACGACTTTAGGATTATAAATATCAACCGTTTCTTTGGAACATAACAATTGATGAATTCCAAACCAATCACATAAACGCAATATGGTTCCTAAATTACCGGGATCACGAATATTATCTAACGCTAGAATCAAGCCTGATTCATCGCTATTTTTTTCAGCGGGTATTTTGAAAACCGCTAAACAGGTATTGGGAGTAGCTAAAGCACTGATTTTTTTTAAATCACTGTCGTTAATCACTGTTTTTTTAGCATTTGAAACTTCGCTAAAATCATTAAGTGTAGTGTACAAATGTTCTAATTCAAAATTAGATTGCAAAAGTTCTTGAATTACTTTTACCCCTTCTGCAAAAAAGAGTTGATTAGCAATTCGTTGTTTTTTTTGATGTAAACTCGATATAAGCTTTATTTGGTTTTTACTAACCATAAAATAATGTACTTTTGAATTAAATTTTTAGAACACTTGAAAAATATTTCCACAAAAATAACAGCATTTATTCTAATAGCAATATTAATTTGCGCATGTAATGCCGTAAAGAGGGTTCCGAATGGAAAATTATTACTTACTAAAAATGAAATTTCTGTAAATAATAAGAAAATTAAAGACGAAAATGTTTTTAATCAATTGTACCAAAAACCTAACGGAACCTTATTAGGCTTCCGATTAAGATTGAACATGTACAACATGGCAAACTTAAATCCAGACTCAACTTATCAAGCAAAATTTACGAATCATCCCGGAAAATACGAAAGAAAAGCAAAATGGCTTTCTGCCAAACAAGTAGACCAATTAGGAAAATCTTTTTGGTATCATGGTATTCATGATTTTTTGAAAAAAACTGGCGAACCTCCTGTAATTATTGATTCAACAAAAACAGAAAAATCATTATTAAGACTGAAATATTATTATTTCAATAATGGTTATTTTAATGTTACAGCAAATTCTAAAATAGATACCGCAGGCACAAAAAAAGCAAAATTAAAATACATTATTACAACCGGGAAACCATACACCCTAGACACACTAAAAACATCTATTTTGACTCCTGTTTTGGATTCACTATATGAAGTTACAAAATCTGCATCGTTTTTAAAATCTGGAAATCAATATAAAACAGAAGATTTTGAAAATGAAAAAAACCGAATTACAACTCATTTTAGAAATAATGGGGTGTATTATTTTCAGCCTAATTATGTAACTTTTGATATTGACACCATTAAGAAAGTAAATCAAGCTAATGTAAATTTAATTGTAAATAATTATTCCTATCAAGAAAACGATTCAAGCAAAACAGAACCTTTTAAAATATTTAAAATAAGTGCTGTAAATATTTATACCGATTATTCGCCAACAGAAAAATACCTTAAAATTACGGATAGCACAACATTCAATAATTTCAATTTATACAGTAACAAAAAGCTAAAATACAAACCTCACGCAATAACTGACGCTATATTTATTACTAAAGGAAGCTTATTTGCTGATAACAAAACGGTTTTGACCACACGTTATTTAAATAATCTAAAAATTTTTAATTATCCATCCATACAATATGAAGTAGATAAAAAAGATACTACAGCCCAGTCTTTGATTGCAAAAATATATTTAACCCCAAGAAAAAAATACAGTTTTGGAACCACATTTGACGTAACCCATTCTAATATCCAAGATTTTGGAATTGGTGCCAGTGTTTCGGAAACGGTTCGTAATGTATTCAATGGTGCAGAAACACTAGAAATAGGAACACGAGTAAACATTGGCTCTTCCAAAGATTTAGCAAATCCAAACAACAACTTTTTTAATGTTTCGGAATACGGTGTAGATTTAAAACTAAATTTCCCAAGGATTTTCATGCCTTTCAAAACCGAAAAAATCATTCCTAAAAGTATGATTCCATCTACTCTTATAACAACTGGTTTTGCTAAACAGAGAAACATTGGATTAGACAAAGAAAATTTTACGGGAGCATTATCCTATAATTGGACTCCAAAGAAAAATAATACTGCACGATTTGATATTTTTAATGCGCAATTTGTTAGAAATCTTAATCCAAAAAATTATTTCAATGTATATAGTTCTTCCTACAAAGCATTAAATGCTATTGGAAAAACGTACAATCAAAACGAACTTTATTTTGACAATATTGAGGATAAAAATTTAATCATCGAATCTGGCACAATTGGTTTCACCAAAGATGTACTATCTGGAAATACTGATTTAAATCCAAGTGATGCACTTTATAAATCCGTAGAAAGTATTGAAGAAAGAAGAATTAGACTTACTGAGAATGATTTTATTTTAGCAACTAGTTTTACTTTTTCAAAAACCACTAAAAAGGACTTAACCGATAATACTTTTTATCTTTTCAGAACCAAAGTAGAATCTGCTGGATCCCTTTTATCATTGATTTCAAAAGCAGCCAGTTTACCAAGAAATCAAAACGGAAACCACGAACTATTCAACCTAGAATATTCTGAATATTTCAAAACAGAATTTGAGTATATCAAACATTGGAGTTTATCAAAAGATAAAGTTCTGGCGGTACGAAGTTTTTTTGGAATAGCAGTTCCTTTTGGAAATTCAGATTACATCCCTTTTTCTAGGAGTTATTATGCAGGAGGTTCAAATGACAACAGAGCTTGGCAACCTTATGGTTTAGGGCCAGGAAGTACTGGAGCAGTAAACGACTTTAATGAGGCAAATATGAAAATTGCACTCAGCAGCGAATTTAGATTCAATATTTTTGGAAATCTTAAAGGAGCGCTATTTGCTGACGCAGGAAACATTTGGAATGTACTTGATAACGTAACGGATGAGAAGTCAACTTTTACTGGATTGGGAGATTTAAAGGACATTGCTTTAGGTAGTGGATTTGGCTTACGATATGATTTAAGTTTTTTTGTAATTCGTTTTGATTTAGGATTTAAAACGTACAATCCTGCTGAAAAAACAGGCGAAAGATGGTTTAAAGAATATAATTTTGGGCACTCTGTTTTAAATTTTGGAATAAATTATCCGTTCTAATGCTAATTAATTCTTATTTTTGCAAACTAAAAACTAAAAAAACAATTTAAAAAAATTACAATGGCACATAACATAAAACCGGGCGTTGCTACAGGAGATCAGGTACAAGAGATTTTCAACTATGCAAAAGAAAAAGGATTTGCTCTTCCAGCTGTTAACGTAACTGGATCAAATACTATCAATGGAGTTCTTGAAACTGCAGCAAAATTAAATGCTCCAGTTATCATTCAATTTTCAAATGGTGGAGCACAATTTAATGCAGGAAAAGGACTTTCTAATGCAGGTGAAAAAGCAGCAATCGCTGGTGGAATAGCTGGAGCTTTACATATTCATACTTTAGCTGAAGCTTACGGTGCAACAGTAATTTTACACACTGACCACTGTGCTAAAAAATTATTACCTTGGATTGATGGTTTATTGGATGCTTCAGAAAAACATTTTGCTGAAACAGGAAAACCATTATTCTCATCTCACATGATTGATTTATCTGAAGAGCCAATCGAAGAAAACATCGAAATCTGTAAAGAGTATTTAGCTAGAATGAGCAAAATGGGAATGACATTAGAAATCGAACTTGGTATTACAGGTGGAGAAGAAGATGGTGTTGACAACTCTGATGTTGATAGCTCTAAATTATATACACAACCTTCTGAAGTTTCTTATGCTTACGAAGAATTATCAAAAGTAAGCCCTAAATTTACTATCGCTGCTTCTTTTGGAAACGTTCACGGTGTTTACAAACCAGGAAACGTAAAATTAACTCCAAAAATCCTTAAAAATTCTCAAGATTACGTTCAAGACAAATTCAAAACAGGTCATAACCCAGTTGATTTCGTTTTCCACGGTGGATCAGGTTCTACTCTAGAAGAAATTAGAGAAGCTATTGGTTATGGTGTTGTGAAAATGAACATTGATACTGACTTACAATTTGCATTTACTGAAGGTATTCGTGATTATATGGTTAAAAATATTGAGTACTTAAAAACTCAAATTGGTAACCCAGAAGGATCTGATGTTCCAAACAAAAAATATTACGATCCAAGAAAATGGTTACGTGAAAGCGAAATTACATTCAACGCAAGACTTGAACAAGCTTTTGCTGACTTGAATAACGTAAACACATTATAATTTTAGATTTCAAAATTCAGATTTTAGATTCTAATGGAATCTGAAATTTGAATTTTAAATCCATTAAAAAAATAGATTTTAGACTCGTTCTGAAATCTATTTTTTAATCTAAAATCTAAATCTATATTCTAAAATTCAAAAAATGGCTTGGTTTAAAAGAAAAGAAAAAGGAATTACGACTGCTACCGAAGACAAAATGGATGTTCCAAAAGGACTATGGTACAAGTCTCCAACTGGAAAAATTATTGATGCCGAAGAATTAGCTCGCAATTTATATGTGAGTCCTGAGGACGATTTTCACGTAAGAATTGGAAGTGATACTTATTTTGAAATTTTATTCGACAATAATGAATTTGTTGAATTAGATAAAAATATGACATCAAAAGATTCATTGCATTTTGTTGATACCAAAAAATATTCTGACCGTTTAAAAGACGTGATGGAAAAAACAAAACTCAAAGACGCTGTGCGTACTGGAGTGGGGAAATCAAAAGGTAAAGATGTTGTAATCTGCTGTATGGATTTTGCTTTTATTGGTGGATCAATAGGAGGTGTTGTTGGAGAAAAAATAGTACGTGGAATTGACCATGCTATCAAAAACAAAATGCCTTTTATTATGATTTCAAAATCAGGAGGAGCTCGTATGATGGAAGCTGCAAATTCATTAATGCAACTAGCAAAAACATCTGTTAAGTTAGCGCAACTAGCCGAAGCTAAACTTCCTTACATTTCACTTTGTACTGACCCTACAACAGGAGGAACAACTGCATCATACGCTATGCTTGGTGATATTAACATATCTGAACCAGGCGCTTTAATCGGTTTTGCAGGACCAAGAGTAGTTAGAGACACAACAGGAAAAGATTTACCAGAAGGTTTTCAAACTGCTGAGTTTCTTCTAGAACATGGTTTCCTAGACTTTATAACACCGAGAAAAGAATTGAAAGACAAGATTAACTTGTACATAGATTTGATTCAAAACAATAGTATTAGATAAATAAAAAATCCCGATAAAATTATCGGGATTTTTTATTTTATATCATTTCATTTTCGCAAAACTACATTCCAGTTCTAATTGCCTCAACAGGATCTAATTTAGATGCTGTTATTGCTGGCAAAATACCTGATATCAAACCTATTATTGCAGCTAATCCTGTTCCCAGAAGAATATTCCCCATTCCTAAGACAAACTCAAAATCCAAGGCTTTTGTCAAAACAACAGAAATAATCCAAACCAATAACAACCCTACTACACCACCAATTACAGACAGAATAACTGCTTCGAATAAAAACTGAAATAAGATAAATTTATTTTTGGCACCTAATGATTTTTGAATTCCAATTAAATTCGTTCGTTCTTTCACGGAAACAAACATAATATTAGCGATTCCAAAACCACCTACAAGTAATGAGAAACCACTAATCACCCAACCCACTAAATTCATTTGGCCAACAATACCATCAATTAAATCCGTAAATCCAGACAATACATTGATAAAAAAATTATCTATCTCATCCGTTTTCATACCTCTATAATTGCGAAGTTTTTGTGCTAATTCAGCTTTAAAAGCATCCATATCAACACCTTTTTGTGGTTTTACAAGAATAACTGGCGTCATCGCATCGTTATTATCACCGTAAAGACGTCTTAAAAAATTGACTGGAATAAAAACCGAAGTGTCATTACTATCCCCAAAAGTTCCTGCTCCCTGTTTCTTCAACATACCAATTACAGTAAAACGCTGCCCATACAAACGAATATTTTTACCTAAAGGTTCACTTTCGCCAAAAAGACCTTTTGCAATTTCATATCCTAAAACAATTACTGGGGCACCCGAATTTGATTCGGATTCATTATAAAACCTTCCTTTTTCAAATTCAAGCCCTTGAATATCTATAAATTCATGAGATACTGGAACTACATTTACATCACTTACAGATTCAGATTCAAACTTCATTGACTCTCGGCTAACAAATAACTGATATCCCATTTGATCTAAATTATTCACGGAACTTTTCAGATATTCGTATTCATCATACTTTACATCCGGAAATTGTTCTCTTTTCCATTGGGGAATTTCAGAAGGACCAAAAGAAAATCGCATCAAATAAATTGTATTTTTATCTAAACTGCTCAAATCTTTTTTAATTTTTCTATCTAAAGAATCGACAGCCGCTAGAACTGCTATAATTGAAAAAATACCAATTGTAACCCCTAACAAAGAGAGCAAAGTCCTTAATTTATTATTGCGTAATGCATTCATCGCAAAACCAAAACTCTCTTTTAATAACCGAAGATAAACCAGCATAATCTTTAAATTTGTGTTAAGGTAAAATTCCATAAATTTTATTCAAAAACCTAATAAAAATCTACATACACATTGGTGTGATTTTTTAAGAGAATGTTACACAAATTGATTGGATTTTATAATCAAAAAAAAACTATTTTTGCACTTTATAATTCAAACAACACAATGAGTACAACAAAAACAATTCAATCAGCATTAATTTCGGTTTTTTCAAAAGAAGGACTTGAACCAATAGTACAAAAACTACATTCACAAAACGTTACCTTATACTCTACTGGAGGTACTGAAGATTTTATAAAAAATTTAGGAATTCCTGTAATCCCTGTTGAAGATGTTACTTCATACCCTTCAATCCTTGGTGGAAGAGTAAAAACATTACACCCTAAAGTTTTTGGAGGAATCCTGAATCGTCAAGATAACGAAAGTGATGTGCAACAAATGCAGGAATATAACATTCCTCAGATTGATTTAGTAATTGTTGATTTATACCCATTTGAAAAAACAGTTGCTTCTGGAGCAAGTGAAGAAGATATTATTGAAAAAATTGATATTGGTGGAATTTCATTAATCCGTGCTGCTGCTAAAAACTTTAAAGACACTGTAATTGTTGCTTCTGTAGATGAATACAGCTTGCTTTTAGACCTAATTACAAAACAAAATGGAGCAACAACAATTGCAGACAGAAAACTTTTAGCAACAAAAGCGTTTCATGTTTCATCTCATTACGATGGTGCCATTTTTAATTATTTCAATACTGACGAAACTATTTATAAAGAAAGTATTGCTAACGGTCAAATATTACGATACGGAGAAAATCCACATCAAAAAGGATATTTCTTTGGTGACTTTGAGGCAATGTTCAATAAAGTTCACGGAAAAGAATTATCATACAATAACCTACTTGACGTAGATGCTGCCGTGAATTTAATTAATGAATTCAAAAATGACGGACCTACTTTTGCAATTCTAAAACACAACAATGCTTGTGGATTAGCAAGTAGAAATACTATTAGCGAAGCGTATTTAGCTGCTTTAGCATGTGACCCAACTTCTGCTTTTGGAGGTGTTTTGATTTCGAATACAAAAATTGATGTTGCAACTGCAACCGAAATTAATAAATTATTCTGCGAAGTAGTTATTGCACCATCTTACGATGCTGAAGCTATTGCTATTTTGGAGGAAAAGAAAAACAGAATTATATTAATCCAAAATGAAGTAGAATTACCTAAAAAACAAGTTCGTACTTGCCTAAATGGAATTTTAGTTCAAGAAAGAAATAATATTACTGACAATAAATCAGACTTAAAGACCGTTACTACAACAGCTCCTACTGAACAAGAAATTGAAGATTTGATTTTTGCTTCGAAAGTTTGTAAAAATACCAAATCAAATACAATTGTTTTTGCAAAAAACGGAACCTTAATTTCATCTGGAACAGGTCAAACTTCACGTGTTGATGCTTTATTACAAGCTATAGAAAAAGCAAATACTTTTGGATTTGACTTACACGGTGCTTCAATGGCAAGTGATGCTTTCTTCCCTTTCCCTGACTGTGTTGAGATAGCGAAAAAGGCTGGAATAACAGCTGTTATTCAACCAGGAGGTTCTATTAAAGATCAATTGAGTATTGATTATTGCAATGAAAATAAACTTGCAATGGTATTTACAGGAACACGTCATTTTAAACATTAATTTGTTTAACTTTGCACATTACATATTTTTAACGTTTTAAACCCTTAAAAAACTTATGGGATTTTTTGATTTCATGACCGAGGATATTGCGATAGACCTTGGTACCGCTAACACTTTAATCATACATAATGACAAAGTTGTAATTGATAGCCCTTCGATAGTTGCCAGAGACAGAATCTCTGGAAAAATCATTGCTGTTGGTAAAGAAGCCAACATGATGCAGGGTAAAACACATGAAAACATTAAAACGATAAGACCGTTGAAAGATGGTGTAATTGCCGATTTTGATGCTTCCGAAAAAATGATCAGTATGTTTATAAAAAGCATACCTGCATTGAAAAAAAGAATGTTTACTCCCGCATTACGAATGGTTGTTTGTATTCCTTCAGGAATTACTGAAGTGGAAATGAGAGCCGTTAAAGAATCTTGTGAGAGAGTAAATGGTAAAGAAGTTTATTTGATACACGAACCTATGGCTGCAGCTATTGGTATTGGTATTGATATTATGCAACCTAAAGGAAACATGATTGTTGATATTGGTGGTGGAACAACTGAAATTGCCGTAATTGCTTTAGGCGGAATTGTATGTGACAAATCGGTGAAAATTGCCGGTGACGTATTTACAAATGACATCGTATATTACATGCGTACACAACACAACCTTTTTGTTGGAGAAAGTACTGCCGAAAAAATAAAAATACAAATTGGTGCTGCAATAGAAGATTTAGAAACTCCTCCAGAAGACATGTCTGTTCAAGGTAGAGATTTATTGACAGGAAAACCAAAACAAGTTGAAGTTTCTTATAGAGAAATTGCAAAAGCATTAGATAAATCTATTCAAAGAATTGAAGATGCTGTAATGGAAACTTTATCTCAAACACCTCCAGAATTAGCAGCGGATATCTACAACACAGGTATTTACCTAGCAGGTGGAGGATCTATGTTAAGAGGTCTTGATAAAAGAATTTCTCAAAAAACAGATTTACCTGTTTACATTGCTGAAGATCCATTGAGAGCAGTAGTTAGAGGAACTGGTATGGCACTTAAAAACATTGTAAAATTTAAAAGTATTTTGATTAAGTAATCGTGAATTCTAAGTTTGTTAACTTTAGATTTAAAATCTAAAGAAGACAATTCGGTTCTAAATAAAACATACAATCATTTACATTATACATTTAAAAAATGCAGCAAATATTTAATTTTATTTTTAAAAACAGTAATCGCTTACTGTTTTTGCTGCTTTTAGGTATTTCGTTTACCCTTACCATTCAGTCCCACTCTTTTCATAGAAGTAAGATAATTAGTTCTGCTAATTATTTGAGTGGTGGCGTGTACGAAAAAGTGAGCAATATCAATGAATACTTGAATTTAAAAACGCAAAATGAGGCATTAGCTTTAGAAAATGCGAACTTAAAAAGTCTTTTATTTAATAAAAAAGACACTACTCAGGTAAAAAAATTAGACAGTTTGAAAGGGGTGAAACCATCTGATATCATTGTTTCAAAAGTAATTCACAATTCGTATAATGTTTATGAAAATTATTTAACGCTAAACTCTGGACAATTACAAGGTGTAAAACCAGATATGGGAGTTGTAAACAGCCTAGGGATTGTAGGGATTATTGATAACACTTCTCCACATTATTCAACAGTAATTAGTATTTTAAATAAAAAGTCTCTAATCAATGCTAAGATCAAAAAATCAAATCATTTTGGATCTTTAATTTGGGATGGAAAAAGCACTGGTTTTGTCCAATTAATAGACGTTCCAAGATTAGCAGCCATCCGCAAAGGAGACACTATTGTAACTGGAGGTCAATCCGTAATATTTCCTGAAAACATAAACATTGGAACTATTGAAAAAATTTACATTGACAATCAAACTAATTTCTACACTTTAGACATAAAACTTTTTAATGACATGACGAATTTAGGTCATGTCTATATCATAAAAAGTAAAGATCGTGAGGAGCTAATCAATTTAGAAAAAAAGGAAGAAGATGAATAATGCTTTAATAGTTAATATCTTTCGATTTATCCTGTTGTTAGCAATACAAATTATTGTTTTTAACAATATGAATTTTTTTGGATACATAAGTCCATTTCCGTATATACTTTTCATTATATTATTTCCTGTAAATGGAAACAAATCTGGCTTGCTAGTAGCCAGCTTCCTACTAGGATTGATTATGGACATGTTCAGTAATTCAGGTGGAATTCACGCAACATCATGTTTGTTATTAGCCTATTTAAGACCATTTATTTTTAAATTTTCTTTTGGCCTTAGTTATGAATATCAAACTATAAAACTAAATGATGTACTTACTCCGGAACGTTTTTCATTCATATTTGTTTCGGTTCTAATTCATCATCTAATTTTATTTGTTTTAGAAGCGTTCCAATTTAGTTTTTTCTTGGATGTACTTTTAAGAACAATATTAAGTACACTCTTTACAATAATTCTTTGCATTATAATAATATACCTTATTAAGCCAAACAAAAGATGAGAAAAGTCTTGCTGCCTTCCTTAATTATTATCGCAGCATCATTGCTAGTGATACGGATATTTTATTTGCAGGTCATTAATGATTCCTTCAAACTAAAGTCAGACAATAATGCTATTAAAATAAAATATGACTATCCTGAAAGGGGTTATATGTATGATCGAAATGGCAAATTATTAGTCGCGAATCAAGCTTCTTATGATATCATGGTAATTCCTCGTGAAGTAAAGAATACTGACACATTAGAATTTTGTCAGTTATTGAATATTACAAAAGAAGACTTTATAAAAAAAATTGAAAAAGCAAAAGTGTACAGTCCTAGATTGCCTTCTGTTTTTTTACCTCAATTAAACAAAAGTGAATTTGCTGCTTTTCAGGAAAAAATTAGAAAATTCGAAGGCTTCTATTTTCAAAAGCGTTCACTTCGTGATTATGAAGTAAATTTTGGTGCAAACATTTTTGGATTTATCACCCAAGTTAACGAAAAATTAGTCGAAAAAAACCCCTATTATAACAGTGGCGATTTAATAGGAAAACAAGGTGTTGAAGAAAGCTACGAAGAAATTCTACGTGGAATAAAAGGTGTTAAATACATCCAAAAAGACAAATACAATAGAGAAATAGGCTCTTTTAAAGAAGGAAAATACGACACGATAGCTGTACAAGGAGAGGACATTACTTTAACCATTGATGCCGAAATTCAAAAATATGGTGAGGAGCTAATGATTAATAAAAGAGGTGGTATAGTTGCAATTGAACCTAAAACAGGGGAGATTTTAGCGCTAGTTACCGCACCTTCTTACGATCCCTCAATCTTAGTCGGAAGACAAAGATCAAAAAACTACACCCAATTGTACCGAGATTCAATTGCAAAACCACTTTATGACCGTGGATTACTAGCTGAATATCCTCCAGGTTCTCCTTTCAAAATTATGACAGGACTTGTAGGTCTCCAAGAAAAAGTAGTTGATGTCCAAACAACTTTTATGTGCAGCCATGGATTTTCTTATGCTAGAGGTAGGTTTCAAGGATGCCACTGCGGAGGTGGTCTTCGTGATCTTCATGTAGGAATTTATAAATCTTGTAATGCTTACTTTTCAAATGTCTATTTACGAACCATTGCTAAATACGCCAAACCCACTTATGCTATTGATGTGTGGAGCAATCACATAAAAAGTTTTGGATTAGGACAATTTATGGGTTACGATTTACCAACTGGTAGAAAGGGAAAAATTCCGGATTCAAAAACGTATAAAAAAATGTATCCTGATTGGGGTTGGAGTGGAAAAACCATAATATCAAATGCCATTGGACAAGGTGAAGTCTTAATGACTCCCATACAATTAGCAAATATGATGGCTACGGTTGCTAATGAAGGTTATTATTACACACCTCATATTATCAAAAAAATCGAGGGAGAAACAATTGACAAAAAGTTTACAACAAAACACGTTACTTCTATTGACAAGAAACATTTTAAACCTATGATTAGCGGTTTATTTGATGTTTACAACTTAGGAACTGCTTATTATCTAAAAGTTGAAGGCATAGATATTTGTGGTAAAACTGGAACTGCGGAAAATTTTGCAAAAATTGACGGCAAAAGAACTAAAATGGAAGACCACTCTATATTCGTTGCTTTTGCTCCAAAGGACAATCCTAAAATAGCGATAGCAATAATGATTGAAAACGGAGGTTATGGGGCTACAATTGCTGGACCAATAGCTAGTTTAATGATTGAAAAATATTTGAAGAAAAAAATTACCAGAACAGATTTAGAAACCCGTATATTAAACACTAGCCTACAAGGCCGATACGCTAAATTAGGTGGGCTTTCTGAAGTTGTAAAATTAGAATTACGAAAAAAAGATTCTATCCAAAAGAGTAAAACAATAGTTCAGAAGACAAAAATAGATTCTACTAAAAGAAATTAATAAGCGATTCATTCCAAATGAAAAACCAAAGTATAAAAAATAATCTTGACTGGATATGCGTAATTATCTATTGTCTATTAGTGCTTATGGGCTGGTTGAATATTTATTCTTCTTCCTTATCTTCCATGGAAGGAACTTCTGAGAAACAACTTATATTTATCATATTAACTATTCCTCTTATTTTTATTGTGCTTTTTGTAGATGGTAAATTCTATGAAAAATATGCCAGTATAATCTACGGAGTATCTTTATTGTCACTATTAGGACTATTTGCCTTTGGTAAAACAATTGCAGGACAACGTTGTTGGTATGGTTTTGGAAGCTTTACCCTTCAACCTTCTGAATTTGCAAAAGCAGCTACTGCATTGGCTTTAGCCAAATATTTAAGCGACACGCAAATCAATTTAAAAGATGTCAATAGACAGATACAAGCTTTAGCCATCATATTTTTGCCTGTTTTATTAATACTCCCTCAACCAGACCCAGGAAGTGCTTTAATATATAGTGTATTCATTTTAGTTTTATACCGAGAAGGGCTACCGTCTTGGTATGTTTGGACTGGATTCATCACTATTCTTTTATTTGTAATGACTTTACTACTACAGCCTCAATATGTGATTTTAATTTCATTATTAATCATTGTTATTGTACATATTAAATCGAGATTAGCTGACAGGAATATTGTTTTAAGTGGAATCCTTCTTGCACTTATATCAGGTTTTGTTTTATCGGTAAATTATGTTTTTGAAAATGTTTTTAAACAACATCACCGAGATCGTTTCAACATTTTGTTAGGTAAATCTGTTGACATGAAAGGGATTGGATACAACACCAATCAATCAGAAATTGCAATTGGTTCAGGAGGATGGTTTGGAAAAGGATTTTTAGAAGGAACACAAACCAAAGGCGGTTTCGTTCCAGAACAACATACCGATTATATCTTCACTACCGTTGGCGAAGAATGGGGTTTCTTAGGATCCCTATTTGTAATTGCTTTATTTGTTGGTTTATTGCTTAGGCTTATTTATTTGGCCGAAAGGCAAAAAACCAAATTCAGTAGAGTTTACGGATATTGTGTAGCGGGTATTTTATTTATACATTTCTTCGTAAATATTGCTATGGTCGTTGGGGTTTTCCCAACAATTGGGGTTCCTCTTCCATTTTTCTCTTATGGTGGATCTGGATTATGGGGATTTACTATCTTACTTTTTATTTTCCTTAAAATGGATGCTAACAAAGTAAATGAATGGTAAAAGCAGGATTTAAAACTTAGTTTCTATCAAAGTTTATCAAAACTCCAGCTTCTATAATCACTATTTTTTTCAAGCTGATTTTCTACCTTATCGTTTAATTTTGGAAAGAAATCAATTCTTGTCATTTGTTCAATTTTATCGACAGAAACCACGAAATCATACAAAGGTTTTTTGCTGCTAACTGCCGGCACTAAAAACCCAATCATTTTATATTCACCTCTGGAATCGTCGAGCAAAATCTTATAGAAATAATTAGGAACAGACACCTTTTCTTTTCCAATGGTTTTTAATCCTGACTCTAAAACACCTCCTGTAATTACATAAATTCTTTTGTATTTACTAGCCCAATACCGAGTCTTATTTTCCAATCTACTCCAAATACCTCCATTAAAAGAATGTTTTTGTGGACTAATATTAGAAGTGAAAAAAGTGTCATTATATGCCGCTAAAGAAAACTCCATATCCGCTGCAGGGCAAAGATGTCCCTTGTCATAACCTGATTTTTTATAGTTTCGCCAATCTGCTGATTGCGTTTTTACTTGAGGATCTTCAATAAAAAAAGGTCTTTTAAAATTACTTTTTGTCAAATATTCTTCTTTCAACTCATAGGCAACCCATTCTGCTTGTTCGTATTTTTCATTATAGGATAACGTATAATAATCATGCTTCACAATTTGATTTGTTGTTGAAGAAGGCAAAAAATTAAAACTATTCTTCTGAAATGAATCCCCATTAGAAACATCAACATAAGGCTTATTTTCTGGAGCATTATTAGCAACAATACTTTCTATTTCTAAAAAATTTGTATTAGTACATAAAAGAACAATACTAATTAAAAGACCTATACAATAAAACAAACTACTTTTTTTCATAATTACTTATTAAAATTTTTAGCAAAATTATTCCTTAAATTAAATACTAAAAGCGCCCCAGAAAAATATTCCCTGGTGCGCTTTTAGAAAATTAACCAATATCCTGTATGCTGTAAAATGCTTATGACTTAACTAAACTCTCTTTTTTCAGTTTAGCAGGAACATGTTTTTTAACCAATCCTTTTGGTTGCAAATCATCCAAAACATTCAATGCTTCTTCAACATATATGTCTTTAGATAATGATTCATGCCAACGCTCTCTTTTTTCTTTCAAAGCAGCATCTTTAACAATCACTTCTTGTTCATATGGTAAAGAATTGAATTTCAAGCTGTTTTTATAATCTGAAATAGGTTTATATTTTTTTGCTTTGCCTTCAATTTCTTTCTGAGCAATTTTAAATTTATCAATATTTAGACTGTATGTGTTTTCATCGCTTCGACTGTCAATCCATTTTGCATTTTCTTCTACTAATTGAAATTGTGAATTTTGAGCAATTCTAGCTTTACTATTCAGTATTGCTTGATTAAAATTAGCGTTGTTTTTCCAAATACCATATTCCGCAGGATCAATTTTATCCCAAGGCATAGCATTATCAACATCGCGTTCACCCATTTTTAGATAAGCATATCTATCTGGCATAACAATATCACTACTTACACCTTCTAACTGAGTTGAACCGCCATTTATTCTATAAAATTTTTGAGTAGTGGTTTTTAGCGCCCCTAAATCTCCCATAGAACTGCTCCTTACAAATTGATTCAAATCAATTACATTTTGAACCGTTCCTTTACCATAAGTTTGTTTACTACCAATGATGATTCCTCTTTTATAATCTTGGATGGCTGCTGCCAAGATTTCAGATGCCGATGCTGAAAAACTATTGACCATAATTACTAAAGGTCCATCCCACTCTATTTTTTTATCTCTATCGTATAATACTTCTTTTTTTCTACCAGCAGATTTAATTTGCACAATTGGACCTTGCTCAATAAATAGTCCTGCTATATCAACAACAGTTGATAGCGATCCTCCTCCATCATCACGAACATCTAATACAATTCCATTTACACCCGCACTTTTCAAGCGTTCCACTTCAATAGCAATATCTTTTCCGGCATCTCTTCCGTCTTTGTTTTCAAAATCGATATAAAATTTAGGTAAATAAATCACTCCATATTTCAAACCGTCTTTATCTACAATACTTGATTTAGCATAGGTTTCTTCAATTTCAACAATGTCTCTTATGATCGAAATAACCGTAATAGTACCATCTACTTTTTTAACTGTAAGTCGAACTTCGGTACCTTTAGGACCTTTTATTTTTTTAACAACATCATCAAGGCGCATTCCTACAACATCCACAGGTTCTTTATTCCCTTGTGCAACTTTCATAATTAAATCACCTGATTCCAATTGTTTTCCTCTCCAAGCTGGACCTCCAGAAATCAACTCTGAAATTTCAGTAAAATCATTTTTCTTTTGAAGACGAGCTCCAATTCCTTCTAATTTACCACTAATACTTACATCGAAACGTTCTTTTTCCTCTGGGGCAAGGTAATTTGTATGCGGATCAAAACGTGCTGTAATCGAATTAATATAAACTGAAAACCAATCGTTACGATCTAAATCTTTTATAAAACCAAAATATTCATCTAATGATTTTGAAGAACTCTCTCTTGTTTCTTTTTCTAATTCTTGAAAAGTCTTGATTTTTCCAGTATCAACAGTAGTATTAGATTTTGTTTTATCATAGAAATCTTCTTTAAGACTAACATCCTGACTTGATGGAGCTAGCGTTTCTTTCGTATCTTTATTAACTACTTTATTTTTATTGTCTTGCATTTCCATTCGGTCAACCAATGAAGAAAGAGTAGATAATTTAATTTGCTTACGCCATTTATCTTTTAATTCCGTTGTGTTTTTAGCATACGGTGCTTTCTCATAATCCGTATTAAAAGTTTCATCAACTGAATAATCAAAAGGCTTGCTCAAAACTTCTTTGTAAATCACTTTACTCTCTTCCATTCTTTTCATTAATCTTTCATAAGTAAGATCAAAAAAAGTCAAATCTTTATTCAATAACTGATCGTCTAATTGTGTTTCATATTTTGAAAATTCATCAATATCTGACTGAAGGAAAAAACGTTTTGAAGGATCTAAAGCCTGAATATAATCTTTGTAAACCCCTTTTGAAAAAGCATCGTCAATTGCTGCTGGATTATAATGTCCTTTTTCAATTACAAAAGTCAATAATTCCAAAAGCAATTTATCTTTTTCAGGGTCATTCGTATTTTGATTTCCCGAGTTCATCTTAAAAGCAAACAAGCTTAATGAAAGACAGGCAACTACAAGGAGTATTTTATAATTTCTTTTCATATAGGTAATAATAGTATTCATCAATTCTTTTTAAATCTAATTTACGGTAAAAACTATGCCAACATTTACAAGGCCTACATAATTTTTTGTTAAAGATATAAAATTGTTCTTTTTGTCCTAAGATTAATGATTCAAGTTGGTAAATTTTGCTTTCTTTGTTCGAAAATTACTATTTTGTCATCGAACATTTCGATCAAAATCTTAAATTAACAACTCTCTTTTAAACCTTATAAAATGAACGGAACTAGACCTCTAATATTAGTAACAAATGACGATGGTGTTTCGGCGCCAGGAATCCGAGCACTTATTGAAGTTATGTCAGAAATTGGAGATGTTGTAGTTGTTGCTCCTGACAAACCTCAAAGCGCTATGGGTCACGCCATTACTATTAATAGTACTTTGTATTTAAATAAAATTTCAAAAGATACCGATACCATTACAGAATACAGTTGCTCTGGCACACCTGTAGATTGTGTAAAACTTGCCGTAAATGAAATCCTAAAACGAAAGCCTGATTTATGTGTTTCAGGAATCAATCACGGATCTAATTCCTCTATAAATGTCATTTATTCTGGAACGATGAGCGCGGCTGTTGAAGCTGGAATTGAAGGAATTCCCGCTATTGGTTTTTCTTTATTGGATTATGATTGGAATGCAGATTTTGAAGCGATTAAATCATTTGTCAAAAAAATCAGTATGGAGGTTTTAGAAAACGGTTTACCTGAAGGTGTTATTTTGAATGTTAACTTTCCAAAACTAAAAGAAAAAGATATTAAAGGAATAAAAATTTGCCGCCAAGCAAAAGCGCTTTGGGTAGAAAAATTTGACAAACGAAAAACGCCACAAGGAAAAGATTATTACTGGCTAGCCGGTGAATTTGTAAACGAAGATAAAGGCGAAGATACGGATGAATGGGCATTAGATAATGGTTATATTTCAGTAGTGCCCGTACAATTTGATTTAACTGCCTACCACAGCATTAAATTACTTAACAACTGGAAATGGAATGAATAAAATAGATTTAGTATACGGAGTAATAATTGGGCTAGTTACCTCAGTATTGGGAACTTTTATTTTCATTACTTTCTTTACTGATTTTGATTTCATTACCGGAATACAAGCCATGAAATCACAAGGCCATTTAGGCAAAATTGTAACTTTAGGATCTATTCTTGACTTAATTATATTTGCAATTTTGTTAAAAACAAACAAAGAAATGATGGCAAGAGGAGTAATTTTGGCAGTTATTATACTGACAATTATAACTTTGTTTGTTTAAGTTTATACCTTTGTTAGATTCGAAGTTTTATAAAAGTCATTAAAGAAAAAAATGAAATACTACATTATAGCGGGAGAAGCATCTGGAGATTTGCACGGGTCAAATTTAATGAAAGCATTATACAAAGAAGATCCTAAAGCCAACATCCGATTTTGGGGTGGTGATTTAATGCAAAATGTAGGTGGCACTTTAGTAAAACATTACCGCGAATTAGCTTTCATGGGATTCGTTGAAGTGCTTTTCAATTTAAAAACTATTTTGAATAACATCAAAACATGTAAAAAAGACATTCTCGAATTTCAACCCGATGTATTGGTTTTTATTGATTATCCAGGTTTTAATTTGCGCATAGCCAAATGGGCTAAAAAATTAGGAATAAAAACGCATTTTTATATTTCACCCCAAATATGGGCGTGGAAAGAAAGCCGAATCAAAGATATCAAAGAAGATGTTGATAAAATGTATGTCATTTTACCTTTCGAGAAAAGCTTTTATGAGGACAAACATCATTATCCAGTTTCATTTGTTGGTCATCCTTTAATTGATGCTATTCACAATTATCCAGAAATTGATGCAAGTGTTTTTAGAAGTGAAAATAAACTAAACGAAAAACCTATTATTGCTATTTTACCTGGCAGCCGAAAACAAGAAATCACCAAAATGCTATCTGTGATGTTGAGTGTAGTAAATGATTTTCCCGAATATCAGTTTGTCATTGCTGGAGCGCCAAGTCAGGAATTTTCGTTTTACCAAGATTTTATTTTGAATGAAAATATAAAGTTTATATCCAATAAAACATATGATTTATTGCGTAATGCTACGGCAGCATTAGTTACTTCAGGAACTGCAACACTTGAAACAGCTCTTTTTAAAGTGCCCGAAGTGGTTTGTTACAAAGGCAGCTGGGCTTCTTATCAAATTGCAAAACGTATTATAACACTAAAATACATTTCGCTTGTCAATTTAATTATGGACGAAGAGGTAGTCACAGAGTTAATCCAAGAGCAATGCAATCCAAAACGTATTTCCGAAGAACTGAAAAAAATTCTAGAACCCAACCATCGTAAGGTCATTCTACATAATTATGATCTACTGGAAGAAAAACTTGGAGGAATTGGTGCCAGCCAAAAAACTGCTAAACTGATTGTTGCGGATTTAAGCTAAATTATTTTATATAAATAAAGTTATTTCCTACAAATAAATAAGTACTTTAGTTTTATGAAAGTACTACAATTTCCTTTGGCAAGAATTACGTTAGTTTTTGTTTCTGCAATTTTAATCAGCAATTATCTAAAACTTCAACCGTCATTAGCAAAAATAATACTTGTAATTTCTATAAGTAGTTTTAGCATCGCCTATTTTTTACTTAGAAAAAAGTTTACTAAAACAATCTATTTTGGTATAACCAACTATTTATTAGCCTTTGCAATTGGTATAATTACACAAATAACCCATACTGATTCCTACCAAGAAAACAATTACATCCATAATAAAAGTGCTTTTGAAAAACCGCATAATATAAGTCTAACCCTAAGAGAAAAGTTAAAAAACTCAACTTCAAGCAACCGATATATTGCGATAATCAACAGCATCGATAATTCAAAATACTCCGGAAGAATTATTGTAAACATACATAAAGACAGCACCAACCATCCGTTAGAAATAGGAACACAATTGCAAATAAACAGTACTTTATATAAAAACAACAACCCTAAAAACCCAAACCAATTTGATTATAGCAAGTATCTCGAAAACAAACAAATCAATGCACAATTATACACTGACATTGACGAAATAAAGGTTAGCAACTATATCCAAAAAGACATTTGGTATTATACTTCCACATTAAGAACAAGAATCATAACCAATTTAGAGAAAAGCAACTTTAACAAAACCGAGTTGAATGTTGCGATAGCATTAATTCTGGGACAACAACAAGATATTTCACCAGAAATAATTCGGGATTATCAATATGCAGGCGCCGTACATATTTTATCTGTTTCTGGTTTACACATAGGTTTTATATTGATTTTCATAAGCTTTGTGCTAAAGCCAATTCCTAACACCAGAAAGGGTTCATTTATAAAGTTAATTGTAATTCTAGTTTCATTATCCTTATTCGGAATTTTGGCGGGACTTGCTCCATCAGTCGTTCGCTCAGTGACTATGTTTTCGTTTGTAGCTATTGGAAATCATCTGCATCGAAGCGTTAATATTTATCATACTTTGTTGGTTTCAATATTGCTTATTTTGTTAGTTCAACCTTCATTCCTATTTGATGTAGGATTTCAATTGAGTTATATTGCATTGTTTTTTATCGTTTGGTTTCAGCCACTATTGGCTTCACTTTGGGAACCAAAAAACAAAATCAAAAAATACATTTGGGACATTCTGACTGTTTCCTTTGCAGCGCAAATTGGCACCTTGCCATTAAGCCTATTTTACTTTCATCAATTTCCAGGTTTATTCTTTGTAACAAACTTAATAATCTTACCGTTTATGGGATTTATAATGGTCTTAGGCGTATTAGTAATGGGATTAGCTGCAATCAATTGTGTTCCGCTATTCTTATCTAAAACCTTAGAATGGAGTATTTATTTTATGAACACAATCATCAATAAAATAGCTTCTATAGAAGAATTCATTATAAGAGATATTCCTTTTAATATGCGACTATTATTAAGCAGCTATCTGTTAATTATTTGCACAATTATCTGGTTCAAAAAACCAAATTTCAACAGATTAATCTTTACATTATTTTCATTAATCCTGTTGCAAATTTCATTCATACAAAACAACTGGGAAGTTAATAGCCAACAAGAATGGATTGTTTTCAATTCGAAAAAAAACACCTTAATAACAGAACGCTTCGGGAAAGAAGTCACACTATATACCAATAACAAAAGCTTAAACAAAGCTTCAAAAAACAGTCTACTAAACACGTATTTAGTTGGTAATTTTAGTAGTTTAAAACATAAAAAATCAATTAAGAACCTTTCGTTTTTTAAGGGAAACAAAATTCTTATTTTGGACAGTTTGGGTATTTATCCGAAGAATTCTAATCCAGACATTTTGATTTTAACACAATCTCCTAAAATAAATTTAGATCGATTATTCGAAACTATAAAACCAAAAATTGTTGTTGCAGATGCCTCAAATTATAAAACGGTTCAAAAACTTTGGAAGACGAGTTGCTTGAAACAAAAAATCCCTTTTCACGCTACTAGTGAAAAGGGATTTTATATCCTAAATTAGAATTATTATTTTTTCAAAATTCCATCAGCAACAGCTAACCATGCTGTAGGACCACCGGCAACATAACCTGTATTTCCTAAACCTTGAAAATTAATTTTACCGTCTTTTGTAGTTCCTCTTGCAAAAAAGATAGTGGGAAATCCTTGTATTCCAAAAGCTTGTTGCAATTCGTTATTTTGCTTTTTAATTTCAGCAGATTGCGGAGTTCTTCTTGGATAATCTAACTCAACTAAAACAACATTTTCTTTTGCCCATTTAGCAAACTCAGGAGTTTTCAAAACTTCTTTTTGCAATCTAATGCACCATCCACACCAATCACTACCCGTAAAAAACAGCAATAATGGTTTTTTAGTTTTATTAGAAACTTCTAATGCTTTGTTCACATTGGTTTCCCATACTAACTCTTGAGCTTCAACAGCGAAAGAAACAGCAAAGAAAAAAATCGTTATAAATATCTTTTTCATCTTTTATATTTTAATTAAAATGTCTTCAAAAATAATGCCTAAAATACATAATTATTTAACTCCATGCATTAATTTTTTTATCAAAGGAGTCATAACAATCAGGAACACTCCCGCAATAATGGAATAAACCGCAAGTTGATAATATCCTTCGGTATAAGATTGCAACTTAGAAACTAAAGTTGTTCCGGTATTTGATTTAGACATTTCAGCACCAAGTTTACCCGCTGCAAATTGGCCAAAAGCACTCGCTAAAAACCATAATCCCATCATCATTCCGAAAAGTCTTTTTGGCGAAAGCTTCGTTATTATAGACATTCCTATTGGGCCTAAACACAACTCCCCAATAGTAGTTATCAAATACGCAAATGTAAATACGTTCAATGATGTTATTCCTTCTGCATTTGCAAAAAAGCGCGTGTAATAAAACAAATAGAAAGAAGCACCTAGAAATAAAAATCCTATTCCAAACTTAATAACTGAACTTGGTTCGATTTTCTTTTTTGCCATCCATAACCACAACAGCCCAACTATTGGACTAAAAATAATTACAAATAACGAATTAGAACTATTATTAACCACGTTCGGATCGATATTAAAAAACAATAATTTAGAGTCTAAATTGTCTTTTGCAAACAAGGATAATGAGCCACCACTTTGTTCGTAAATTGCATTAAATAAAAAGTAGAAAAATATGAATAAGAATGCTGCTAATAATTTTTTACGTGCTGTAGCTTGTTTCAAATTAAACACTTCTAATAAAAAATATAGTACCGCAATAATCCCTATTGTATACATGAAATAGTCTGTAAAATCAGTATTTTTGACCATTATAAATATAAAAGGAATACTCAATAACGATCCTACATAAACTGCTATTTCTTTAATTTTTCTTTTCTTTGGATCCAAATTTAATAATGGTGAATCACCTATTGGCCCCAAATGTTTTTTGGTTAACAAAAACGTTACTAAGCCCAAAATCATTACAATTCCTGCAGAAAGAAAACATAAAGACCACGAATAATATTTACCTAAATAAATACATAGCGCACCTCCTAAAAGTCCCCCAACATTTATTCCTGCATAAAACATTCCATAACCTGCATCTCTACGACTATCTTCTTCATGATATAATTCACCCACCATTGATGAAATATTTGGTTTAAAAAAGCCCGTTCCAATAATCGAAAAAGCGATTCCATAATAAAACAATTCTTGTGGTGAAAAAGCAATCAAAAGATTTCCGAAAATCATTACTATACCACCAAAAAATAGTGATTTCTTAAATCCTAAAATCTTATCTGCAAAAATTCCACCTATGAAAGTAAAGGCATAAACAAACGCTTGTATTGCGCCGTATTGCAAATTAGCAGCCCCATCTTTTAAGAAAAGTTGGTCTACCATAAAAAAAGTAAGAACGCCTCGCATACCATAAAAACAGAATCGTTCCCACATTTCTACCATAAACAAATACCACAATTGTTTTGGATATTTACCACTGAAATTTTGTATTTGCTCTAGACTTAAATTTTGTTCCATTATATTCTTTTTGTTTTAAAACTATTCTTTACAAAAAAAACACCATCTTCTTGAAGTTTTCAAAAAGATGATGTTTCTAAAATTTACATTGCAAAATTAACGAACACCATGCATCATTTTTTTCAAAAATGGAGTCAATGCAAATAAAATAATTGCTGCAATACCCGTTAAAACTACAAAGACCATAAAGAATTCAAATAAATTATGAATTTCAAACCCTGCAAAAATATTGTTATGGTCGCTTATGTTATGGTCTGCTAATAATTTTAATTGCTCTGCTGTTGGCGTTATTGTTTTATCTAAAACACCTTGCAAGTCAATTCCTAATTCTTTTGCTTTATTAAATTTATCTCCTGTTGCTGGCAAAATAGATCCTAAAGTACCCCCCAAAGCATATCCTGAAGCATTCGACAAAAAAAATACACCATACAAAAGTGAAGAGAAACGTTTTGGCGATAATTTACCCACTAATGATAATCCAATAGGTGACAAACACAATTCTGCGCAAGTATTTAATAAGTATAATAATATCAACCATTTAATCGCTAACAAACCTGAATTACCTAAATCTTTAACCTGATTAGCAATCATAAAAAAGCTAATAGTAATCAACAATAAACCAACTGCTAATTTAACTGGCGAAATTGGTTCCTTGCTTGATGCTCTTAATTTATCCCATAACATACTGAATGGCACAGCTAAAATTACCACAAAAAGCCCATTGAAAATTTGAACCATTGAAGGCGGCATTTGCCATCCAAAGAAGTTTCTATCGGTTTGATTGTCTGCAATAAAAGTTAGTGAAGATCCCGCCTGTTCAAAAGCAGCCCAGAAGAAAATAATAAAAAAGGAAACAATATAAATAACAATAATTCGATCTCTTTCGATTTTTGTCAAAGAAGAATCAGAGATAATTAATCCTGCTAATGTTAATCCACTAGAATAAATTAAAGTGTAAATTAAGTTTTGTCCAAAAACAAAGTGAACAATTGCTCCTAAAATAAAAAATACAATTCCTGCAATAATTAAAGATGATTTAGAAAAAACAGCTTTTTGTGCTTCTCCTTCTTCAAAATCGGCAGCTACATTTTTAGATGGTAATCCTCCTAATGGTCTACCTTCTGGAGTAACAACATATTTATTTTTTAAGAAGTAAAAAATCAAAGTCCCAACAAGCATTGCTATCGAAGCGGCAAGAAATCCCCATTTGAATGCATGTATATCTCTAACACCTCCTGTATCTCTAACATCTCCTAACAATGGGCAAATAGACTGACCTAAAAAAGCTCCTAAATTGATTCCCATATAGAAGATAGTAAAAGCAGTATCAAGCTTACTTTTTTCTTGTTTTGGATACAAACTCCCTACCATACTTGAAATATTTGGTTTGAAGAACCCATTTCCAAAAACGATTACGCCTAAACCACCATACATTATGCTAGTAGCTAAACTTAAATTAGCAGGAAAAACACTTCCACTAGTAAACAATAATAATTGTCCGATAGCCATCATCAGTCCGCCAAGTAAAATACAGTTTCTATTTCCTAAAAAACGATCCGCAATAAACCCTCCTAACATAGGAGTCAAATAACAAAGTCCTAAGAATCCCCCATAAATAAGAGAGGCATCCTCTTCTTTCATCATTAACGAGTTAACTAAAAACAAAGTCAATAAGGCTCGCATTCCATAGAAATTGAATCGTTCCCACATTTCTGTTCCAAACAATACCCAAAGTCCTTTTGGATGTGCTGTTTTTACTTGAGTTTCTGCCATATTATTTATTTTGGTTAGGTATAAATTAAGGTTGAATTATAAATTTTCTTTGATAAAGTTAGTCATTTTAGTATACAATTGTATTCTAGTTTTTCCACCATAAATTCCATGGTTTTTATCTGGATAAATTTGCGAATCAAATTGTTTGTTTGCTTGAATCAAAGCTTCCATCATTTGCATTGTATTTTGCACATGAACATTATCATCACCTGAACCGTGAATCAAAAGGTATTTGCCTTTTAATTTATTAACATGATTAATTGGTGAATTTTCATCATAACCACTAGGATTTTCTTGAGGAGTTTGCATGTATCTTTCGGTATACACACTGTCATAAAAACGCCAGTTTGTTACTGGAGCAACAGCAATTGCCATTTTAAAAACATCATTTCCTTTCAAAATACAATTTGAAGACATAAATCCTCCATAAGACCAACCAAAAATTCCTATTCTGGCCTTATCTACAAAAGCATAATTTCCTATTACTTTAGCAGCATCAATTTGGTCTTCGACTTCATATTTACCCAATTCTTTTTGAGTTACTTTCTTAAAGTCAGCTCCTTTAAAACCTGTTCCACGACCATCAACACAAGCAACAATGTATCCTTGTTGCGTCAGCATCATGAACCAATAATCATCATATGAATTCCATTCGTTGTTAACTTGCTGAGAACCTGGCCCTGAATATTGATACATAAAAACAGGATATTTTTTACTTGGGTCAAAATCTTTTGGTTTCATAATCCAAGCATTCAATTCATTCCCTTTTGCTGTTTTCATTACAAAAAACTCTTTTGAAGGCAAATTGTAATTCTTTAATCTAGAAGCTAGCGCTTGATTATCTTCTATACTCTGAACTTGTTTGCCTAATTTAGCTTCGTTCAGTGTATATGTTGTTGGTTGATTTGCACTCGAAAAAGTATTGATGTAATATTGAAAATTTGGACTAAAAGTAGCGGCATTTGTTCCTACATTTTTAGACAAACGCAATTTATTTTTTCCATCTAAACTTATTCGATAAACATCTCTATTTATAGAACCGTTTTCTGTAGATTGATAAAAAACAGTATTGGTTTTTTCATCAAAACCATAATATGAAGTTACTTCCCAGTTTCCTTTGGTAACTTGCTTTCTTAATTTTCCCGTTTTATCGTATACGTAAATATGATTAAAACCATCTTTTTCACTTGTCCAGATAAAACTATTATCTTTCAAGAATGTAAGATTATCAGTATCTACAAAATCGATATATGCTTTATCTTTTTCGTTTAAAACAACTTTCGTTGCTCCAGTGGTACCATCTACAAACAATAAATCTAAATTATCCTGATGACGATTCAATATTTTGGCTGACAATACATTCGCATCATTTGTCCATTCTATTCTTGGAATATAAAAATCAGTATACGTTCCTAAATTAACATTTTTAGTTCCTTTTGAATCCACATCATAAAGATGCAAAGACACTAATGAATTTTTCTCTCCAGCTTTTGGATATTTGAATGTTTCGATAGTTGGATACAAGTTTTTTTCAAAAATAGACATTGAAAACTCAGGCACTTCGGTTTCATCAAAACGTATATAAGCTACTTTTTTGCTGTCTTTACTCCAATCAAAGGCTCTCACAAAGGCAAATTCTTCTTCATAAACCCAATCCGTTATTCCATTAATGATGCTATTTTTTTTGCCATCAGTAGTAATTGCAGTGGATTGTTTTGAAGCAATATCATAAACATACAAGTTGTTTTCTTTAGAATACGCGATCTTTTTGCCGTTAGGAGAAAAAGTAGGTTCTTGAACTTGATCCTCAAACAATTTAGTCAGTTGTTTGTTATCCAAATTATACAAATAATAATCCGCCGTAAAAGAATGACGGAAGATTTTATTAGAGTTGCACGCTATTAAAATTTGTTTTTCTGAATCATCAAAAGTATAGCTGTCAATACCATTTTCTAATTCCTTAAATGATTTTGTATCAATAAGAGTAGTTACTTTTTTGAGGGTAGCAAAATCATACAAATCAATAGTCATCGACCTAGATTGATAATCTAAATTCAAAACAGTATATTGATTGGTGTTTTTCATGGATTGCAGTTCATCCATTTCTTCTGCACGAAAAGTACCGTTGTAAATTTCGTCAATTGTAATTTTTTGTTGTCCAAAAACCGTACAACATAAGAACAAAAGTAAGGCAGTAATTTTTTTCGAATTCATAAAAATAATTTAGATTTAAAAACCGTCAATTTTAGTGAAAAATTTACAATTATTTCACATTTGATGTGTTAAATGTTAAAAGAATATTACTCATGCCTATTTATTGAATCCGCTACAATAGAAACAAAACGGCTAAAATTGTATCTTTGCGAATAAGTATAACATAATCAATTGAGAATGAATAACGTCATTGCAGGATTTTCAAAGTTTTCTAAAGAAGAAAAAATTAATTGGATTGCCAAAGAATATTTTTTAAATCCCCAGGAAGCCATAACGACACTGAAAAACTACTGGAATTCTGACGAAAATTTACAGAAATTACACGATGAATTCATCGAAAATACAATATCAAATTTCTATATACCACTTGGAGTAGCGCCAAACTTCTTGATTAACGGAAAATATTATACCGTACCAATGGCAATTGAAGAAAGTTCGGTAGTAGCTGCAGCTTCAAAAGCAGCAAAATTTTGGTCAACACGTGGCGGATTTAAAGCTTCAGTAATTGACACCGAAAAAATAGGGCAAGTTCATTTTATATTTAAAGGAGAGCATTCTAAACTAACTGATTTTTTCAACCAAATAAAATCTAAGTTTTTTACAGAAACAGAAAACATTACTAAAAACATGCAGAAGCGTGGTGGTGGAATTCTGGATATTATTCTAAACGATAAAACCCATTTAATCCCTAATTACTTTCAACTTCACGCTACTTTTGAAACAATCGATAGCATGGGCGCTAACTTTATCAATTCCTGTTTAGAGCAATTTGCCAAAATATTAAAAGAAGAAGCACAAGGGCATGAATTATTTTCAGAGACAGAGAAAGACATTCAAGTTGTCATGAGTATTTTGTCAAATTATGTTCCAAATTGCATCGTTAGAGCAGAAGTTTCGTGTCCAATAAATGAATTGGAAGAAAAACATATTTCTGATCCAACTGCATTTGCTGAACGATTTGTTCAAGCTGTTACAATTGCCGAGGTTGAACCTTTCAGAGCAGTTACTCATAACAAAGGAATTATGAATGGGATTGACGCCGTTGTTTTAGCAACAGGAAATGATTTCAGAGCAATTGAAGCTGGTATTCACGCTTATGCTTCGAGAAACGGTAACTATTCTAGTCTATCTCATGCAAAAATCGAGAATAATATATTTACTTTTTGGCTAGAAGTTCCGTTGGCTTTAGGAACTGTAGGAGGATTAACTTCTTTGCATCCATTGGTGAAATTATCGTTAGAAATGCTCGAAAAACCTTCTGCTAAGGAATTAATGCAAATTGTAGCCGTAGCTGGCTTAGCGCAAAATTTTGCCGCTTTGCGTTCCTTAACAACAACTGGAATTCAAGACGGACATATGAAAATGCACCTAAATAATATTTTAAACCAATTTATGGCTACTGAAGAAGAACGCGTTTTGATTCGAAAACATTTCAAACATCATGTAGTTTCGCATAGTGCTGTTGTTGATTATATTGAAAATTTAAGAAAATAATTCAGCATTAATACCAACCTTTTTTAATTCAATCCATTGAAAACAGAATTTTACAGTAACGGAAAACTTTTAATCACAGGAGAATATCTAGTTTTAGACGGTGCCAAAGCCTTTGCTTTGCCTACAAAATTTGGTCAAAATCTTGTAGTTCAAAAAGGAACAACCCAAGAAATTCATTGGAAAAGCTTCGATTTTGACGGCAGTGTATGGTTTGAAGAAATCGTTACATTTTCGGAGATTTCAAATCCTATTGAATCTAAAATTGAAACGGTTAAAACAACATTAATTACAATTCTGCACGAAGCGTATAAATTAAATCCAAACTTTATAAACGACGGGCAAGGATATACGATTACTACCGAACTTAGTTTTCCTAAAAACTGGGGATTAGGAACCTCATCTACGCTGATAAACAATATTGCTCAATGGTTGCAAATTGATGCTTTTACATTGCTTCAAAACAGTTTTGGAGGAAGTGGCTATGATATTGCTTGCGCACAAAATAATAGTCCAATTTTATTTTCCTTAGAACAAGGAAAAGCTATGGTCGAAAAAGTAACTTTCAATCCGGAGTTTACAGAACATTTATACTTTGTTTATTTAAACAAAAAACAAAGTAGTAAGGTTGCGATTGCTTCTTATTATAATAACAAAAACAATCATTTGGAAAAGAATATTCAAACAAATGATGCCATAACGCAAGCTGTTATTGAAGCTAAAAACCTAAATTCATTTGCAGCAGCAATTGAAAAACATGAAATTGCTTTGAGTACTATTTTAGAAATGAAAACCGTTAAAGAAGCTTTATTTCCAGATTTTAAAGGAATCGTAAAAAGCCTTGGTGCTTGGGGCGGGGATTTTGTTTTAGTTATTTCGAATGACAATCCTAAAGCTTATTTCAATTCAAAAGGATACGAAACCATTATTCCATATTCCGAAATGATATTGTAAGCCCTTAATTATTTACTACTTTAAATACTTTTACGAAATAAAAAACCCGATACAATGTATCGGGTTTTTCTATTTTAAACTGTAAACTACTATTAGTAGTTAAACAATCTTCTGTTGTCTTCAATCTTAGCTTTATCTTTCAATGCCGGAACAACTCTTCCTGCATCAGATGCGCTTTGTGCTTTTAATTTAGCAACATAAGCAGCATGTTCTTTTAAAGCTGGAGCTTTTACTATACTTAAATTTTTAACTACATAAACTCCTGTATTTCCTTCAATTGGAGCTGATAATTTATTCGCTGACAAAGCAAATGCATTTCCAACAACTTTTGGTTCTTGACCAACATTTGCTAAAACTGGATTTTCCATTGTAATTCCAGCTGCTTGTTGTACAGTTGAACCTATAGCTTTTGCAATTGCTTCAATTGAACTACCTGTCATTTTAGCTTTGATTAACTCTGCTTTTTTCTTGTTTTTAATAATTGGTTCCACATAGCTTCTTGCCATGCTTACAGGAAGTATTCCTGAATTATCAATTTTTTGAAGCTTAGCAATTACGTGACCTAAATTAGCAACCTCAAATCTTTTTACAGTTCCTACTTTAGTATCATCTTCAAAAGCCCATCTAACTATTGTTCTTTGGCTACCTAAAGTTCCAAAAGTCTCATCCATTCCTTTTACAGTAACTGGAAGTGCTATAGTTAATTTCATGTCTTTAGCAATTTTATCAAAATCTCCTGCCGCAGCATCCATTTCAAATTTTGTAGCTTGAGTAAATACTTTGTCAGAAGTTACTTCAGAAGCCTCTACTTTTTGAGCTACAGTAGCTAAACGAACTCCATCTTGCTTATCAGTAATTTTGATAATATGGAATCCAAAAGGAGTTTCAACTAAACCTACTTTACCGATACTGTTATTGAAAACAAAATCATTAAAAGGTTTTACCATTTGGTTTGGACCAAAATAACCTAAATCACCACCTTGTTGTGCTGATGAATCATCAGAATTAGTGAATGCTAACATCAAGAAACTATCTGGATTTGCATTTACTTGAGCTAAGATAGCTTCTGCTTTAGCTTTTGCTTCTTCTTTAGTTCTTTTTTCTTTTTGGTTTGGAACTTGTGTTCCTTCGTAGCTAATTAAGATATGGCTTGCTTTAGCATTTACACCTGCTTTTCTTCCGAATGATTTTGAAATACAATAGTAGTTTCCAAATTTATAAGGACCATAAACAGCTCCTGGAGCTAAATTATACAATTGATCTGCATCAATAGCAGGTAAATCTTTTTTAGCAACATACGAAGAATCGTAAGGAACATCTGAATTTGAGTTTACAAAATCAACTGTATTTATAGCATTTTTAAATCCTGGCAATGTATCGTTTTTACCTGTAGCTTGGTTGTAAACAACACTACCTGATAACAAAGCAGTAATTTTTGCTTTAACTTCATCTTCATCTTCTTTTGAAGCTTTGTCTTCAATTAAAACATATTCCACTTCACGAGTTTCATCTGCTTTATATTTCTTTTGGTTTTTCTTCATAAAATCTACAATTTCATCGTCAGTAACTTTCACATCACTATCTTTAATTGTAGAATATAAACCTGCAACATAAGCAAAGTTTACTTTATTAGATTCCATTTCATATTTCAATTTCCCTTCACTTTCAGTAGTGTAAAGACCCGATTTTATTAGGGTATTGTATATTTGGAATTTTGCGTTAAGTTCCGCGTCTTTCTCTCTATCTTTTAGATACTGAGCTTGCTCTGGATTCGATTTAAAATATTCTTTAAATTTAGCCAAATCAAACATTCCAGCTGCATTCAAGAAAATTGGATTTTTCCCTATATTTTGGTCAGCTTTTAAAATTTCGATTAGGTGTTTTTCACCAACTCTCAATCCTAATTTATCAAATTCTGATGTTAGTAAAGCGATAGAAACTTCTTGATCCCAAACTCTATTTGCAGCTGCTGTTGAAGTAATCCCTTGACCACTTTTTTCAACATTGCTCACTTTTACTCTAAAGTCTTCAAATGAAATATCTTTTCCATCGATGCTTCCTACATCTTTAGTGTTTTCACCAAAACCACCTTTACCGATAAGATCTTGTATTATAAATGCAAATAATGCAATTGCAATAGCTGCTATCAATAAGGCGGAACGTTGTCTAATTTTTGCTAAAACTGCCATTTTTATTGTTGTTAATTTTTATATTCAGTTTGCGAAAATACAATTATCTAATTAATAATAATACTAGTAGCGTTTTATTTTGCAAGAAATTTTAATTTTCCAAAAAAAATCACTCCCGTACTGACATTTTAACTAATTCTATTTTCTTATTTGTCGCCTCTTCGATAACAAAATGATAGTTTCCTATACTAATTTGATCTCCTTTTTGAGGAATATTTTTTGTAAAATTAACTATAAAACCTCCTAAAGTTCCGTACGAATCTTCTTCAGGAATATCAAGTTTATAGGTTTGGTTTAAATATTCAACTTCTAATCGTGTTGAAAAAAGGAAAACGTATTCTTCTAATTCTTTTTCAATTAATTCTTCATCTGAATCGTGCTCATCTTCAATTTCACCAAAAAGCTGTTCTACAATATCTTCTATTGTAATGATTCCGGAAGTCCCCCCGTGTTCATCTAAAACAACGGCAACGCTTTTTCGCTTCTTAGTAAGCAAATTCATGGCGTCTTTTATATAAATTGTCTCTGGCACAAATTCAACCGATATCATTACTTGTTTGATACTTTTTGGTTTTTTGAACAAATCAAAAGAATGAACATACCCAATAATATCATCTAGCGAATTTTGATAGACCACAATCTTAGAATATCCGGTGCTGATAAACAATTCTTTCAAGTCAACCACCGAATCAAATATATCAATTGCCGCAATTTCGGTTCTAGGAGTCATTACATCTCTTGCTTTTACGCTAGAAAACTCTAATGCATTTTGGAAAATTTGAATTTCGGAATCCACTTCTTCGTTATCTTCGACAGTGCTCATCTGTTCCGTAATATAATTTCCTAGTTCCACTTTACTAAAATACAATTGCACTTGATCGCCTTGAGTTTTAAAGAATTTCTTTAGGAAAAAGTCTGAAATCCAAATAAAAAAAGTAGAAATGAAGTAAAATAATTTGTAGAAAAAATAAGCTGGAAGTGCAAAAAACTTCAATAACGAATTGGCATAAATTTGGAAAAATACTTTAGGCAAGAATTCTGCAGTTATCAAAACAATAAAAGTTGATAAAACAGTTTGAACAAGTAAATCCACCAATCCTAAAAAATGATAGCCGAATGAATCCATCCAGCGCATCAACAAATCTCCCATAAAAAACCCATATACAACTAATACAATATTGTTCCCAATAAGCATTGCAACAATAAATTTAGAGGGTTGTTCGGTAAGTTTTGTAAGTATTTTTGAAATGAAATTATCTTGTTTTTTTTCAATTTCAAGATAAATTTTATTCGAAGAAATAAAGGCAATCTCTATTCCTGAAAAAAAGGCACATAGTATTAAACACAATATTATGATACTTATTTCCATTAATTAGGACTTTTTGTTTCTGTCTTCAAATTTTTTAGCAAATCTCATTCTAAAGAAAAACATAAAAATTGCCAATCCAGCAAACAAAAGACTTAACCAAGGATTTTCATTAGGATCATTAAATTTGGTAATTCCATTATAAATAAGATAAACTCCAAAAACAAGATAGATGTAAGGTGTAAATTTAAGGTAACTCATAATTTTTGTATATAAATTTATTCGGCTGATTCAATCTCGCCTGTTATTCTTTGGGAATTAATTACTTTGAAATCTTTACTAAAATCGATTCCTTGCCCGTTTGAAGCTCCCTTTTTATCTGAAAATTTAAACTTTCTTTCTGTAAAAAACCAATCGTTTTTTTGATCAAAATACAATTGCTCGGTTTCTAAGTTTTGCCCTTCTTCTGTGCTTATTTTGACTTTTCCCTGCAAATCTATAATTCCGGTTTGCTTGTAAGACACCGCATAGTTAGATTTTACAAATGTTTTTTCACCATTTTTATCATAAATAGTAACCCGAATTCCTTTTGGAAATTCTGTAAAAGGAAAATCTACGCTAGCAAAATCTAACATTTTAGGACTTAATAAAGCAGCCGTAATTCGACCTGAATCCGTATATTTTAGATTTATATTTTCCGCATCACTACTAGGAACAAAATCTGAGAAGTTAATTTTTTGGACTTCTTTAAAATTACTTTCACATCCAAAAAACAACAATAAAGTAAATATTGCTACAAAAGGAAATAGTATGTTTTTTTTCAAAAAATCCATTATACGGAATTTAACAAAATGATAGATACCTAAAGCTGTTTCAGACTCTAATTGAATTTTCTTTTTACAAACCATTTGTCATTAAGTGACATTCCAACACTAAGGTTTGCATAATTTTCTTGAACTAAGCCTGAAGTAGTTGTTCCTTTTTTTCCAATTTCTAAACCAAAATTAATATTAGAAAAAGATCCCGTTATTGGCATTCCAATACCAAGAGTAATTCCCATATCTTTTATCGACTCTGAATTGACAACTAAACCTGTTTTCTCGTATCTAAATCCTCCGCGATAAACAACTCTTTTAGCATAACTTGTATAGGATTTGTAATTAGGAATATAATATCCACCTAAGCTATATTTTTGTTGTTTTTCATAAGAAACATTATCTAAGTTGTTGTAGCTAATTGCTAAACTACCTGCATCACGCATGCTTACTTGAGCCCCTACAAGCCATTTTCTAGCTTCACCTATTCCCACCCCAATGGTTAATTTACTAGGTAATTTTAAATCTTTTTGAGTAGTTACATCATCAATTGCATCAACAAGACTCAAATCATAATTTGCATTGTACATCACTGTAGATATGCTTCTTTTGTTTGTTGAAGACAAAGTGCTCTCCAAAGTATAATTCAAGCTACTGAAGAAACTTAGTTTTTTATTGATTTTAGTCTGATACATTAACCCAGCATCAAAATTAACTCCAGATAAATCCACATTATTAAGTTCACGTGTTCCAACGGGAACTCCTGTAATAAATTCTAAACTGCTAGTTTCAATTTTTCCAAAGTTATAATGCGCATCAACACCAAAACTTAAACTAGGCGTTATTTTATACCCTATTCCTAAAAAAACCTTACTCAAACCACCAGTTCCATTAAATCTATTATTATTTTGAGTAGCATCAGTAGCTAAAGATTCTATTTTATATCCAACCGAAGAATATGGAAGTAATCCAAATCCAAGTCCAAATTTACCCAAAGGCAAACCAACAGCTAAATAATCAAGTGTTGTTCTACGTGCACTTGCAGATTCCGAACTCGTTTTCAACTTTGTTGTATTATAAGTACCACCAACTGCAAAAGCTGTGTTTTTTAAATTAGCATAACTAGCAGGATTATCCATATTGATATGAATACTATCTTGCTCCACTGCAATTCCAGCCATTGAACGAATATCTGAGGTTCCTTTATATCTAACATCACCGATTCCAAAGAAAGAATAAGGAGAAGCCGTTCCTTCTTGAGCAAAAGATACGAATGACAAAATCAGGAAGGCGCTTGTTATAATTTTTTTAATCATTTTTGATTTTATATTGAAATGTTTGATTCAAACTCTCGAGAAGGAAATTTGAATTGGCAAATATGGTATTTTTTAATCGTTTAGCCAAAAAATCTGTATCTCCACCCGTTAAAATTATTATAAAGTTTGAATAGTGTGCTTTATATTCATCGATAAAACCGTCAATCTCATAAACGAAGCCGTTTACAACTCCAGAATGAATCGATTCTGCAGTAGATTTTCCAATGAAGTTATCTGGATTTTTCGAGGCCAATAAAGGCAATTTAGCGGTATAGTTATGTAATGATTCATATCGTAAACGTAAGCCAGGCGCTATTGCACCCCCAAGATAAACATCATTTTGATCAACAAAATCATAGGTCACACAAGTCCCAACATCAATAATTAATCTATTCTGATTTGGAAACTGAAGCGTCGCACCAGCAGCCAGAACCATACGGTCAATTCCTAAAGTTTCTGGAGTCGCATATCCATTACTAAATGGAAAAGGATCTTTATGCGATATAAAGTGTACTTTTAAATGGTTATTGTAATGAGAAAAAGAATCTTTTTCGAGTTCTCCGACAGATGAAACCACCAAATGAGTTACTTTTTTATATTTTTTTAAAATATTTTGAATATTATTTTCGTGCTCAGTTTTCAAGAAAACAAAATATTCCAAAAGGATATCACCCTCAAAAACAGCACCTTTAATCCTAGTATTCCCTACATCTATTGTTAGAATCATAATTTATTATTTGACTTTGCGAAGGTACGAATTGATTTTTTTTAAAATTTGTTTTGGATAAATTAAAAATCATCCTATATTTGCACCCGCAATAAGAACGGTACCTTAGCTCAGATGGTAGAGCAATGGACTGAAAATCCATGTGTCCCTGGTTCGATCCCTGGAGGTACCACGAAACCCACTCAACTCGAGTGGGTTTTTTGTTTTTTATATATTTTCAGAGATTCCTAAATCTTTACTTCTTTAAAACTACAGGAGAATCTTACTCAACTTCAAATAGAAATTCACTCCTTCACCAGAAAACTAGCTCTAATTAAATTAAGAAATAGTTATTTGCAATATCCTCTAACAAACAACAATGCTAATCTTTTTAAAGCACCTATATTTATGAAACATTCATAAATTTACCAATAAAAATAAGGCTTTCGTAATTTTATTTGATTTTTTTTACGAAATTACGATAAAGATATTTGCTAAATTACTATATTTATGCAAAATTTATATATATGGAAATTTTATCTTGCCCAAAATGTCAAAATAATCATATCATAAAAAGTGGCGTAATCAACAACAAACAAAGGTATTTATGCAAAAAATGCAACTATTTTTTCACTGTTAATAAAATAGGTAAAAAGATAGATGATTATTATGTTACTAAGGCCTTACAACTGTATTTAGAAGGCTTAAGTTATAGGGAAATTGAACGAATTATAGGTGTTTCTCACGTTACAATTAGCAACTGGGTAAAGATGTTTAATATCAAGAAACCTTCTCATGCAGATTACCACCCTACTTATAAGATTTTTAGTCATTTAGAGCTAGTTGAATATTTAAAAAACAAATCGTTATTATCTGGAGCAGGAATGATTATTACTGAGCTAGGCGATAAGTTTATGCTCATAAAATGGGAAAGATTTAAAGATTAACTATATAATTTTACATTTATATATATGTAAATTTTTTTTACTGATAAAAAATTGGAATTTGGCAGTATTAAAACTAACCATTTTTACTAACCAAACTCTATTTTACTTATGAAAAAACGCTATTTTATTCTTTTAGTCGGACTTGCTTCTCTAAAAGGATATTCTCAAACTCCGGCACCAACCCCGGTAACACCTGAAAAAGAATGGGACATAAGTCTTTATGGTTTTGTAAGAACCGATTATATTTGGGATACTAGAAAATCTGCAACCGTTCGTGAAGGTCAATTAAATTTATATCCTACTGACGAAGTATTAGATACTAACGGAAAAGATATTAATGCGACTGGGCAATCGAATTTTCTTTCTGTAACTTCCCGATTGGGCGTTAAAGCAAAAGGTCCAAACGTTTGGGGGGCAAAAACTTCGGCAGTATTAGAGGGCGATTTTTTTGGTAACGTAGAGGGTTCTTCCATTGGATTATTAAGATTGAGGCATTCTTATGTAAATTTAGAATGGTCAAAAACCTCTTTAACAATGGGACAAACTTGGTATCCAACTTTCATTCCTGAAGTTTTTCCGGGTGTTGCTAATTTCAATACTGGAATCCTATTCAATCCTTTTGGCTGGGCAACTCAAGTAAAATTAAAGCAAATGTTAAGCAAAGAAGTTTCTCTAGCACTTACTGCTTACAAAGAACGTGAATTTACAGTTCCTGGTCCAGGTTCACAAAATTCAGCAGCGATAAACTCAGCCATACCATCACTCAATGGACAAATACAATACAAGGGAAAGAATGTATTAATGGGTATTGGAGCTGAATACAAATCATTACAACCACTTACGGTTAATGCAACAAATACTTTGGTTACAAAAGAAAAAGTAAATAGTTCTTCTGTTTTTGGATATGCAAAATACGCTAATGATAAAGTTTCCATCAAAGCATACGGAATTTCAGGTGGAAATTTAAACAACTTGGTAATGTTAGGTGGATTTACTGGAACTACAACATCAGGAATTCAATCCTATGACCCTACTAAAACGACTTCTTTCTGGATTGATATTGCTAGTAATGGTAAATCGATTGCTCCGGGTTTATTCTTTGGAACCACAAAAAATAATGGTGCTGGTACTGCTGCAACTTCATTAGCAACTATCTACATGAGAGGTACGAATGCTGCAGGTGGATCTAGAGTTATTGATAATGCATGGAGAGCTTCTGGAAGAATAGATTTCAAGAAAAACAAATTTAGAGTTTCGCCTGAATTAGAATATACTGCTGCCACTTGGGGTGATGCAGATCTATTTGGAAAAGCAACAACAAACAAAAAAGACGTCAGTAATTTCAGAGCCATGGTTTCATGCGTCTATTCATTTTAATAAATAATTATTTTAAAAAACAACAAATATGAGTAACAGATCAACAAAAGGTATTTGGAAAGTAATTTCCGCATCCTCAATGGGTACAATGATTGAATGGTATGATTTCTATATTTTTGGAAGTTTAGCCGTAGTAATATCAACTAAATTTTTCCCTTCAGATAATCCAACAGCAGCATTTTTATCAACATTGGCAACATTTGCGGCAGGATTTGTAGTTCGCCCGTTCGGAGCTCTTTTCTTCGGAAGATTAGGTGATTTAATTGGAAGAAAATACACTTTCATGGTAACTTTATTATTAATGGGTGGAGCCACTTTCCTTATTGGTTGTATTCCTAGCTATGAAACCATCGGATTCTTTGCACCATTATTAGTTTTAATTTTACGTTTACTTCAAGGGCTTGCTCTAGGTGGTGAGTATGGCGGAGCTGCAACTTATGTGGCAGAGCACGCACCTGTAGGGCAACGTGGATATTGGACTTCTTGGATTCAAACTACAGCAACAGTAGGACTATTCATTTCTTTGATGGTAATTCTTGCTACTAGAAATGTACTTACCCCTGAACAATTTGATGAATGGGGATGGAGAGTTCCGTTCTGGGTTTCAATCATCATGGTAGGTGTTTCCTATTTGATTAGAAAAAATATGGATGAATCGCCTGTTTTTGCAAAAGCAAAAAGCGAAGGAAAAACAAGCACTAATCCTCTAAAAGAAAGCTTTGGTAACCGTTACAACTTGAAATTTGTTTTGTTGGCTTTATTTGGAGCTACAATGGGTCAAGGTGTGGTTTGGTATACTGGCCAATTTTACGCTATGAGTTTCTTGAAAACGGTAATGGCGATTGACTCTTCTCAAGTAGATACTTTACTTGGAATTGCATTGATACTTGGAACACCATTTTTCATTGTATTTGGTTGGTTAAGTGATAAGGTTGGTAGAAAATACATCATGATGGCAGGTATGCTTATTGCTGTTCTTGCATACAGACCTATCTACAAACAAATGTTTGAAACTACAAACGTTAAAAACAAGACAGAAATAGTTGAAAAAACAACAGTTCTTTCTGAATTGAAAGAAAACAAAAAACAAACTATGGACTCCATTTATACTACAAACAAGGAGTATACTGATGGGACAACATTTGTAGAAATTAAAACCGTATCTTTAGAAAATGGCGTTGCCGTGGTTGTTGATGGAAAACCAAAAGTAGACACTAAAACAACCATCAAAATTAACAGTAGCGATGAATGGTCTTTAATATTTTTAGTATTCATACAAGTGATTTTTGTAACAATGGTTTATGGACCAATTGCAGCGTTCTTAGTTGAAATGTTCCCAGTAAAAATCAGATACACATCAATGTCACTACCATATCATGTAGGAAATGGAATTTTCGGAGGCTTACTCCCTGCCATCTCCACCTATTTTGTAACACAAGCCAAAGATGCAGGAAACCCTGAATTCTACCTTGAAGGACTTTGGTACCCAATAGTTATTGCTTCGGTGAGTTTAGTAGTGGGTATGGTTTACATTAAAAACAGAGATAAAAATAATCACATTTAAAAATATATAGCTATGAATCAATTAAAAAGAGCTTTAGGATTAGTATGGATCGCTTTAGCACTTGCGGCTGCCTACTTTTGCATCTTCACCTTTGGATTACCAAAATTTGTATCTGGAAAACAAGAGGATTTAGTTTTCGGAATTATCATACTATTTGTACTTACTCCATTAATTGTTGCTGGTTTAGGAATCTTCGGATACTATTCCCTAATGGGTGATTACGACAGTAAAGAATAAACAATTCGTTAACCTTACATTATATACAATCGCTGTCAAAACTGGCAGCGTTTGTGTATTTTTATTATTATGAAAAAGAGACATGAACAAAAGTTGGTTATTCTCTCAATGCTGATGTTATTAGCATTGAACATTCCGCTTTTGCTTTTATTTGATAGTTCAAAACCACTTTTTGGTTTTCCAATCATATATATCTATTTATTTTCGGCATGGTTGTTTTCAATAGCCATAACTTTCTTAATTATAAAAAGATATTATGACTAGCGTAGGACTCCTATTAATCTTAGCATTTTATGTGTTAGGGCTCTTTTATATTGCCTATTGGGCAGAAAAAAGAATCCATTCTAAATGGACTAACAATGCTTATGTATATTCCTTTTCATTAGCGGTGTATTGTACGGCATGGACGTATTATGGAAGTATTGGTGTGGCCGCAGATTCTGGTTTAAGCTACATCCCTATTTACTTAGGACCAGTAATTATCATTCCTACTTGGATGATTATTCTTAAAAGAATTATCCGAATTTCTAGAGTAAACAAAATCTCCAGTATTGCAGATTTTATTTCTTTACGATACGGAAACAGCAGATTCCTTGGAGCCTTAGTTACCATGATTTGTGTTTTTGGAATCTTACCTTATATTTCTTTACAGCTAAAGTCTATTTCAGACACTTTTCATATTGTAACTAAAACGCAATCGAGTTCTAATATATTTACGGATACCACAACTTATGTTTGCATCGCTTTAGCCTTATTTGCTTCTTATTATGGAACCCGATATGTAGATGCTTCCGAGAAAAGACGCGGAATTGTAACTGCAGTTGCCATGGAATCTATCTTAAAATTAGTTTTCTTTCTAATAATCGGAATCTATGTAACCTATTTTGTTTTTGATGGTTTTGATGATATCTATACAAAAGCAGCTGTTCTAGAAAATTTTGACAAAAAAAACTCCATCGGTGATCTTGCAAGCGGAATCAATTGGTTCTTTTTATGCACCTTATCCATGTTTGCTGTTTTTCTTTTGCCAAGACAATTCCACACCGCAATTGTAGAAAACAATAAAGAAACTCATATCAGAACCGCAATGTGGTTGTTCCCATTGTATTTATTGTTGTTCAATATTTTTGTTTTCCCAATAGCTTGGGGAGGAAATATTCTGTTTGAAGGACAAAAACTCAATTCCGATACCTATTCCCTATTAATCCCTCAATTCTTCAATAATAATTTCTTAACCGTTTTAGTGTTTCTAGGAGGATTTTCGGCAGCGATATCAATGATAATTGTTTCATCAATAGCTTTAGCAACAATGCTGAGTAACAACTTGTTAATTCCTTATGGATTTATCGGTTCTCTCCAAAACACGTCGCAGAAAAAAAATAGCAAACGAATTGTAATCAGTCGAAAAATAGGAATTTTTTCTCTTATCATTTTGGCTTATGCCATCTATCGAATTTTCATTCTTGACTATTCTTTAGTTTCTATAGGCTTAGTTTCATTTGTGGTTATTTCGCAATTAGCACCTGCTTTTTTCGGCGCATTATTTTGGAGAAGAGGCTCCAGCAAAGGAGCAATTACTGGAATTATGATTGGTTTTTTAATTTGCTTTTACACCCTTTTGTTACCATATGCTATTGGTCTTACAGAATCAACAAGTTTATTTATACAAGAAGGTCCATGGGGAATTGAATTACTAAAACCTTCCCACCTTTTTGGTCTTGACTATTTGCAACCTATTCCGCATGCTGTTTTTTGGAGTTTGTTTTTTAATGTAATTAGCTACTCGGCTATTTCAGTGAGTTTCAAAGGGAATTACAGAGAGCGAAATTATGCCGAAATGTTTGTTGATATTGATAAATATATCACCAATCACGAAGATGCGTTTGTATGGAAAGGAACAGCTTATGTATCTGATATTCAAAAAGTATTACAGCGTTTTCTGGGAGAAGATAGAACTAAAAGAGCGCTGAGTATTTTCAATCTAAAATACAATATCGATAAGAATGTTACAACGGCTGATGCTCGATTTATAAAATTTGCAGAGAATTTATTAACGGGTCACATTGGTACGGCTTCCGCCAAAATATTAATATCGAGTGTCGTCAAAGAAGACAAGATCAGTTTACCTGAAGTATTGCGAATTCTAGAAGAATCAAAAGAGAACATTATTGTAAACAAAAAACTGACGGAGACTTCAACCGAATTGCAAAAAATATCAGAACAGTTAAAAAATGCTAATCAAGAATTAGTTCAAAAAGACATTCAAAAAGATGAATTTCTAGACACCGTTACACATGAGTTAAGAACTCCAATTACTGCAATTAGGGCTGCAAGTGAGATTTTACATGACGATGAAGATATTCCAGCTGAAGTAAGAAAACAGTTTTTACAAAATATAATTTCGGAATCAGATCGTTTGAATCGTTTGATTGATAAAATTCTGGATTTAGAAAAATTCGAAACTGGAAAACAGAAAATTTATCTGTCTAGAAATAACATTACAAGCACAATTGAAAAAACACTTGAGTCCTTAAAGCAATTAATTAAAAATAAAAAAATCAGCATTGATTTTAACCGCGATAAAGAAATAAAAGCTTTTTATGACGAAGAACGAATCATTCAAGTGATGCATAATTTATTATCAAATGCGATTAAATTTTGCTCTGAAACCGAAGGTGAAATTTCTATAAAAATCATTGAAAACAAAAACAATGTTGAAGTACAAATTCACAACAACGGCAAAGCAATTAAAAAAGAAGATTTTGAAGCCATCTTTGATAAATTTTATCAATCTAGAAATCAAAATGTCAAAAAACCTATCGGAAGCGGATTGGGCTTAGCGATTTGTAAACAAATTATAGAACACCATAAAGGAACCATTTGGGCCGAAGATGATGTTGCTGATGGAGCAACTTTCATCTTTACCTTACCTAATTACAATACAACAGAAAACACGTAAAAAGATGAAGAAGATTTTAATTGTAGATGACGAACCAAACATTGTAATGGCATTAGAGTACACTTTCAAGAAAAATAATTTTGAAGTTTTTATTGCCAGAGACGGACAAGAAGCGCTTGACATTCTGAAAAACCAACTTCCGGACATTATAATTCTTGATGTCATGATGCCAATGGTTGATGGTTTTGCCACTTTGGAACAAATAAAAAAAGAAGAACGATTACAAAACTGTAAAGTCATTTTCCTTTCGGCAAAAAACAAGGAAAAAGACATTGAAAAAGGAATTTCACTAGGAGCTGATCTCTATGTCGTCAAGCCCTTTTCAACAAAAAAACTAGTAGAACAAGTTCAAGAATTATTACAGTAAATTCCAAATAAGCACAAAATGAATTATAAAGAAATATATACAGACAGCATCAATGAGCCTGAAAAATTTTGGGCAGCCCAAGCTGATACAATTGAATGGTACAACAAGCCAAATACTATTTTATCTAATGACGAAAACGGGTATCCACTTTGGTATAAAGATGGAGAATTAAATGTTTGTTATTTGGCTTTGGACAAACACATACAAGACGGTTATGGAGATCAAGTAGCCATGATTTATGATTCGCCAGTAACTCAAAACATAAAAAAATACACTTTTTCGGAAGTTAAAACGGAAGTAGCAAAACTTGCTGGAGGAATGCAATCTTTAGGTTTAAAAAAAGGAGATACTGCCGTTATTTATATGCCTATGATTCCACAAGCCGCTTTTGCAATGTTAGCTTGCGCAAGAATTGGCGTAACGCATTCGGTTGTTTTTGGAGGGTTTGCCCCACATGAATTAGCCATCAGAATAGATGATTGTAAACCAAGAGCCATTATAACCGCTTCATCTGGCATCGAAATTGACCGACTAATTGCATATAAACCATTGGTTGATGAAGCGATTGAATTAGCGAATCACAAACCAAAAAAAGTAATTGTTTTCAACCGAAAATTAGGAGCAAGAGTTCCTTTCAAAAAATATGATGTTGATTATGATGCCTTAGTTTATGGCTCTGAAGAAGCGCCTTGTGTACCTTTGAACGCAACACATCCGTTATACGTTTTGTATACTTCAGGAACAACTGGCAAACCAAAAGGAATTGTTAGAGATAGCGGAGGTTATGCCGTTGCACTTAAATTCTCAATGACGCATATTTATAATGCAAAGGAAGGCGATGTTTTCTGGGCAGCTTCAGATGTAGGATGGGTTGTAGGACATAGTTACATTGTTTATGGACCATTAATCAATAGAAATACTACTATTATTTTTGAAGGAAAACCTATCAAAACTCCAGATGCAAGTACTTTTTGGAGAATGATTGATGAGCATAAAGTTAACATCATGTTCACTGCTCCTACCGCTATTAGAGCTATCAAAAAAGAAGATCCAAATGGTGACTTCATAAAAGAGTATGATTTAAGCTCCTTAAAAACACAATTTCTTGCGGGAGAGCGTTGTGATGTTGCTACATTAGAATGGTATCAAGAGCATATTCCTGTTCCTGCAATTGACCACTGGTGGCAAACAGAATCTGGCTGGCCCATGATTGCTAATATGATGGGAGTTGAATATTTACCTATAAAACCAGGATCAGTAGGAAAAGCTGTTTGCGGATTTGATATTAAAATTTTTGGCGAAAATGGAACCGAATTAGGACCTAATGAAGAAGGCTATGTAGTATTAAAATTGCCATTGCCTCCAGGAACTTTATTGGATTTATGGAAAGACAATCCGAGGTTTCAAGCTGGATATTTGAACAAATTTCCTGGGTATTATTTCTCTGGCGATGGTGGATTTAAAGATGATGAAGATTACATTTATATCACAGGCCGAGTTGACGATGTAATCAATGTAGCTGGACACCGCCTTTCGACTGCTGAAATGGAAGAAATCGTTGCTTCGCATCACGCCGTTGCTGAATGTGCCGTAATAGGAATTCATGACGACTTAAAAGGACAAACTCCACTAGCATTAGTGGTTACCAAACATGGCGAAGAAATAGAACATTATCAATTAGAACAAGAAATTGTAAAACTAGTTCGTCAGCGAATTGGTGCCGTAGCATCCTTACGAAACGTAGTAATTGTAAATCGTTTACCCAAAACACGTTCTGGCAAAATTTTACGAAAATTAATGCGAAGCATTGCCGATGGAGAAGAATTCCAAATTCCGTCAACAATCGATGACGAAGCTATTGTTGATGAAATCATTGAGGTACTAACTAAATACCAAATTGGCTGTTACAAATAGAATCTACACATAAATAAAATTAACCTATCAACGAATTAATAAAAAGAGCAATGAGTTATTACAAAATAGAAAATCTAGAAGAGTATTTCAAACATTACAAAAAATCAGTCCGTGAGCCTAGAAAATTCTGGGATCGAATTGCTTCCGAAAACTTCACTTGGTATCAGCAATGGGATAAAGTAATCGATTTTAACATGGCAGAAGCCGAAATAAAATGGTTTACCAATGCCAAAGTAAATATTACTAAAAACTGTATTGACAGACATCTTGCTAAAAAAGGAGATAAAACAGCTATTATTTTTGAGCCGAATGACCCGAATGAAGAAGCATTACACATTTCATATAATGAATTATACGAGCGTGTTTCTAAAATGGCAAATGTATTGCGAGAACAAGGCATCAAAAAAGGTGATAGAGTCTGTATTTATCTACCTATGATTCCAGAATTAGCTGTTTCAGTATTAGCTTGCGCGAGAATTGGAGCAATACATTCGGTTGTTTTTGCAGGATTTTCTGCTTCAGCTGTAGCGGCAAGAATAAATGATAGCGAATGTAAAATGGTCATTACTTCGGATGGTGGATATCGTGGAAACAAATCCATTGATTTAAAAGGAATAGTTGATGATGCTTTAGAAAAATGTCCGTCTGTAACAAAAGTTTTGGTCGCCAAAAGAACCCATACTGACGTAAAAATGAAAGAAGGTCGTGACATCTGGTTGCAACCCCTTTTAGACCAAGCTCTGAATAACAATGTAGCCGAAATTATGGATGCTGAAGATCCTTTATTTATTCTTTATACTTCAGGTTCTACAGGAAAGCCAAAAGGAATGGTTCATACCACAGCAGGATATATGGTGTACACCGCTTATACTTTCAAAAATGTTTTTAGTTATGAAGAAAACGATATTTTTTGGTGTACTGCTGATATTGGTTGGATTACTGGACACTCTTACATCCTTTACGGACCTTTATTGAACGGAGCTACAACAGTAATTTTTGAAGGCGTTCCTTCTTATCCTGACTTCAGTCGCTTTTGGGAAACCATCGAAAAACATAAAGTTACTCAGTTCTATACGGCTCCAACTGCCATTCGTGCATTGGCAAAAGAGAATTTAGAATATGTGCAAAAATACCCCTTACAATCGCTTAAAGTAATTGGTTCCGTAGGAGAGCCTATCAACGAAGAAGCTTGGCACTGGTATAATGACCATGTTGGAGGCAAAAAATGTCCCGTAGTGGATACTTGGTGGCAAACGGAAACTGGAGGAATTATGATCTCACCATTAGCTTTTATAACACCTACGAAACCAACCTATGCTTCTTTGCCATTACCAGGAATACAGCCCGTATTAATGGACGAAAAACGCAACGAAATAGAAGGCAATCAAGTCACTGGAAGTTTGTGTATTAAATATCCTTGGCCTGGTATTGCTAGAACCATATGGGGCGATCACCAACGGTATAAAGAAACTTACTTTAGTGCTTTCCCTGGTAAATATTTTACAGGTGATGGGGCTTTACGTGATGAAGTTGGATATTACAGAATTACAGGTCGTGTGGACGACGTAGTGATTGTCTCTGGGCACAATTTAGGAACTGCTCCTATTGAAGATGCTATTAATGAGCATCCAGCTGTTGCAGAATCAGCAATTGTAGGTTTCCCTCATGACATCAAAGGAAATGCCCTTTATGGTTTTGTAATCCTAAAAGAATCTGGTGAATATCGTGATAGAGACAATTTGAGCAAAGAGATTAATCAACATATTTCGGATCACATTGGACCAATTGCTAAATTAGACAAGATCCAATTTGTGTCTGGTTTACCTAAAACACGTTCAGGTAAAATCATGCGTAGAATTCTGCGTAAAATAGCCGAAGGTGATTATTCTAACTTTGGAGATATTAGTACTTTGCTAAATCCTGAAATTGTAGAAGAAATCAAAAACGGCAAAATATAATTTTTAGTTTTTAGTTGTTAATTGTAGTCGAGAAACTGCTCCTGGAAATGGGGCAGTTTTTTTTTTGCTTTAATTCTAAAATAGTAAAAAATATAAGTCATAAAAAAGGCCGTCTTTTTACAGACAGCCTTTCTATTTATTTGGTATTCGGTTTTAGTTTTTAATAAACTTTAAAACCTCAACTTCATTATTCTCATTATATACTTTTACAATGTAAAGTCCTTTGTTTAAATCATTAACCGCAAATTGGTGTAATGCAGATTGATTTGCGTCAAAGCTTTTTACCATTTGTCCCGTAATAGAAAAAATTTGAACTTTAGTTGTGCTTGTATTCAAAGTGAAATAACTAGATGCAGGATTAGGATACAAACGAATAGTTGTTGCTTTCTCATAATCTGCAATAGCTAACGTAGCTACTTTATTTCCGTAAATTCTAAATTCGCCAGGCAAAAGTGACATCGTCATATTCACATTAGAAACATCAATAGTTGTATTATCTAACAAATTATACCAAGTTCCTGTAGTTACAAAACCTGTAGGTACATTTTGAGTAGTCACATTAAAATTAGCTATAATCAAAACATCTTTAAGATCACCTGAGCCCAAAGTAGCATTAGTGATTTTAATGTTAGGGTATAACGAACTTGTATTAGCCATTGTTGCAGTACCAGAGAAAACAGGTTCGTTTATTTTCATCGCAATCATTTTAGCCCAATCAGAATAAATTTTATTTCTACCCGAATTACCTAACCAATTACCCGTCCATTGAGGTTGTGGTTTTGTAGACAATTTACAATCTCCAGATGTTACATCTACTGAAGTATTTACAGTTCCATCCGTACACATAAAGATAGAATTTTCCATCCCTAAATCACCGAAATGCCAAATCATTTTTGGTCCCGGAACTAATAAAGTAACCGCTCCAATAGCTGACATTCTCGATAAAGCGACATTTAAATTCTTAACATTATGCAAAGTATTAGTGCTATTTCCAGCCGTCAAATTTCTATACATTAAGCGCTCTTCATCATGACTTTCAGCATATCCCATCAGCCTATTTTTAGTAAAACCTCTACTAGCGCTATTCATCCTAGAAATGTTAGCAGCATACCCTTTTGATAATTCGCTGTATTGACCGTTCATTATTCCCCACATCATAACACCTTTACTTGGTGTTTCGTTAATTCTGTAATTCGCCCACTCTTGTTCCTCTGAATCTGAACCTAAATGTTCAAAAATAGCATAATGAGTTGGATCCAAACTCCAAGAATAATCAGCATACTCTTTTAAAACAGTAACCCTATCCGCTTGATATCCATCAGTACCCGCATAATTTGAATCAGAAGCATTTTGTGTAAATCCTTTGGTTAAATCCCAACGGAAACCATCTATTTTGTATTCCTCTATCCATTGTTTTTCAACTCGCTTCACATAGTTTTTTGTTAAAGCAGAACTATGATTAAAGTCATTCCCTACACTATAAGTATGCTTAGCTACTGTATTAAAATAAGGATTTTCAACAGAAGGTCCACCCCATCCGTCACCATCAGGATCGTTCATCCACATTCTAACCCTTGGATTTCTATCAAAAGCATGATTTAAAGCCACATCCAGAATAACTGCAATTCCGTTTTGATGACAAACATCAATCAATTCTTTTAATTTGTCTGAAGTACCATAGAATTTATCTAATGCCATGTGAAAAGACGTGTTATATCCCCAACTTTCATTTCCTTCAAACTCCATTACTGGTAATAATTCGATGGCATTTATTTTCAAATTTTTGAAATAATCGATTCTGTCAATTACACTCTGAAAATTTCTATTGGTATCAAAATCACGCACTAAAAGTTCATAAACTACTAATTTTTCTTTTTCTGGTTTAACAAAATTAGTTGTTGCACTAGACCAAGCATAAGGGGTTTGTCCCGTTTGCAATACCGTAACTTCTCTTTCTTGTCCTGAAGGATAAACTGGAAGATTAGGATAAGATAATGCAGGAATAGATGGATCATCATAAGGTGACAATACTAATGTTGAATAGGGATCAGCCGTTTTTACCATAGAAGGCGTGCCTGATATAGGTGTTGCATCAACAACCCAATATTGATACGTATAATTTGTCCCAGAAACTAAGCCTGTCAACTCCAACCAAAACTTACCTGTAGTAGCATCTTTTTTCATTATATCTGCCGAAGTAGGTTGCCAGTTATTAAAACTTCCCGCTACGTATACAAAATCTTTTAAAGGAGCATTCAGAACTAAAGTGGCTTTGGTTGCATCAGCAGCATTATAATTAATTCCATCAACTAAACCTGTAGGCATTGTTTCAGAAACTGTTCCTGGATTAACAATTACACTAAATTTTTTTACAATAGTTGTTACGCCTTGAGTTACCGATAATTCATAATTTTGATTGTTTATGATTCCAGTATGATTATAACTGAAATTTGCCGTATTTGGATTTGAACTTAAGGTCGTTCCATTAGCTTTTAAGGTATAACTAGCATTTCCGTTACTGTTAGTAGCAGTAATATTTAAACTACTTCCAGAGGAAATAATAGTTGAACTATTTTGCAATGGTGCTGTTAAGTTAACTTGAAAAGCTCCAACTTCAGCTAAAATATCCTGAGATTTTTTATCACCTGTTCCATCTTTGGCTTTTATCAAAAACCCAATTTTACCTATTCCTGTAGTATTGTAATACGTTGTAGGAGTTATTGTTTTAGTATAAGTATCAGATATTGCATTATAAGTGAATTTACTAGCTTCATTTGAAACCGCCCAAGTTCCATTCAATGGAGTTCCTTTTTGTGTTGTATCATCGGTATCAAAAGCCCAGGCCCACATATACAAAGCATTTCCTGTAACTCCCCAGGTTGATTCATTTATAGAATTCCCATTTATAGTAATAGTAATTGTTGCTGTTTCATCAAAACTAGCTGGACTAATACTGTAAGTAACTGTTTGCTGTTGTGCAGAAACAACAATTGACAACAAAAAGAATAATAAAAGAGTAATTTTCTTCATAGTTTACTATTAATTAAATTAGATAAAAAAAGGGCTATACGAAGATAGCCCTTTTAGGAATTGTATTATACTATAGCTTTGTAACAGTATAAGTTTTTGCATTAAAATCTGCAGTGATATAGTAAGTCCCTGCAACTGTTATTGGAATATCAGAACCACTTGAAACCAAGGCTCCTCCTGTAGCGCTAGCACTACCATAATTAGTTCCCCAGCCGTCATCTAATCTAAATTTATAAGCCCCAGGAACCATATCCATAGTAACTGAATAGGTTTTAGTAGCCAAATCATAATCCATATTAGTATCTGAATCCCAACCTGTTGGAGTAGCACTTCCAATAATACCCCAATTTGGCCATGCTGGGTATGGAGTTAATTTTATTGTATAAAAATTAGAAGTTTGTGCAATACTACCTGTAGTACCTACAGTAGATTTTATACGAACATCGATAGAATTTTCTACGAATGGAAGAAATCCAGCATTTAATGCAGCTGAATTCAGCTCTTCTACAGTAAAGTTTTTAAATCTGTCAGTTGCTGTTGCTATTACCGTTGGCGAGGCAAAATCAGTTCCCGATTTTGCAAATTCTATACTGTAATTAACAACTGTTGCAGTACCCTCATAAGCGGCATAATTCCAAACTATTGTGGTTGCCAAATCGTTTGCTTTGTCTTTATCCAATACTAGAGTGAAGTTTCCTTCTGGCGCTACTAATACTGGCGAAACACCTATTGCAACGGCTTCTCTATCCTCTACTGAGTCAGTACAAGATACTGTAGCTATGCTTATAAAAGCAATTAAAAATTTAATTATATTTTTCATATTATTTTAATTATAATTGTTTGATTGTATAATTCAATCCAGTAAAATCTGTAGTGATATAGTAAGTACCTGCTGTAGCTATAGCGATATTATCACCGCCAGAATCTAATGATAGGTCATTGCCGTTATCCCCATAATTAGAATCCCACCCATGATTTAATCTAAATTTAAAACTACCTACTTTCATTTTTATAATTATAGAATACTTTTGAGTTATAGGATTAAAATCCATAAGCGTATCAGAACCCCAACCTGTTGGTGTAGCATCTCCAATAACACCCCAAGCATCAACTATAGGTGTTATAGTATAGGTATTCGTTGTGAAATTTGCTACAATAGTATAATTACCAGCAGTTACAGGAATATTCGATCCACCACCTTCTAATGATAAATTATTTCCGTTATCGCCATAATTGGTTGTCCAACTATTATCTAATCTGAATTTAAATTCACCAGTTGTTAAAGCAAGAGAAATAGAATATGTACCAGCTTCGGCATTATAAATCATATCAGTACTAAGACCCCATCCAGCTGGAGTGGCATCACCAATAATCCCCCAATTAGGTTGATATGGAGTGACTTTTATAGTATATGAATTAGAAGTTCCTGCAGATGATTTTACACGAACATCCATAAGACCTTCTACAAGAGCTGGTAAACCAAGAGCTTTTGCAGCAGAATCTAAATTCCCAACAGTTATATCTTTAAAAAGATTAGTTGTTGTACCTAAAACTACGGGTGCTGCAAAATCAGTTCCTGATTTAGCTGCTTCAATAGTATAACTTACCGAAGTGCCAGCAGTACTATTTTCAGTGTCATTCCAAACAAAAGTGGTAGCCAACTCATCTAATTTAGCACCATCTAAAATAAGATTAAAACTAGAAGTTGGAGCTAACAAGCTAATACCTGAGCTTTTAACCACTGCCGTTTTTTGTTCCACATCCTCTGTACACGATAGTGTAAGGATACTAATGAAAGCTATTAATAATTTAATTGTGTTTTTCATTTTTTTATATTTTGAATATTCTAATAACCGTTATTTTGAGTCAAATTAGGGTTTGCTTTGAGTGAGTTAGCAGGAATAGGAAATAATTTCATATTATTAGAAATAGAAGTTCCGTTCAAGCTGTTTCCTTTCCAAGCCCAGTTATAACCAGTGGTATATCTTCCAAAACGTATTAAGTCTTGTCTTCTAAACGCCTCCCAATGCAACTCTCTAGCTCTCTCATCTAAAATAAAGTCAAGGTTAGCAGAAGTAACAGCAACACCATTTGCACGACTACGCAAATCATTGATATAACCTAATGAAGTAGAATTTGCATTTTCAATAACACTACCATTTACAGCACCATCTTTACGCATTTGAGCTTCTGCATACATTAAATAAGCATCTGCTAAACGAAATACTGGAAAATCTGTATCAACAAAATTAGAACTATTTCCAGCTACTCCACCCGATGTTACGTTTGACCATTTTGCTAAAACAAAACCTTGATCATTTGTTGAAATATTAGTAATATCAATAGGTCTAGAATCTCCAATTATTGTGTTTCTTACATCAGTTGTGTAATCAGAACCATCAAATTTTTGAACAAATTGCTTTCTTAATCTTAAAGCACCACCCCAGCCACCAACTCCAAAGTCTGATCCATTTTTTTCAACAGAACCTACTTGACCATTGATAATTACAGTTGTAGCACCGTAATTTTGGGTTACACGTCCATCTGACTGTAGTGCAAAAATAATTTCTGGAGATGTATTATTGTCAGCCTTAAAGTTATTTAAATAATTAGTGTTCAAAGTATAACCACTAGTTATTACCGTAGTACATTTTTCCATACATTCTGCATATTTTGGAGTACCAATATATACTTCTGCATTAAGATAAATTTTTGCAAGAATCATATTAGCAACACCTTGATCTACACGACCATATTCGTTAGCTCTTGCAGCTTTCAAATCAGGCAATACTGCGTTCAATTCAGTTTCTATGAAATTGAAAAGTTGTGCTCTATTGTATTCTGGCCCTTGTGAGTTAACAGCTGAGTTTTCATCATAAAAAGGAGCTTTACCAAACAAATCCATCAAGTTATAATAAGCATAAGCTCTTAAAACTCTAACTTCATTACGGTAATCATTTATGTTTGCAACATCTGCAGAAGCAGTTATACCTCGTGCAGCTAATTTTTCAGGTGCAGATTGACGTAAAAAATCGTTAGCAATAGCCACTTCTGCCATCGTTCTACTAAAAAAACCTAACAAAATTGGGTTGCTAGAACCCCAAGTGTTTCTATTTAGTTCCGCTGTTCCTTCATCATTTTCGTAACTCCAAACTACTTCGTCTGTTGTTAATTCTTGTAAATACCACAAGCATCGACCAAATTGGCTAGTACCTGCATCTATTCCCTCTAAAAAAGAGGAACCCGCATCACCTGTTCCTGTCAAGGAAAGGTTACCATAAACTCCCGCAAGTGCTTGCTTATACCCTTCTGGAGTAGAGAAGAGTGCTTCTGGAGTTTTTACCGTACTGTCAGTAGAAATTACATCTAAGTCTTTTGTACAAGATAATAATGTTACTAATGAAAATAAAGATACTATTAAATTTATTTTTTTCATGTCTTTAGATTATTTATTAAAATTTTAAATTAGTACCAAATAAAAAGGAACGCTGTCTTGGATAAATAGCACCATCAACACCATTGTTGATCTCTGGGTCTAAACCTGAATATTTAGTAATCATAAATACGTTTTGGCATCCAGCAGATAATCTTAAAGAAACTTTCTCGTTTAACCATTTTGGAAAAGTATAACCTAAAGAAATATTGTCCATTCTTAAGAAAGAACCATTTTCCACATAAATATCAGACAACACTACGTTTGATGTAGTAGCAAATCCTGTATTGGTTACAGAGGTTGGCAAATTAGTAACATCAGCACCTGTTGAAAGTCTGTTATATTGAGCTCTACTAGCATTTACAGCATTGAAAACTCGGTTTCCAATGTTAGAACGCAAAGCAAACGAAAAATCAAAATTATTATAATTTAAGGTTGTTGAAAAACCTAAAGTAAGTTTTGGATCTTGATTTTTGTAGATGTATTTATCATCTGCATTGATTACACCATCTCCATTCAAGTCAGCATAAGCTCCTTCAATAGGACGACCACTTACGTCATACAATTGTTTGTACACCCAAAAAGAATCTGGAGCAAAACCTTCTTGATATACTTTAGCTTGAGTACCTGTACCTGCAATATTATCACCAGTTCTGATAACAGCATGATAAATCAATTCATCTATCTTTCTGTCAAAATGTGTAGCATTTACATTAATGTTCCAGTTAAAATTATCTGATTTTACAACATCTGCATTTAAAGAAAACTCAACACCTTTTGTTGTAAAACTTCCTACGTTTTGATATATAGCGTTAGAAAAGTTACTACCATCAGCTAATGGTCCTTTTACTAACAAATCTTTAGAAACTTTATAAAAAACATCAACACCACCATTTATTCTATTGTTGAATAAACCATAATCTATACCCGCATTATAAGTCGTAGTTTCTTCCCATTTAATTTGTTCGTTATAAGCTGATGATATCCCTATAGGAAGTGAGCTTGTACCAAAAGTATATTGTGAAGAACCACTACCTGTTATGTACTTTTGCAAATAAATGTTAGCCGCATCACCTATATCTTGTTGACCTGTAATACCCCAACCTACTCTGAATTTTAAATCAGATACAGTTTCACTATCTTTAAAGAAGTCGTTTTTAACTTTCCAAGCAAAAGATGCTGCTGGAAAATTACCAAAACGATTTTCTTTAGCAAAACGAGAAGAACCATCACGTCTGTATGTAGCAGTCAGAATATATCTGTCGTTAAAATTAAAATTAGTTCTTGCAAAATACCCTAACAACACAAGTGGAGTTGCAATTTTATATTGTGGAAAACCTCCTGTACCTGTTGGTAAATTTGGGTCATTAAGATTTCCTTGTACATAACTGTTGTTTTCAAATTTTTGATAAGAATAACCAGCAGTTAAATCAACAATTAATTTGTCAAAAGTTTTGTTATAAGTCAAATAACCATCAAATAGTTTATTTTTTCTATGACCTGTTGACAATTCATTAGTTCCATAAGGAATATTATTATTAGAACCTGACGAAGCTACATCAACTCCCGCATATTTAGAAGTTTGACCAAAACTTTCGTCAAAACCGATGCTTACAACAGCTCTTAATGCTGGAAAAAAGTGAAATTTGTAGTCCGCTTCAAAATTTCCAAAAAGACGATTGTTATATCCTGTATTGTTTGTTTGCAACAATTGCGCAACAGGATTACGTGTAGTTTGAGGATTTAATGCACCTGTAGTATGGTTGTAATTTTCATAAAAACCACCATAAATAGATGTTGGATCATATACAGGTTGTGTTGGATCAAAATTTATAGCACTGCTCTCAACAGCATCTGCAAAAGTGTTGTCCTCATTACTATAATTGGCATTCAAACGCAATTTTAAGTGCTCTTGAAATAAAGTTGGATTCAATGCTAAGCCAACAGTATTTCTTTTAAAAGAATTAGTCAAACGTAAACCTTCTTGATATGTTTTACCAACTGTCAAACGAGTTGGCAATACACCAAACAAACTTCCTCTAACCGTTGCACTTGCATCAGCATAAGCAGTTTGTCTGTAAATTTCTTTTTGCCAATTAGTGTTTGCTGTACCTAATCTAGAAAGCAAAGATGGATTTTGTGCTGTAACTACACTTCTCAAAGTAGCTGCATCAAAAACATCTATTGTTTTTATTAAATTTCCAATTCCAGTCGTAGAGTTAAAATCTACCGAAAGGCTTTTACCTCCTTTTTTGGTAGTAATTAAAATAACACCATTAGATGCTCTTGAACCATAAATCGCAGTTGCAGAAGCATCTTTTAATATCGACATTGACTCAATTGTACTTGGGTTCAATGAAGATAAAAATGATGTAGCACCTGTACCAGCAGAATTTTCAATTGGCAAACCGTCAATTATTATCAACGGATCATTAGAAGCATTCAGCGAAGCTCCTCCTCTAATTCTGATAGTAGCTCCAGAACCTGGGGCTCCACCTCCAGCATTTATTGTTACCCCAGCTACACGACCGTTTAATAAATTGTCAGCACTCACGGCAACTCCTTTATTAAACTCTTTAGCGGTAAGTAATGCTACTGAACCAGTCGCGTCTTTTTTCTTAACTGATCCATATCCTACTTGTACTACAACTTCTTTTAATTCATTAGCATTTTCTTCTAGAGAAACACTAACTGATTTTTGAGAATCATAATTGACAACAAAATTTTTGTATCCAATGAAAGAAAAAACTACTTTATTTCCTTTTTTAACATTTGACAACTGAAATTTTCCGTCAAAATCCGTCGAAACACCATTATTGGCATCTTGTACATTTACATTTACTCCCGGGATTGGTTGGCCTGTTGCTTTGTCAACAACAATTCCGCTAAGAGTATTCTGAGCCAGAACACTAAAAGGTAGGAGTAGTAATAAAAATAACAACTTTTTGTAAATTGTTTTCATACTGTTTGTTTAAATTAATTTGAGTTTTGGTTGCGTTTTTAAGTTTTAATTTTACTTCGAATGGCAAACTTAACCAAAACGATAACGTTTTCGGCATGATAAAAATCATGTTATTTTACGAAAACGTGATAGTGTTGAAAAGTTTCTGCATTATTGAAGATTTAACTTGTTATTTTGCCATTATTCAAAATATAATATATCTTTATTATCAAAATAATTTTTTCCATATCCAAAACATGAAAAGAAAGGTAACACTTAAACAAATTGCAAAAGAGCTTGATGTATCTATTTCAACTGTATCAAAATCCTTGAGAAACAGTCCCGAAATAGGTGAAGAAACAAGGCTTAAAGTACAAGCATTTGCTAAATTTTACCACTACAAACCAAATAATATTGCCCTAAGTTTAAAGAATCGAAAGACAAAAACTATTGGTATCATTATCCCTGAAATTGTACACCATTTCTTTTCTACCGTAATTAATGGCATCGAACATGTTGCAAATGAAAACGGCTATAGTGTAATAATTTGTCTCTCTGATGACTCTTTTGACAAGGAAGTTTTAAACATGGAAATGCTTGCTAACGGTAGCATCGATGGCTTCATTATGTCACTATCAAAAGAAACGCAGTTCAAAGGAGATTTTCATCATATTACAGAGGTTATCAATCAAGGAATGCCTGTGGTTATGTTTGATAGAGTTACTAATGAGATCCTTTGTGATAAAGTAATTATAGATGATAAAGCAGCTGCTTATGAGGCGGTTCAAAGTTTAATTGATAAAGGAAAGAAAAAAATTGCCCTAGTTACTACCGTTGATTACGTTAGTGTAGGAAAACTCAGGACAGATGGATACATCAAAGCATTGTTGGACAATGATATTCCATTTGACGAAAACCTAATTATTAAAATTGAAGATGTTGATACATGTGAAATAACAATAGGTAAATTATTAGAAGATAGTGCCATTGATGCTGTTTTTGCAGTAAATGAACTTTTTGCAGTAATAGCTGTTAAAACTGCTCATAAAATAGGCCTAAAAGTACCAGATGATTTAGCAGTTATTGCCTTTACTGACGGAATGATTTCAAAATATTCCACTCCAACTATTACAACCGTAAGTCAAAGTGGAAAGAAAATGGGAACTAAAGCAGCCAAAATGCTAATCAAAAGATTAGAGTCTGAGGAAGAAGGAGAAGGAGAAGAAAATTACAGAACGGAAGTTATTTCAACACACCTTATAGAAAGAGAATCAACAAATTAATTTTTTTTGTTAATTTATAAACACTACAACCTTGTAGTAAAAAATACAGTCCCCTAATTTTTGAATCAAAAATAAAAGCTTAAAATATATTTCTATATTTACCCCTTCAAAGCTTTTACTTTTACTTCGAAAATAAGATAAGTTTTGATAAGCAGAGCGCTTATCGTATAATTAAAACAATTTACGATAATGGAAAAACCCAAGTTAAGTTTTTGGCAAATTTGGAATCTAAGTTTTGGATTCCTAGGTGTGCAAATTGGATATTCGCTACAAAATGGAAATACCAGTAGAATATTAGAAGCCTTAGGCGCAGATGTTCATAGTATTGGTTATTTTTGGTTGGCAGCCCCTTTAGCAGGATTGGTTGTTCAACCTATAATTGGTCTTTCAAGTGATAAGACCTGGACACGACTAGGTCGTAGAATCCCTTTTATATTTTTTGGAGCTATTGTCTCTGCTACGGCAATGTTTTTTATGCCTAATGCAGAATATTTCGCCTACTTATTACCGCCATTACTATTTGGAGCTGTAATGCTTTTATTAATGGACACTTCTTTTAATGTGACTATGCAGCCTTTCAGAGCATTAGTTGGAGATATGGTTAATGATGAACAACGTAATCTAGGTTATTCTTTGCAAAGTGCTTTGATTAATTTCGGCGCCGTTTTCGGATCATTGTTACCTTGGATTCTAACAAAAGCAGGAATGGCAAATGTACCTGCACTTGGCGAAAAAGTAGCTGAATCTGTAATATGGTCATTCTATATTGGAGGAGCTATTTTGCTTGCAAGTGTACTTTGGACTGTATTTAAAACAAAAGAATATGCTCCAAAAGAACATGCCGAATACAACAAAATAGACTTGAATGCTCCTGAAAAGAAAGAGAAATCAAATATTTTTGACTTAATCATAAATGCTCCAAAAATATTTTGGCAATTAGGATTTGTTCAGTTTTTCTCTTGGTTTGCCTTATTTTTAATGTGGGTTTATACAACTAGAGCGATTGCTAATCAAGTATGGGGTCCTGAAGCTTTGGATGCAAAATCAATTGGATTTAACGAAGCTGGTGACTGGACTGGTGTAATGTTTGCTTTCTATAGCGCCATTGCAGCATTCTTCTCCTTGTTAATTCCGTCAATAGCAAAATCTATTGGCCGAAAAAAAACCTACAGTTTCTCTCTTGTTTTAGGAGGCATCGGATTGATTTCTATGTTCTTAGTTCATGACAAAAATCTTCTTTTGGCATCAATGACTGGAGTTGGTTTAGCTTGGGCAGCTATTTTAGCTATGCCTTATGCTATGCTATCTGGCTCTTTACCTGCTGATAAAATGGGGGTTTACATGGGATTGTTTAATGCAACTATCACATTGCCGCAAATTGCAGCTGGATTATTAGGGAGTACTCTAATCGCTTTATTTGGTGGACAACCTATGGCAATTATTGTTATTGCAGGTGCTTCAATGTTAATTGCTGGATTAGGTGTAACCTTTGTTAAAGAAAACTTATCTACAACTAAATAATAAATATCACAACAAAAATAAAATGACTAAAGCATTTATATTCGACCTTGATGGAGTAATTGTTGACACTGCTAAATACCACTATTTAGCATGGAAAAAAATTGCATCTGGATTAGGTATCGAATTTACACACGAACATAATGAATTATTAAAAGGAGTTAGCCGAGTGCGTTCTCTAGATATTATTCTGGAATTAGGCAAAGTTGAAGCTTCACAAGAAGACAAAGACAAATGGCTTATTCAAAAAAACGAAGATTATTTATCCTATTTAGTAGATATGAATCAAAATGAAATTCTTCCGGGAGTTTTACCAGTTCTTCAATTTTTGAAAGAAAAAAACCAGCCAATTGCTTTAGGTTCAGCGAGTAAAAATGCAAGACCAATTCTTGAAAAAACAGGTATTCTACATTATTTCGATGCTATTGTTGACGGAAATGATGTAAGTAATGCAAAACCAGATCCTGAAGTTTTTCTTATTGCGGCTAAATTATTAAAAACAGAACCTAAAGATGCTATTGTTTTTGAAGATTCTGTTGCTGGAATTCAAGCGGCTAATATTGGAAATATGGTAAGCATAGGAATTGGAGAAAAATCGATTTTAGAAGAAGCACAATATATCTTTAAAGATTTCACACAGATAGACAAAGGTTTTATTGAGCAATTAATTAGAAAATAAAAAGAAACAAGAAGCAAGAGGTTAGAAAAACTATACTAAATTTCAACAACCTTAAACTTTTTAAACTTTAAAAAAAAGTAAAATGAATCAAGATTATATAAAAGCAGATAATTGGTCAATTATAGAAGAGGGATTTGATGTAGAAAGCGTAAAATCATCTGAAAGTCTTTTCAGTATCGGAAACGGTGCGATGGGACAAAGAGCTAATTTTGAAGAAAAATATACTGGAGAAACTTTCCAAGGAAGCTACATTGCAGGAATTTATTATCCTGACAAAACAAAAGTAGGATGGTGGAAAAATGGATATCCTGAGTATTTTGCTAAAGTATTGAATGCACCTAACTGGATTGGGATTGACATTGAAATCAACGGTGAAGAACTAGATTTAAACACATGTACTGAAGTGAAAAACTTCCGTCGTGAATTAAATATGAAAGAAGGATGGTACAACCGTTCTTTTGAAGCTACTTTGAAAAACGGAACTGAAATCGCTGTAAATATTCGTCGTTTTCTTTCCTTGAACTTAGACGAAGTAGGTTACATCAACTATGAGATTACACCTTTGAACAAAGATGCTAAGGTAATTTACAAGCCTTATATTGATGCAGGTGTAACCAATGAAGATGCAAACTGGGAAGAGAAATTCTGGGAACCTTTGGATGTGAAAAAATCAGGGAATGAAGCTTTTGTAACTGCACAAACGTTCAAAACGCATTTCAAGGTGACTACTTTTATGCACAACAGCATTTGGTCAAATGGCGAAAACACAAATATTTCCCCATCATCTATCGATGCATTTTCAGATAAAATTCAATTTTCTTACGGAACTATTATCGCTAAAGGCGCAAAATCTAGTATTCAAAAAATTGGTGGTTATACCGTTTCTTTAAACCACGAAAATACTCAAACTGCTGCCGAAAAATTGATTCAATCTGTTTTATCAAAAGGATACAACCAATTATTACAAGAGCAAATTGAGGCTTGGGCAAAAATCTGGGAAATGTCAGACATTACTATTGATGGTGATGTGAAAGCACAACAAGGAATTCGTTTCAATATTTTCCAATTAAATCAAACCTACCTTGGTAAAGATTCTCGTTTGAATATTGGTCCAAAAGGTTTCACAGGAGAAAAATACGGAGGATCTACTTATTGGGATACCGAAGCGTATTGTATTCCGTTTTACATGGCGACAAAAGATCAGCAAGTAGCCCGAAATCTATTGACTTACCGCTACAATCAATTGGACAAAGCAATTGAAAATGCTGCTAAATTAGGATTTACAAATGGTGCTGCTTTGTATCCAATGGTAACCATGAATGGGGAAGAATGCCATAACGAATGGGAAATTACTTTTGAAGAAATCCATAGAAATGGCGCTATTGCTTTTGCCATCTATAACTACTTCCGTTATACTGGTGATTACAGTTATATCCCTGAAAAAGGTTTAGAAGTACTTATTGGTATTGCACGTTTCTGGCACCAAAGAGCTAATTTTTCTACTAATTTAGATAAATATGTAATCCTTGGAGTTACAGGTCCTAACGAATATGAAAACAACGTAAACAATAATTTCTACACGAATTATATTGCTAAATGGTGTTTAGATTATACGCACGAACAAATTCAAAAAGTGTCGCTTGAATATCCTTCAGACCACAAAAGAATTACTGAGAAAGTAAAAATTTCAGATGCTGAATTACAATCTTGGAAAAAAGTAGCGGACAATATGTACTTCCCATTTTCTGAAGAACATAATGTATACTTACAACAAGATGGTTTCTTAGACAAACAATTAGTAAGAGTTGCTGATTTAGATAAAAGCCAAAGACCAATCAATCAAAAATGGTCTTGGGACAGAATTTTACGTTCTCCTTATATCAAACAAGCAGATGTTTTACAATGTTTCTATTTCTTCGAAGATCATTTCTCGAAAGAAGAATTAAAAAACAACTTTGAATTCTACGAATCATTTACTGTTCACGAAAGTTCTCTTTCACCATGCGTTCACTCGATTCAAGCTGCTTTATTAGACAAAATGGAAATGGCTTACACTTTCTATTTAAGAACTTCTCGTCTGGATTTAGATGATTATAACAAAGAGGTTGAGGAAGGATGCCATATTACATCTATGGCAGGAACTTGGATGAGTATTGTAGAAGGTTTTGGAGGTATGCGTGTAAAAGAAGACAAATTGCACTTTTCTCCAAAAATTCCAAAAGAATGGAATGGATATTCTTTCAAAATTAACTTTAGAAATCAAATTCTAAAAGTTTCAATTTCACATAAAGAAACAACATTCTCTATCGATGGTGATACAGAATTATCTATTGTCAATAATGGAAAAACAATTGTTGTTTCTCCAAACAGTTTAGTTACCGTTTAAAAAGTAATCGATACGAACTTGTAGTTAAATTCTATCATTAACCTGAAGGCGCTAAGCAATCAAAACAATCCCAATTTTATTGGGATTGTTTAATTGATAGCAGTACGAAAAAGTAAAATCTTAGATTGTGGCAACTGTCAAAGAGTTTAATTTTTCGAATCTTTTTTATCTTTTAAAAAAGAAATTAAGCAACGTAAAAACAAAATAATTTGATCATGAAGCCAAATACATTCCGTTCTTTTTTGAATAAAAATTTCAACCAAATAACCTTTTTATTCTTATTCCTAATCTCCTTAAATGCAAACGCACAAATTCAACGTGTAGAACCACCATTTTGGTATGCAGGAATGAAAAATCCCGAACTACAAATTTTATTTTACGGGAAAAATATTGCAGAAAATAATGTTTCTGTTTCAAATAATATTCTCATCAAAGAAGTAAAAAAGACAGAAAACCCAAATTATATTTTTGTAACAATTGACACAAAAAAAAATGAAGCCCAAGATTTTGTTTTCTCTTTTTCGAAAAATAAAAAAGTAGCTTTTACCCAAAAATATTCTTTGAAAAAACGCAAAGTAAATTCTGCTCAACGCAAAAGTTATGATGCCTCTGATTTGATTTATTTAATCATGCCCGACCGTTTTGCTAACGGAAATCCTAAAAATGACAGCGAAAAATCAGTCGTAGAAAAGGCAGATCGAACTATTCCTGGATCCAGACACGGTGGTGATATTGAAGGAATCATCAATAATTTAGATTACATCAAAGAATTAGGCGCAACTGCACTTTGGCCAACGCCACTTTGCGAAGACAATGACAGTAGAGGTTCCTACCATGGGTACGGACAATCGGATGTGTACAAAATCGATCCTCGTTATGGTACAAATGAAGATTACCTTAGATTATCTGCTGAATTGCATAAAAAAGACATGAAACTTATCATGGATTATGTAACAAATCACTGGGGTGCAGCACACTGGATGATGAATGATTTACCAACTTATGAGTGGTTGCATCAGTTTCCAGGTTACGCACAGACAAATTACCACATGACTACACAATTTGACCCAAATGCGTCAAAAATTGACACTAAAATGTGTATGGATGGATGGTTTGTAAAATCAATGCCAGACTTAAATCAATCAAATCCTTTGTTGCTAAAATACTTAACTCAAAATGCTATTTGGTGGATTGAATATGCTGATTTAGATGGTTTCAGAGTAGACACTTATTCCTATAATGATAAAAAAGGAATTGCTGAATGGACCAAAGCCATCACTGACGAATACCCAAATTTCAACATTGTTGGGGAAGTTTGGATGCACGATCAAGCACAAATGGCTTATTGGCAAAAAGACAGCAAAATTGCTGCCATTCAAAACTACAATTCTTATTTACCAAGTGTAATGGACTTTACATTGATGGAGTCTACCGCAACAGTATTTAATGAAAATCAAGCGACTTGGGATAAAGGTTTAATCAAAATATACGAGAATTTAGCTAATGATTTTCTATATCCAAATATAAACAGCATCATGACTTTTGTAGAAAATCATGACACCAATCGTTTCAATGAAATCTATCAAAAAGATTTTAAAAAATACCAAATGGCAATGACACTGATTGCTACCATTAGAGGAATTCCCCAAATCTATTATGGCTCAGAAATCAGTATGGCTGGAAATAAAAACGAAGGTGATCCTGCCATTCGATTAGATTTTCCTGGTGGTTGGAAAGGCGACACAAACAATGCCTTTACTAAAGCTGGAAGAACAGCTGAACAGGAACAATTTTTTGATTTTTCTTCAAAATTGTTTCAATGGAGAAAAACAAATGATGCCGTACATTTTGGAAAAACAACACAGTACATTCCAGAGGACAATGTTTATGTTTATTTTAGATATACGGACACAAAAACAGTCATGGTTATCATCAACAACAGTGATAAAACTCAAACCATAAAAACGAATCGTTTCCAAGAAAATATTCAAAATCACACTACTGGCAAAGAGGTTTTAACTCAAAAAACAATTGATTTAAAAGACAGCATCACTATTGATAGCCAATCCGCTTATATTTTAGAATTGAACTAATTTAAAAATATACTATGAAAAAATTCACCTTGATAGTATTGCTTTCTACTTTTTGCTTTGCGCAAAATGCAAACAGGAAATACAAAAGTCATAAATTAACAAACGGCACATTAGAAGTAAAAACCTCTGATGGTGTTTATTTGATAAAACCGTATTCTGATAAAATAGTTGAAACATCTTTTATTCCAAAAGGAGAAACTTTCAAGCCCGAATCGCATGCGGTTGTTTTAGATTCAAAAGCCAAAGATTCAAAAGTAAAAGACACTAAAGATTTTTTGATTTTTACAACAAAAGGCATAACCGTTTCAATAGAAAAATCGCCATTTAAAATCTCCTATTCTTATAAAAACAAAGAGTTGTTTTCAGAGAAAAATGGATACTCAAAGGCGGATAATATGGAGACTTTAGACTTTAATATAAATGATTCCGAAGCACTTTATGGTGGTGGATCAAGAGTATTAGGAATGAATCGCCGTGGCAACCGTTTGCAATTGTATAATCGTGCGCAATATGGATATTCAAACAGAGCCGAATTATTAAATTTTTGTATTCCTATGGTTTTGTCTTCAAAAATGTATGCTATCCATTTTGACAATCCTGCCATTGGATACTTAGACTTAGACAGTAAAAAGAACAATACAATAACCTACGAAACAATTTCTGGTCGTAAAACCTACCAAGTAATTGCTGGAGATTCTTGGACAGATCTAATCGCAAATTATACCGATTTAACTGGGAAACAACCACTACCCGCTCGATGGACTTTTGGGAATTTCTCAAGTAAATTTGGTTACCACAACCAAGCTGAAGTTGGAAAAACCATTCAAAAATTTCAAAATGATAGCATTCCAGTTGATGCTATAATTATAGATTTATATTGGTTTGGAAAAACAATTCAAGGGACATTAGGAAATTTAGATTGGGACAAAGACAACTTCCCAGATCCAACTAAAATGATTGCTGATTTAAATGCAAAAAACATCAAAACAGTTTTAATAACCGAACCATTCGTTTTGACAACTTCAAGCAAATGGAAAGAAGCTGTTGACAAAAAAGTTTTGGCGATCAATAAAGATGGAGCGCCTTTTATATATGATTTCTATTTTGGAAATACCGGAATTATAGATGTTTTTAAACCGGAAGGCAGACAATGGTTTTGGAACATTTATAAAAACTTAATCAATCAAGGAGTTGGTGGTCTTTGGGGCGATTTAGGCGAACCCGAAGCATTTCCTTCTGAAGCAATAACTGCAAAAGGCAAAGCGGATGAAGTTCATAATATTTACGGACACAATTGGGCAAAATTAGTAGCCAATGGATACCAAAAAGATTTTCCAAATCAACGTCCTTTTATCCTGATGCGTTCTGGATATTCCGGTTCTCAACAGTATGGAATTATTCCTTGGTCAGGTGACATCAGCCGTTCTTGGGAAGGCTTACAATCGCAAACCGAAATTGCATTACAAATGGGAATGCAAGGAATTGGGTATATGCACTCTGATTTAGGTGGTTTTGCTGGTGATTATTTTGACAATGAACTTTATATTCGTTGGTTGCAATATGGTGTTTTCCAACCTGTTTTTCGCCCACACGCAGACGAATCTGTAGCTTCAGAGCCTGTTTATAAAGATATTGAGACAAAAGCAAAAGCGAAAAAACAAATCGAATTGCGTTACCAAATGTTGCCTTACAACTACACATTGGCTTTTGAAAACAACCAAAAAGGAACTCCTTTAATGCGTCCTTTACTATTTGAAGAACCAGAGAATAAAGCCTTACAAACTGTATGTGAAACGTATTTGTGGGGAAATGATTTCCTAATAACTCCAATTACAAAACCTGGACTAAAAGAAATTCCTGTTTATTTTCCAAAAAACAACAATTGGTTTGATTTCTATACCGATCAAAAACAAGAAGCTGGAACAACTTCAAATATTACTATCGTTGAAGATCATATACCCGTTTTTGTTCGTGCTGGCGCCTTTATTCCAATGATAAAAACCATACAAAACACATCAAAATACAGTCTGGACAATTTTGACTTGCATTTTTACAATGACGAAAAAAGAGCCAAAAGTGAAGGAAAATTATACAACGATAATGGAACAACTCCTAATGCATTTGAAAAAGGAGAATCTGAGTTGTTAAAATTCTCAAGTAATTCAAATGAAAAAACACTTACCTTAACTATTCAAACAGTAAGCGGTAAATCATTTCAATCAACTGATAAAAAGATTAATTTTATAGTTCACAATTTGAATAAAAAAATAAAAAATATAAGCAGTAACGGTCAAAATATAGCCTATACAATTACTAACAAAACAATAACATTTCCTGTGCTTTCAAAAAAAGGCCAGACAAATACAATACTAATCAATTATAATTAACAGAACCAAGATGAGAAAAAACCTTATTTACACATTGATTTCACTATCAATAGTATTATCCAGTTGTTCATCAACTAAAAATATAAGTATGAAAGAAACGAATAAAGCCCCTTTTATATGGGAAGGAGCAAATTTATATTTCTTGATGACGGATCGTTTTAACAATGGAGATCCTTCTAAAGACATTAATTTTAATAGAAACAAAACAACGGGAAAACTTCGTGGTTTTGAAGGAGGAGACATCAAAGGAATTATTCAAAAAATCGATGATGGTTATTTTGAGCAATTAGGAATCAATGTAATTTGGCTTACGCCAATTGTGGAACAAATTCACGATGGTGTTGATGAAGGAACTGGTTTAAGTTATGGTTTTCATGGCTATTGGGCTAGAGATTGGTCAGCTTTAGATCCTAATTTTGGAACTAAAAAAGATTTAGCTGAATTAGTTGAAAAAGCGCATGCCAAAGGAATCAGAATTATGCTTGACGGCGTCATCAATCACACAGGACCAGTTACTGAAATGGACCCTGTTTGGCCAAATGATTGGGTACGAACTGGTCCTACTTGTACTTACAATAATTTCGAAAATACTACGATTTGCACTTTGGTAAAAAACCTTCCAGATATAAAAACAGAAAGCACTCAGGAAGTTGAAATCCCTGCTTTTTTAGCTGAAAAATGGAAATCAGAAGGGCGATATGATTCTGAAATGGCATCATTAGATGCTTTCTTCAAAAGAACAGGCTACCCAAGAACGCCTAAATACTACATCATAAAATGGTTAACGGATTACATTAGCGAATTTGGAATTGATGGCTATAGAGCGGATACGGTAAAACATACGGAAGAAGGTGTTTGGGGCGATTTCAAAACACAATGTGATTATACTTTTGCAACTTGGAAAAAGAACAATCCTTCTAAAGTATTAGACAATAATCCTTTTTACACTATTGCCGAAGTTTATAACTACGGAATTAGTACTGGGAAATGGTTTGATTTTGGAGACAGAAAAGTAAACTATTATGAGAACGGATTCAATAATATGATCAATTTTGAGTTTAAATGGGATGCTCAAAAAGATTACGAATCCATTTTCTCTAAATATTCTTCAAAACTGAATAATGAATTAAAAGGATTTAGTGTTTTGAACTATTTATCTTCTCATGATGATGGAGGACCGTTTGATGCAAAACGCGTTAAAAGCATTGAAAGCGCAACAAAATTATTGCTTTCACCAGGAATTTCTCAAGTATATTATGGCGATGAATCTGCACGTTCTTTAGTAGTTGAAGGAACTCAAGGTGATGCTACTTTACGTTCGTTTATGAACTGGGATGCTATTAAATCAAATCCAGAAACACAAAAAATTCTATTACATTGGCAAAAATTAGGGCAATTCAGAAGAAACCATCCTGCTGTTGGAGCTGGTTTTCATAGCGAAATCTCTAATCAACCTTATACCTTCAGCAGAAGCTATTCAAAAGATGGTTTTATTGATAAAGTAATCATTGGTTTGGATTTGCCAACAGGTAAAAAAGAACTTGCTGTAGATTCTATTTTCAGTAATGGCACAAAATTAAGAGACACCTATTCTGGAAAAGAAGTAGTCGTTACGAATGGAAAAGTGATTGTTGATTCTGAATTTACTTTCGTTTTATTAGAATTAAAAAACTAGTCAAAAAAATATTTTGATCTAAATGCCTTTAGAAATAAAGGCATTTTTTTTATGATTATCTTTACCAAAAAAAGAAAAATGCTCAAAATTGGACATCGTGGCGCCAAAGGCTATGCGCCTGAAAACACCTTAATTTCGTTTCAAAAAGCGATAGAAATGGGTGTTGACGGGATAGAACTTGATGTGCATTTGACTTCTGATGGCGAAATAATTGTCATTCATGACGAAACAATAGACCGAACCACCAATGGAAAAGGCTTAGTAAATGCCTTATCTTTACACGAATTAAAAACAGTCCGAATAGAAAAAGAATTTGAAATTCCAACGCTTAAAGAAGTTTTTGATCTAGTTAACAAACGCTGTTTTATCAATATTGAACTCAAAGGAAACCAGACTGCAAAACCTGTTGTTCACTTAATTGAGAACTATATTTTAGAACAAAATTGGAATTATACTGATTTTTTGATTTCTAGTTTTGATTGGAATGCTTTAGAGGAAGTTCGGCTTTTGAATCAAAATATCCCGATTGGAGTTTTGACAGAAAAAAATTTAGAACTGGCTATTTCTTTCGCCACATTGGTAAAAGCAACAGCTATTCATTCTGATTTTCATTTGTTAACTAAAGAAAATACGGCTCAAATACAAGCCCTCGGTTTACACGTTATTCCTTGGACAATAAATGAAATAGCAGACATCCAGAACATAAAATCATTCAACGTAAACGCAATCATAACAGATTTCCCTGATAGAATATGAACCAGAATTTTGACATTATAATAGTTGGCGGAGGTGCTGCAGGATTTTTTACAGCAATTAATATTGTGGAGAAAAATCCAAAGTTAAAAGTAGCCATTTTAGAACGCGGTTCAGAAGTATTGAGCAAAGTTCGTGTTTCGGGCGGTGGACGTTGTAATGTAACTCATGCTTGTTTTGAACCTAACGAATTGGTTAAATTTTATCCTCGTGGGGAAAAAGAATTGCGTGGCCCGTTTCATCAATTTTGCTCTGGCGATACAATTGAATGGTTCAGCAACCATGGTGTAGCATTGAAAATAGAAGAAGACGGACGCATGTTCCCAGAATCGAATTCATCACAAACTATTATTGATTGCTTTTTGCTGGCAAGTCATAAACTAGGAATCGAAATCCTAACGGGGCAAAGTGTACAATCCATTTTCAAAAAAGAAAATTTCTGGAAAATTGAAACCCAAAACAACAATTATGTAGCAGAAAAATTAATTCTAGCGACTGGAAGTAATCCGAAAATTTGGGAAATGTTACAAACTTTTGGCCACGCCATCGCAACGCCTGTCCCTTCCCTATTTACCTTTAACATAAAAGATTCCCGAATAAAAGAATTACCAGGAGTTGCAGCACAAGTAGCAGTAAAAGTAAAAGATACCAAACTCAGTTCAACTGGTCCTTTATTAATTACGCATTGGGGAATGAGTGGACCTGCAATTTTGAAATTATCAGCCTGGGGCGCTCGTATTTTGCATGACAAAAACTATCAGTTTACTATTTATGTAAATTGGTTGAATGATCTTGATAAAGACGATGCCGAAAAAATACTAAAAGACTTAAAACAGGAACATGCTAAAAAAGCAGTTTCTAAAAAATCTCCTTTTGACTTTCCAAATCGTTTGTGGGAAAGTTTGGTGCTTGCCTCTGGAATTGAAGCTGAAACCAAATGGGCAGATTTATCTAAAATTCAATTGCAAAATCTAGCCAATCAATTGACAAATGGCACCTTTCAAGTGAATGGAAAAAGCACCTTCAAAGAAGAATTTGTAACCGCTGGCGGCATTGATTTAAAGGAAATCAATTTCAAAACCATGGAAAGCAAACTGCATGAAAACCTTTATTTTGCTGGAGAAATTATGAATATCGATGCTATTACTGGCGGATTTAATTTCCAAAATGCATGGACTAGTGGATTTATTGTTGCTAATGCTATCGCATAAAACTATCTATTCAACCACCAAATACTTCCATTCAAAACCGCTGCAAAACTTACCCAAGCCAGATACGGTAATAATAAATAACCCGCTGTGGTGTTGATTTTAGCAAACTGAACCTGCGTTTCATAAATCATTAACCACAAAATAATGATTTCAAGCCCCGCTAACATCGGGTTGTGTAATCCAAAAAACAAATACGACCACAAAGCATTTAGCGCCAGTTGAATCGCAAAGAAAAACAATGCTTTTTTTACAATTTCTTTATCCAAATTTATTTTATCCCAAACCAATCCTGCAGCCACGCCCATCATAAGATAAAGCAAAGTCCAAACGGGTGCAAAAACCCAATTTGGTGGATTAAAACTTGGTTTAATTAAAGTAGGATACCAAGTGGTTATTGCAGAACGAGTAACTACTCCCGACATATAACCAATAGAAAGACACACAACAACGACAAGAATTATTCGGGTGATTTTATTCATTTTTATTTTTTTAAAATAGAAGATTTTTTTTCAAAACCATTTAAGAAATTTAAGAAAATACAAACCTACTAAATCGTGTTGTACCTAATTTTTAATAATCTTATAATAGTTTAAGTGATTGGTATTTTTTACAGCCCAAATTTAGTAAATATTTTCACCGATTAACCAACTAAACGAATTAACAAATAAATCAAAAAAGGTATCTTTGCAAAAATTTTATTATATATGATTGCAGCAACCGATTTTATTCCATCAAAATATTCTCAAACCATAGAAAGCGGAAATTTTCAATGGAGCGCACCTAGCAATATTGCACTTGTGAAATATTGGGGCAAAAAAGACAATCAGATTCCTGCAAATCCTTCGGTGAGTTTTACCTTGAATGCTTGTAAAACGATAACTAAATTGGCTTTCGCCAAAAAAATAAATACTGGAACTTTTTCATTTGATTTGCTTTTTGAAGGAAAACCGAAAGAAGAATTCAAACCAAAAATTCAGAAATTCTTAGAACGCATTGAAAGCTATATGCCGTTTTTGAAAGACTATCATTTCACGATTGACACCGAAAACACTTTTCCGCATAGTTCTGGAATAGCTTCCTCTGCTTCGGGAATGGCTGCTTTGGCAATGAATTTGATGAGCGTAGAAAAAGCCTTAAATCCGGAAATGTCAGACGATTATTTTTATCAAAAAGCATCACTTTTGGCTCGTTTAGGTTCCGGAAGTGCTTGCAGAAGTGTAAAAGGAAGTGTTGTGGTTTGGGGAAATCAAGCTAATATTGAAGGAAGTTCTGATTTGTTTGGAGTAGAATATCCGTATGCAATTCATGATAATTTCAAGGAGTTTCAAGATACTATTTTGCTTGTTGACAAAGGCGAAAAACAAGTTTCGAGTACTGTTGGTCATGATTTGATGCACAATCATCCTTTTGCCGAAAGGAGATTTGCGCAAGCACACGAAAATTTAGATACACTTATTCCAATTTTTGAAAGCGGAAACTTAGAGGAATTTATAAAAGTGGTTGAAAGCGAAGCCTTGACATTGCATGCGATGATGATGACTTCGATGCCGTATTTTATATTAATGAAACCCAACACTTTGCAGATTATCAATGCCATTTGGAAGTTCCGAAATGAAACTAAAACTCCGGTTTGTTTCACTCTGGATGCAGGTGCAAATGTGCATGTTTTGTATCCAAAAAACAGCCAAGAAAAAGTATTGCAATTTATTAAGGACGAATTAGTTGGCTATTGTCAAAATGGTCAGTACATTTGTGACGAAATTGGAATTGGCGCAATTCGAAACTAAATTTTTCTTATCTTTAGTTCATAAAGTCAAAGCTACTATTAACACCTCATTTCAATTATGAAAGGACCTTTATTTTATTCAAAAATATTACTCTTTGGAGAATACGGAATTATCCAAGACTCAAAAGGGCTTTCCATTCCATATAATTTTTACAATGGTGCGCTAAAAAGAGAAGAAAATCCTTCTCCAGAAGCGATTGAATCTAATGGGCATTTGAAACGTTTTGTGGTGTATTTAGAAAACCTTCAAAACGAGCAACCTGACTTAGTTACTTTTGACATTGCCGCTTTAAAAAATGATGTTACCTCAGGAATGTTTTTTGATTCCAGTATTCCACAAGGATATGGTGTAGGCAGTAGTGGCGCATTAGTAGCCGCTATTTATGATAAATATGCACAACATAAGATTACCGTTTTAGAGAATTTGACTCGTGAAAAATTACTAAAACTAAAAACTATATTTTCTCAAATGGAAAGCTTTTTTCACGGAAAAAGTTCTGGATTAGACCCTTTAAACAGCTATTTGAGTATTCCTATTTTGATTAATTCAAAAGACAATATCGAAGCTACCGGTATTCCTACACAAAGTTTTGATGGGAAAGGCGCTGTATTTTTGTTAGACTCCGGAATTGTGGGCGAAACTGCTCCAATGGTTAATATATTTATGGAAAACCTAAAAGACAAAGGATTCCGTACTATGTTAAAAACTCAATTTGTGAAACATACAGATGCTTGCGTAGAAAACTTTTTGGGTGGTGATATGAAATCTTTGTTCCTGAATACCAAAAAATTATCTAAAGTGGTCTTGAGCAATTTCAAGCCAATGATTCCAGAACAATTTCATGGTATTTGGCAAAAAGGAATTGACACAAACGACTACTATTTAAAATTATGTGGTTCAGGCGGAGGCGGTTATATTCTTGGTTTTACCGAAGATTTAGAACGCGCTAAAGCATCTTTGAAAGATTACAAACTAGAAGTGGTTTATCAATTCTAAAGGGCTTCTAATTCTAAAAAACAAACTCCTGAAATGTTAAGCAGACAGTACAAACTCTTGTTGATGAAAATTATCAGTTTGTTCTCTGTGGTTAGAGGCTACAATATTCCTATTATCATTTTGGCTCAATACCTTTCGGCAATATTTATATTGGCTCCCGAGAAAAGAGCGCTTAGTATTTTACTGGATTTCAACTTATTTATCTTGGTTTTTGCTTCGGCATTGACGATTGCTTCGGGTTATATTATCAATAATTTTTATGATAGTAGAAAAGATCTAATCAATCGCCCAAACAAATCTATGCTCGATAGATTAGTCAGCCAGAAAACAAAACTGAATGTTTATTTTTCCTTGAATATCATTGTTGCTTTGATGGCGTTGTACATTTCTTGGCGTGCTTTTTTATTTTTTTCGGTTTATATTTTTTTGATTTGGTTCTATTCCCATAAAATAAAAAAATACCCCATTATTGGCAATTTGACTTCGGCTTTTCTGGCTGTTCTTCCTTTTTTTGCCATCTTATTGTATTTCTATTTTAAAATTCCTTTTGAAGAAATTGAGAATTATAAAGGACAATTTGCGGTTATTTTTGCCCATGCTTCTTTCTTGTTTTTATTATTGTTGATTCGGGAGATGATTAAGGATTTAGAGAACTTAAAAGGCGATTTGGCGAATGATTACAAAACCATTCCCATTGTTTACGGCGAGACTATTTCGAAAACCATTATTACCACTTTGAGTATTTTAACAGTTATTCCTGTTTATATTTTAATCGAAATATACGATGTGGGTTATATGGATATTTATTTTTATTGCTGCTTCATTATTTTGATTTTCTTTTTAAGCTATTTATGGAAATCCAATAGCAAGGAACAATACTTGTTGCTTCACAATGTGTTGAAATTCCTGATTGTTTCTGGTGTGTTTTGCATTGTGCTCATCAATCCAGCGGTGTTGTGGCATGGCAAAAGATTGTTGATGATGATTTACTAATTTCCTATTACTACCACTAGCCCTGATAGTAGCGGCATCCTTTATAGCCGGGGTTCGGCTGTAAAGATATAGCGGATAGCAGGAAACAGCTCCTTAATTGCTATTAATTAACTCTTTAGCTTTTTCTGATTGCCTAAAATCGTTTCTCAATGATATAAATACTATCTTTGCACAAATTATAGAATATTATGAATAATAAGGAAGGCAATAATAAGAGAAGTGGCGCTAGACCAACAAGTTCTAGACCAAGTTCTAACAAGCCAAAACCTGCGATGCAAAAAAGGGCACAAGGGCCAAAAAAAGTAAAAATAAATCCAAAAGTTGCTGAAGCGGCTGCTAATAAAGTAGAGAAAAAACCGAATCAAGCTCCAAAAAGACCAAAGGTAGCGGACGAAATTCGTTTGAATAAATACATTTCTAATTCAGGTGTGTGTTCGCGTCGTGATGCAGATATTTATATCCAATCTGGTAATGTAAAGGTGAATAATGTTCCTGTTACTGAAATGGGATATATGGTAAAACCAGGCGATATCGTGAATTTTGACGGTGCTGTTTTAACTCCTGAGAAAAAAGAATACATCTTACTTAATAAACCTAAAAACTTTACAACTGCTCTTGACGAAGGTCAGGAATTCCGTAATGTTTTGGAATTAGTTCGTGGTTCTACTAATGCAAAAATTGCTCCTGTAGGAAGAATGGACAAGAATACTACTGGTTTATTGTTGTTTACGAATGATACTGATATGCTTCGTAAATTTACTTTACCTAGTCAAAAATCTTCTAAAATTTACCAAGTTTCATTAGACAAAAATCTAAAATTTGAAGATTTAGAAAAAATAAATAAAGGTTTGGTTCTTGACGGTCACCGTGTTTTTGTTGAAGATGTGAGTTACATTGAGAATGAAGCGAAGAGCGAGATTGGTCTTAAATTAAGATCAGCTAATGTAAAAGTGGTTCGTTCTATTTTTGAGCATTTTGATTATAATGTTTTGAGGATTGACCGTGTATCTTTTGCAGGATTGACTAAAAAGAATCTTCCTAGAGGAAACTGGCGTTTTTTAACAGAACAAGAAATTATCAATTTAAAGAACGTTTAATACTTCTTTTTTAAACATAAAAAATCCCATTTAGTAAAGACTAAATGGGATTTTTTGTTTGAAAGCGTTTGTTGTAAATACTAGAATTAAATTCGTAAACCTCATTTTTATTAATATTCATAATTTGTATTATAGAATTTAAACTATCATTCCCTTCACGAATACTGCAACAAACTCCTCTATTTTCGCAATGATTCTATTACCAATAACTCGGGATTGAAGAACAGTTACTCTATTTACTATACATTGAAAACATTATCGTTTATAAGTCCTCTTCCGCTATAGATATGGTGGCTTAACATAGTTTGGCCAAAGCGAGTACTTTTTACTTTTACCATATTTTTTTAAATTAATCTTTAATACTGTCATTAGCTTTGATGTATGGTATATTTTCCTCGATAAATTTCTGTATCAATTCCCGTTTGCTTCTTAACTGAATATCGCCACTTAATAAATCAATAATAACTTTTCTTTGTACAGCTGATGCTTAATACTGGTGTTTCAAATTTTCTTGAAAGTTATTTTAAAAGCATTATAAATAATTATTATTCATTGCAAAATAGAGCCTATGTCCAATTTCATAGATTCTGATGTTTACATCATATTGCAAATATTTATCACTTGAAATGATTAGCCCAGTTTTAGTTTTTTTATTTTCTGTGTATTCAATCTCATATATTGCGAATTTAAAACGGAGTAAAGGATTGATTCGCAATAAAGACGAATTGATGTAAATACTATAAATTATTACCATTAGAAATAATACTGAAAAACACTCAATCCATCCGTTAAAACTTTGAAATAGAAAAAGAATAATATATGTAGCTATATACCCAATGACTTCCTTGTTTTTATTTTTAACACCATTCACGGTTATCGGATTTCCATTTTTTGCAACTTCTTCAATTTTTCTTAATGTTTGTCGATAACAAAATGTTCCTATTATTAAAACAGAAAACAATACAGATAACAGCCCAAATTTTAATGCAAATAATTTAATCCCAATTAATGAAATCCCAGACCAATATAAATATTCAGCGTTTTGATATAGATGACTGAAAATGATTAAAATGAATAAAGGAGAATATGACGATACAAACAAGACAAATTGTACAATTTTGTGAAGGTTGTTTGTCTTGTTTTTATTCTGATTCATATAGATTATTAGTTAAAATTTCAAGCTATTTTATCATTCAGTCCAAATACTCCAACATCAATATTCATAGTTATTCACTAATCTTATTATTATAAAAAAGTTTCTAAAGAGGTAAAATACCTTAAAACACGATTAGAGCTTCAGTAAATCTGTCTAAAAAACATATTCCTTTTTGAAAATACTGTATTCAGCATTTGTTCTCAATTCGCTTTTCGCTACTATTCGAACAGTTATTTTTCAAATTATTTTATTTGATATTTATCAAAATTTGCTGCAATTTCAAGATGTTTTTTTAAATAATTTTACGGTTTTTTAGGGAATTTTTTACGGTTTTTTGTTGAGGATTTTATCTCTCTACTGCATTTGAGATTTATTTACAGTAGGTAATCTGACACGTTAAATCGAGTTGATTTAGTATTCAAATAACAATATATGGAGCACTATCTATGATATCAAAACACAATACTGAATAGTGTACAAGCAAAGCTTTGACCCGAAATAGACTTTTAATATAGTACTCCTTAATAACAAACTCTTAGAAAAATAAATTGATATTTTATTTAGCTTTTCAATTGTATTAGAAGGCTAAAATTTTTTCTTTCAGTTCTATTTATGTTCCAAAGTGACTTACTTTATAGATTGATTTGCACATTAATAATTTGAAAAAGAATCAAGGCTGCTTTTCTTGTATGTTTTACAAAAAAAATATAATTCTATCTTAGAGTAAACCTTTTTAAATTATTGCTTGTGGATGATGATTGGGGTAAATTTAATGACTCTCAACCTAAGGTTAAACTTATTTATATTGGCTTTTCCGAGAGGATTAAGGCGTTATTTTCTAATTTTGAAAAAGTGTGAAAGAGTTTTAATTAATTTAATGAATATTAAATTTTAAATAAGTCCTAAGCTTTTTGCGCTATCTAATAGTTCTTTATTGGAGCCAGACTCTACTATTAATTGTTTTTTGATACTCGCTTTTCGTTTTTCAATTGCACTTAAACAAAGTGGAATATAGTTAGGCAAATCTTTGGTTTTAACTCCTTCAGCAATTAATCTTAGCATTTTACTGTCGTTCTCATTCCAATTGATGTTTTTTTGAATCATCTTTTTTCGTGATTGCTTTATAGATTCACTATAATAGATTTCATCATTTTCTACACTTTTAAATGCTTCAGGAAAACTTTTGTAATTAATATCACTTTTAGCAATGAATCCTTCGGGATTAATACTTTTATAAATTTGATTGACCCACAATGGTTCATTGTGCATAGAAATAATTATTATTTTACAGTCTGGAAAATACTTTCTAATTAGTTTTGCTACATCACTACCTGAGAATATTTTTTCTACCTCAAAAGGAGGGAGATTAATATCGACAAAAGCAAAGTCAATCATTTCACCATCACTTTTTGTTCGTTGAATAATACTGAAGGCCTCTTCGCAACTATACCCAAGTATATAATTAGTCTTTTTATTGGATTCAATGCTAGAAAGTAAAATTTTATAACCATCAACACTCATTGGATGATCGTCAATAATTAAAATGTTTCTATTTTTATACATTAGTGTTTTAAATAATTATAGAAAAAAATACTTGTTTAAGGCTTATGAAATAGCAAGGCTAATCAAATTTAATTAAAAAAATTACGATTTTACTCTAAAATAAATTTTTTAACCCAACTCTTTTTTTTAGCCCTTATTCGTTTTTCCTTTTATTCCTGAACTGAAGATCTGAGATGGACACTAAAAGCCAAGCGACAGAGATTACAGCTAGTAATCCAAAAGCACCGACTAATGTTACTGCTGAAGATATAATCTATAAACCTAGATAAAATAATACTAAAACTACTTTTTTAAAGACCATATTGTATATGGTCTTTTTTGTTTATTTTTGAATAAAAACCTTTGAAAAAGACCTTTCTATTTTTCCTATTTATATTTTTAAGCTCTTGCACAAAGCCTAAAACAGCAAATACTTTTTCATTAATATTTGAAAATAAAGTTTACAGAGTTAAGAATCCAAATGAAAAACTAAAATTTTTAGATTCTTTAAATTCGTTTTCTAACTCTTTAAAAAATGATTCCTTAACTCGAAAATTCTTATTCGATTTATCTTCTGAATATTATTATTTAAATAAAAACACCAAATCATTATCGGTTAGCCAAAGGATATTAAAGTTGTCTGAACAGGCTAAAGATACAAATGCGATTGCTAAGAGCTACTACTACATAGGAGATACTTATGAAGTAAGCCACAAAGACAGTGCTTACTATTATTATCAAAAAGCAGAGAAACTATACCGCAATTTGAAAAATGACTTAATGACTGGAAGAATGCAGTTTAACAAGGCTTATCTACTGTTTTATGAAGGCAATTATATTGAAAGCGAAATACTACTTTCAAAAGCTTTGCAATTATTAAAAAAAAGTGATGATAAAAAACTACTCTATTCTACATATAATTTGATGGGAGCCAATTTTGGGAAACTCGAAGAATCTGATAATGCAATTAAGTATTATATGTTGGCAAAAGGAGTTTTGAATGATTTAATACAAAGTGATGACGGATTTGATAAAAAAAATAATTTTAAAATATCTACATCAGTTAATCTCGCTGAAATTTATAGACAAAGAGCACAGTATAAAAAAGCAATACTAGAATTAGAATCTGTTTTAAGCCCCAATTTAAAAAAAGAATGGCCTGAATACTATGCAATAATCATTGGCAATTTGGGAGAAATAAAGATGAAAAGTGGCAATCTTTATGGAGTGGAAAAACTTTTAAAAACATCATTAGATATCTCTAGAAGAAATAGCAATGAAGCGAGTCAAATTTATAAGCTATCTTATTTAGGAGAATATTATTCGATTGTAAAAGACACAGCAAAATCTATAAGCTATCTGAAACAATCTTTGCGATTATCCGAAAAATTCCAATCGAGCGATAATATTAAGCTAAATTTGAAATTATTGTCTAAAATAGATTATAAGAATGATTCTTTTTATACCAAAAGATATATAGCTATTAGCGATAGTCTAACAAAAGTACAAAGAAATAATCGCAATAAATATGCACGGATTGAATATGAAACTTCAATCGTTGAGGATGAAAATAAATCATTGTCAACCAGAAATTTATATCTGATTATTGGTTCGTTTATGATTGTTTTAGTTTCCGGAGGAATCCTGATTAATCGTTACGTTGAGAATAAAAAAAGGGAACTCGTCTATCAAATACAACTTCAAAAAGCAGAAGAGGAAATTTTTGAATTATTAAAAGACTACCAAATTAAGTTGAATACTATAAAATTTAAGGAACAAAACAGAATTGCAATGGAATTGCACGATAATGTATTGAACAAACTTTACGGCACTCGTCTTCAGTTAGGTATTTTAAATAATAGCGATACTCTTGAAGGAAAGGAAAAACGTCTTTCATATGTAGACTTGCTACAAGAAATTGAGCTAGAAATTAGAAATATTTCACACGATTTACACACTGACGACATTGAAGTTCATTTGGATTATATTGATTTATTAAATGACTTGATTCAAGAAAAAAATGAATTTGTTTTAACTCATTTTTCATTTTCTGACACTAGCAACCTGAATTGGAATAACATCGATGGCTTAGTTAAAATTACTATTTTTAGAATTGTACAAGAAGCCTTATTGAATGTTATTAAATATGCTGAAGCGACTACTTGTGAAATTAGCTTAAACAAAACCAAAAAAAACAAACTACAACTGCTAATTGAAGATAATGGTAAAGGCTTTAAAAATAATACTAGAGAAAATGATGGTATTGGTTTAAAAAACATTAAAGAACGAGCTCGATTAGTACATGCTGAATTGAGTATTACGAGTAATTTAGGAAAAGGAACTAAAATAGAAATTATTTTTGATTGTTGACTGTTAGTATAATATAGATTAAATATCAAATAGTTATAGAAATTCTGTTCAAATACTACTTCACAGTTTTTATCAATAAAAAATAATATAATTTTTATATGTTCCCAGAGGAAACTGGCGTTTTTTGACTGAACAAGAAATTATCAATTTAAAGAACGTTTAATATTTCTTTTTTAAACATAAAAAAATCCCATTTAGTAAAGACTAAATGGGATTTTTTGTTTGAAAGCGATTGTTGTAAATAAAAAAGGGGCGATGCAAAACAAAAAAATCAAACTTTATATTTTTTTTCAATTTTCATATAATCCCTAATTACCTTTTCAGAAATCTGTGGATTAGCTCCTTCCTGTCCAGCTACTAAAGCTCCTATTGCACAAGCATAATTTAATGCTTTTTGAGGTGATTTTCCTCTTAGTAACTTTACTATTAATGAAGCTAAAAAAGAATCCCCTGCCCCTACTGTATCAACGACTTTTATAAAATAACCACTATTATAATAAAACTTATCGTTACTATACAGAACGGCTCCAAATTCACCCTTAGTAACACAAACTTGTTTAGTATTTGTCTTTTCAGCTAAGAATTTGATGTTTTGTTCAAACGAATTATAGGTAGATCCTAATTCTCTACTTATTTCACGTAATTCTTCATCATTTAATTTAATAAAATCAGCCTGCAACATAAGTTCATTTAATACATCAATCGTGTAATAAGGT